>DATFQZ010000082.1:0-13738 GCA_035263765.1 Candidatus Angelobacter sp. | reverse complement strand
ATCAACAGCCTGGCCCAGCAAGGCGCTCTGTTTACACAATCGTTCGCGGTGGAACATCCCAGCCAGCCCAACTACCTGGACCTGTTCTCTGGATCGAATCAGGCCGTTACCGATGATTCCTGTCCGCACACCTTTTCCACTGAGAATCTGGCCAGCGAACTGGGTGCTGCGGGGCTAAGCTTCACCGGCTTCTCCGAAGACCTGCCGGCTGCGGGCTCCACGGTGTGCACGTCCGGCGCTTACGCGCGCAAGCATGCTCCTTGGATCAATTTCACGAACGTTGCTACTGCTGCGAACCAGCCTTTTACCAGCTTCCCCACGGACCTCAACACGCTCCCCACGCTCTCTTTCGTCATTCCCAATCTCAATGACGATATGCATGACGGCACCATCGCTCAGGGTGACACTTGGCTGCAACAAAACTTGAGCAGCTACATCCAGTTTGCCCAGACTCATAACAGCCTTCTGATCGTGACGTGGGACGAAGACGATAACTCCAGCAACAACCAGATCCCGACGATCTTCGTCGGCCCGATGGTGAAGCAAGGTCAGTTCAGTGAAACCATCAACCACTTCAACGTCCTGCGCACGCTGGAAGATCTGTATGGCCTGACTCACGTGGGCAGCGCCGCGAGCGCTACCCCTATTTCCGATGTCTGGAAGCAAGCAACCCCGGACTTCGCCGTGAGCGCGATGCCAGCCAGCCTGTCGGTGGCGCAAAGCAGCACGGGCAGCAGCACCATCTCGACGACGATCAGCGGCGGCTTCAACTCTTCCGTGGCCCTCTCGGTCTCGGGACTGCCTTCCGGTGTGACTGCCAGCTTCAGCCCGAGTTCCATTGCGGCGCCGGGAAGCGGCAGCTCAACCCTGACTTTTACCGCGAGCAGCAGTGCAACCGCGGGAACGACCAACGTAACGGTCACAGCAACCGGGGCCGGTGTTACCCACACTGCCACCATCGCACTCACGGTCACGCAACCGGACTTCAGCGTCGCTGCATCGCCAACCAACGTCTCCGTGGTTCAGGGCAGCTCCGCCACCAGCACGATTTCGACTGCGGTGAGCGGGGGATTCAATTCAGCGGTGGCACTGTCAGCCTCCGGGCTGCCTACCGGTGTGACCGCCAGCTTCAGCCCAAGTTCCATCGCGGCGCCGGGAAGCGGCAGCTCAACCTTAACTCTCTCCGCCGGCAGCACCGCCACTACCGGCACAGCGACGGTAACCGTGACGGCCACAGGCGGCGGCGTGACGCACACGGCAGCCATCACCCTGACCGTAACTTCTGCGGCAACGCCGGATTTCGCGGTCAGCGCCTCGCCCTCGAGTGTGTCGGTTGCCCAAGCCGGCTCTAGCAGCAGCACGGTCTCGACGACGGTCAGCGGAGGCTTCAATGCGGCCGTCTCGCTGTCAGCGTCTGGCTTGCCTTCCGGGGTGACCGCAAGCTTCAGTCCGGCCTCCATTGCGGCTCCAGGCAGCGGCAGTTCAACGCTGACCTTCTCCGCCAGCAGTACGGCTACGACCGGAACCTCGAACGTAACGGTGACCGCCACGGGAGGCGGTGTGACTCACACCACCACGATTGCTTTGACCGTGACCGCCTCCGGCGGCACCACCACAACGCAAATTCTGGGGAATCCAGGCTTTGAAAACGGAGCGGCGAATCCGTCTCCCTGGACCGTGACGACGTCGGTATCCACGAACCGGATCATCAACAGCACAAGCACCGAGCCGCCGCACTCAGGCACGTTCGATGCCTGGCTGGATGGGCACGGCAGCACTACGACTGACTCCATCCTGCAGACCGTCACCATTCCTGCCAATGCCACAGCGGCTTCGCTGAGCTTCTGGTTGCACATCGACACTGCTGAAACCTCGACGACAACCGCATTTGACACCTTAACGGTCCAGGTGCGAAATACGTCCGGATCAGTTCTCTCCACCTTGAAGACTTATTCCAACTTGAACCATGCTGCCGGCTACGCTCAACAGACTTTTGATCTCAGCTCCTTCAAGGGCCAGACGATCCAGATTTTCCTGCAAGGGAAGGAAGATTTTGAGCTGCAGACTTCATTTGTAGTCGACGATTTTGCGTTGAACGTGACTACGCCGGGCGGCGGTGATACCACGCCGCCGACCACGTCCGTAACAGCGCCGGCAAACGGCGCGACCGTGTCAGGAACCGTTACCGTTACGGCAACGGCCTCGGACAACGTGGGGGTCACGCAGATGCAGCTTCTGATCGACGGCAGCGTAGTGGCCAGCAATACGAATTCGACTTCTATCTCCTTTAGTTTTGTCACGACCAACTTCACGAACGGCGCGCACACCATCGTGTCGAAAGCGTCCGACGCAGCCGGCAACGTTGGGACCTCGGCGACCGTGACGGTGACTGTCTCGAACTCATCGACCACGACCGAGCTGCTCGGTAATGGCGGGTTTGAGAACGGCGCTTCCAATCCTTCGCCGTGGACGCTCACGTCCACGCACTCGCCGTTGGAGATCATCAACAGCTCGAGTTCTGAACCGCCACATTCCGGTACCTTCGATGCGTGGCTGGACGGCTTTGGCAAAACGACAACCGATACCGTCATGCAGCAGGTTGCCATCCCCGCGAATGCCACGGCTGCAACTTTGAGCTTCTGGCTCCACATCGATACCGCTGAGACCAGCACCACAACGGCGTTCGACACTTTGACGGTTCAAGTGCGCAATGCTTCTGGTACCGTACTTTCGACGCTCGCGACGTTCTCCAACTTGAATAAGGCCAGCGGCTACCAGCAGCACAGCTTCGATCTGAGTTCATTCAAAGGTCAGACCATTCAGGTCTTTTTCAAGGGCGCCGAAGACTCCGAGCTGCAGACTTCGTTTGTGCTCGACGATGTTTCCCTCAAGGTGACGCAATAGGAGGAACTGGAAATGAAACGAATCGCAATCGCCGTTCTATTGTGGACAAGTTCGCTCACGCCCGTCTTGGCGCAGCAGAATCCGCCAGCCAGTCCCGCCGCATCCGTGGATCGCCCGGAGGAGCCCAATCTGGTTTTTGACGACGATGGAGGGAAGGCGCAAATTGTTCCTGCCGATCTGTCGGTGGCGGCGGAGAAAAAGTTTCATGGCGGCGAGGTCATGCAGTCTGCGCAGCAGGTGAGCATCTTCCTCGGCAGCGGATGGGGCGATCCACAAGTGCGTTCGCGTCAGGTTGCCATTCACGATCTGGCTGCCCGCCCGTCCGGCGTGTTAGAGGAGCTGAAGAAAAACCATGTCAGCACCTGGTCGGCGTTGCCCTCGGTTGAGGACTTCAGTGACCTCACCGGCACCAAGGTCAACGATCTGACGATTCAGCGTAAGCTCTCGGACTGGCTGGCCAGCAAAGCCATTCCCGCGCCTACCGCGAGCCTGATCTACGTCATCTTTCTGGCGCCGGGCGTCAACTCTTCTCTCGGCGCGCACAAGGGCGGCCTTGAGTACGCCGCATACCACAACTTTGTTCATCTCGAAGCCGGCGAGGTCCGTTATGTAGTGGTTCCCTTCAGCGACCAGGCGGACCGTCACGCAGCAGCAGCGGCCCGCGCCTTCGCCGACACCGCCCTCAATCCAAACGGAAATGGATGGTACTGATCGGCGGGAATGCCGCCTGAGGCGAAACCGCATTCGCGATGCCTTCTCCGTCGCACGAAGCCAGCTAGATCAATACCACGAGACGGGTCCAGCGGAGGTCCTGCCTTGGCTTCTCAGTAGAAAGAGACGAGACTGGTGGCGGCGGTTGGACTCGAACCCAACGACCTACGCCTAGGGACAGCTCTGCTGTCCCGTCGAAGAAAAGCCGAGACCGGCGCTGTAGCGACGCGAGAAGATGAAAGAGACGAGACTGGTGGCGGCGGTTGGACTCGAACCAACGACCTACGGATTATGAGACCGTCGCTCTAACCACCTGAGCTACACCGCCATGAGGTGGGAACAAAAAAGAAGCTGCCCGCAAAACTTCGGCAGCACCCTCATTGTAACAAAACCTTACCACTGATGAGAACCTTACCACTGATGACACTGATCACACTGATTTTCGCGGATCTGCACAAAAGGAAGGCGGATCATCAGTGAAGATCAGCGTCATCATTGTCATCAGTGGTCAGGTGCTACCGCCGGATCGCTGGCTGGTCCCACCTTGCCATCCGCGGAAACATAGCTGACTCGATACGCAAGCGGCCGTACCGAAGGCGGAGCGTTGTCTGCCACCGAGTCCTGGTCTTCGACAGGAGCGCCGATGCGGATCCACGCTTCATCGAGGCCAGCTTGTCGTTCCACGATCACCGCGAATCCGGCGGGCGCTTTCGCAAACTGAATTGTGATGTGCGGATCGGGCGCGGCGGAGAGCTGTAAGCTTGGAGTCGGTGGCTTGGCGATCGCCGCCAGCACGTTCAGCATGCCCTTGCCGGTGACTGTATCCTGCTTCGGCGTATGCAGTTGAACGTCGCGGCCGCCGGGAAGCGCCAAGGGAAGCACGTTGATTGTCACGCGCATCTCCGTGCTGTTGACATAGAGCGGAATTCCGATGACCACGACGTCGGGAGCGGCCCCGGCTAATCCGGAAAAGTTCACCAGCGTTCCAGGAACGAAATCTCTTCCTTCCATCGTAAGCTCCACGCCCTGGCTGCCGGCAGAGATCTGATTCGGCACCAGGCGCAGAATCTGCATGGCGCCATCCTGCCGGCCTGCAGCGGGAATCACGGTGAACGGATTCTGGGCGGGCAGGGGCGTCTTGCCTAGCGTGAGCGCGACAGCGCGCGGCCCCAGAGGCGCATCCGGGGCGACCACAACCTGCGTCTGAATCTGGCCCGGATTCACCAGCGTGGCTGACTGCACAGTAATTCCTTTGCCGGGCGTGAATTGAATTCCCGCGGGCGAAGAGAAGTTCACGCCTGTCAAGGTGAGCGTCACGGTTGAACCTTGTTCGGCTTGCGTCGGAGAGAATCCGCGCAACGCCGGTGGCGCGGTCCCTGTCCCGGCGCCGCCGGGGCAAGGCCGTGTTCCCGACGTTCCGCAAGGCATCCCGGCTGTCACAATGAACGGAACCTTTGACCTCAGAGCGTGGCCGTTCACCTTCAGCAAAACCTCGTGAGCGCCGATCGGAGCGCTCGGATCGATTTGGACTTGGGCGGAGATTTGGGTGATGGATACCACATGCGGATTGCTGACTGCCAGTCCCAGTGAAGGCGTGAATTCAAGGCCCAACCCCGGAGCGACAAAGCCATTCCCGGTGAAGGTGATGGTGACCGTGGTTCCCTGCGCACCCTGAGCAGGACTGAAGCCATTGAGCGATGGGCCCGGAATGCCCGCTAGAGTTCCTTGCGCCATTCCAACTGCGCCGGCCACGGCGCAGAACCAGAGCCCGCAAGCGGTTTTTAGAAAAGAATGATGCATTTCAAATCTCGGCTCCCATGGTCAGTAGACTTGTTTCCGCTGCCCCCACGTGAAGGTCCAGATGCCCAGCAACTGTGTGCCGCGCTGGTCCAGGTCCGCGATGCTGTTGCGGATTTGGTTGTAGTTTCCTTGAAATGAGAGTGTGTTGAACTTGAGCGCGCCAGGCAGCGTCCAGGCGAAGCGGCCGCCGTACTGGCCAGTCAGTGTGTCGTTGGTCAGGACGCCAGTGGCCAGCAAGGTCCGGCCTTGGCTGATGCTGACGAGCGGAGCGACCTGTATTCCCTTCTTCGCCCACACTAGAGCCGGCTGCAAGGAGAACGCGATGTTGCGGCTATCGCCGACAGAGAATTTCTCTGCAGCCACCCAGTTGTAGCTCAGCGAAGAATTGAACTGGAAAATGCCTTTGCTGAGCCAGTTGGCGCCGAGCGAGACTGCGGACGTGATTACGTCCGCAGTCGGGAAAATATTGTTGCGGTTCCAGGCTCGGACGCCGGTCACCGAGATGCTGGTTGTGCCGATCTGGCGAGTAACGCTGACGTTCCCGGAGATGTTACGCATGTCCTGAATACCTTGCTGCACAGGCGGCAAACCCAGCAGCGCCGCTGGGATGGTTCCTGTCTGCGTCAGCGCCTCCGAAGCCGAAACCACAACCGTAGTCTTCACGCCGAAAGGCTTCATCCAGGATTGCGTCAGGTTATGCAGCAAAAGCTCCGGCGCGTCTGACGAATGCAGATTGTTCATCAAGAAGCTGTACCCGGCGGAGAAAGTTCCGACTGGGGTCGTTTGGCTGACGCTAGAATCCACGCCACGCAGCGCCGATCTGCTGGCCAGCGTTAAGCCGGGATTGGCGGGGTTCACAAAGCCTGGACTTACGTCGCGATAGGCTACGTTGATCAGGGTCTTACCGGCCTGTCCGCCGATCCCGGTGCGCCATGCGCGTCCAAAGACATCAGTGGATGTCGGATCGGAAGTGTTCAGGTTGTTGTAGCCCCACGCGTACTCTGAGGTCCAGGTCCAGAGCGGCGTGAGATGAAACAACAACAGCCCGCCATAAATGTTGCCGCTCTGCGGTGGCGTGAGGGGGTTTGCGGTGATGAGGGGATGGCCCAAGGAATCAAAGGTGACAGTCGTGGGTGAGCCCAAATCTTGGGCGTTCAGCCACATAAAGCGGAACTCAATCCACTTCTTGGGCAGAGGCGCCAGCCAACTCGCGCCCATGACGCGCTGATGGAACGTGATTCCGGAACCGCCGCCGAGAGCCAAGTCGCTGGTGTTGGTAAAGTAACCGAAAGAGCCGGCTTTGGTATTGAGCATCACCTCCACCGCTTGCCGCGGGGTGGCAGCCGTCACGAACTGTGCGCTCGAGAAAAGCGCAGAAGTAAGGATGCCCACGCGCAGGCCGGCATCCCAGCCTTGGCCCTGATAGTTGAGCTGCGCCACGTAATTATTCATGTGGTTTTGGGCAGTGCGAAGGTTTTCCGGAGCGAAGACTGAGTTGATGAGTCCCGTGCCGTTCACGTCGGCGCGCCACGGCCCATCCTGAAAGGCGATTTGCTCACCCATGGCGATTGCGTTGGAAGGTGATGGACGGCCTCCTGATCCATACTGCGTAGTGGAACTGAACTGTCCGTCTTCCACCAGCGAGGGCGGTTGTTTCGGGGGCGTCGCGCTGGGCTCAGCTGTAGGAACGTTGCCGGGAGTGCCGGCCTCCTTGGCCGGCGCAGGAGGCGCTTCAGCATCGGTGCCCTTCGTCTGCGTCGTCTCCGTGCGCGATGACTGCGCAGAGGCCGGCAGCGCGTTGACTGAAAACTTCCAGCTTACTCCTTCTGTTCCCACGATCAGGTTCACGCCGTGACTGCCCGCCTGCAGCGGCATTGCCGGCGTGTAGGTGATTTGCGTTTCCGTCACGTGCGCCATGGATGTCACATCGAGGTCATCCAGCAACAGGCTGATATCCAGAGGGTTGATCTTTGCCTGAAATTCAACCGTGACCGGGGGCTGAGACTCAGTCACCGTGCTGTCCGGCGCGGGCGTGCGCTTGGTGATCTGCGTCTGCAGGTCCGGTGCTGCCATGCCGAAGCCGGCGGGCATTCCCAGCGACGCCAGTTGAACGACCTGGCCGCGCTGATCACGCAACGCGGTTTTGCGTCTGGGAACCGCCACAAAACTTTGCGGCGGCCCGGACATGATTATCTTGCCTGATGATGCGAGCGCATCGACTCGCCAGAAGTAGGTCTTGCCGGCTTCCAGCCGGTCATCAACAGCGCGCAGGTCAATCTGAGGCTGGGAGGAAAGATAACGGCGGATGATCTTCGTGCCTTCGCGGTCCGAGCTCAGGGTAATGAGGTAGAAAGCATGTTGCGTTACTGGCTTCCATTCCAGCAGCGTATTCCCTTCTGACGTCCTTGCCGGTTCGGTGCGGGCTGATGTCAGACTTCCTTCGACGGCGCGGAAGATACTTCGCATGGGCAGCGGCTTACGTGCCAGGCCGGAAGCATCAACCGTGCGCACGGTCCAGAAAAGCTCCCCGTCGGCCTGCTTGCGCCACACGTCTTGCGGCACCTGCCAGCGATTGTCGGCGGCGTCATACCACTTCTCAATCGTATTGAAATACGGACGAGCGGAGAATCCAACTTGATATTTGGCCGCGCCTGGCACCACGTTCCAGTGCAGAAGAGGTGGCTGGTCGGGTGAAAAGACCGCACCATACGCCGGCTCCAGCATCCCTTCCAGACGCCAATCGCCGGGGTTAATCACCAGCGTGATGGTCCGGGTGGCGACCTGATTGGGCTGCACCATCCGCAACTGCAGAGTGTGAATGCCCAGAGACCATGTGGGCAGCAGTTGTTGCGTTTCCACCGCCACGCTTTGTCCGCCAATGACGGACGCAGTGAACTGCTCCACGACGTTGCCGTCCCAGAGCCACTGGCCGATCGCTGTTCCCGTCCCGCTTCCTGCCAGGATGGCCCCAGCGTTCAATTCCTGGCCCTGCATCACCACGGTCCCATCGCGCGGATGCGTCACCGCCAGGGTCAGAATGGAAAGCGGCGCGCCTAAGGAATTGGACGACTGGACGCCCAGCGGTTGGGTGGTGGCATTCGTGGTGGTGCTTTGCCCGTCGGGGTTCACAACGTCAACACCGCGCACGCCGGCCGCCGCCGTGGGGCCTACGCTGATCAGCGCAGTCATCACTGAGCTGCTGAGGACTGAGACGTTCAAAATCGCGATGTCACGGCTTGGCCCATTGTTCACGCTGGCGGGCCCGGAGATGACGACCGTAGCTCCAGGGAAAAAGTTCGTCCCGATAAGCGTCAACTCGACCCGTTGCCCACCCTGCGCAACAAAGCCTGGCGCAACCCGGGTGAGAGCTGGGGGAACGGGCCTGATCACGGTCAGATTGACGGGTTTGGAGACACTCAGTCCATTCGATACAGTGATCTGGTCGATGCCGGGCTGAGCTACGTCGGTCGCAAAGATGGTGGCCGCCAACTGTGTGGAACTCACAAATGTCGTGGGCCGATTTATGCCGTTGACACGAACTATAGCGTTTGCGGAGAAGCCGCTGCCGATGGCCGTCAAGGAAAAGCTGGGGCTGCCCGCCGCAACGGTCGCAGGATTGATCGAGGTGAGGATCTGAGCGGATACGCTCGACCAGCACCCCGCTGTCAGAAAGGCAAGCACAGCAAGAAACGAGATTCGATTTGCTCTGTTCAAGCCACCCTCTCTTTCCGGTCGACCGTCCCGCTGCCGCCACGACCGGTCGAGTTTTCTCTTGCGCTCTCTTGAGGTGCATCCCCACTTGCGTTGGTCACGAGACCGCCGCCGAGGGTTCACGGGTTCCTTGCGACTTAGCCCATCACGCGAAAGACTTTCGCGATTGCGATCTGTCTAAGTCATTGCAAAAAAATACTTTAACCGCGACGCTTATGGGCACACCCCACAAACTTGCCCAGGAAGGGTCGGGAGCCGGGGCACAGTTTTTTGGAGTTTGAGAGCAGCCGCATTTTACCCTTGTGCGGGCTGATTGCAACAGGGTTTCTAGGAGTGGGATGGGGGTTTCTTGTGTGGCACAGGCACTCTTGCCTGTGCTTGCTTCGTCAATCCAGGACACCCGCACCGGCAAGAGTGCCGGTGCCACACAGAGCCTACCAGTGCGTAGTGGTACAGTTTGCTGGCAAGGATTCATCGCTGCGCGATGAACGTCTGCCTAAAGGCCCGCGATCCGCAAGCGAATCGGTAGACGCTGATACTGCTAGTGGGTCAGTTTTCAAACTGACCCACTACTTGCAGTGCTCCATGCACTTCAACTTGAAGACCGTGACCGTCACGCTGTTCTGATCCTGGAGTGCCTTTCCGGTGATAGCTCCGGGCGCTTTGCCCAGGACAAACTGCTTGGCCCGAACGTCGCGGATGAAGATCAGTTGTGGGTTTCCGGTCGCCATTGTGCAAACCTTAGCCGAGTGGACAATCTTGCTCTCATAGCAGGCTGACGTCTTCCTCAGTGCGGCGTCCGTGTTCTCGCCCCACTGTGCCTCTTCTATCAAGCCGGTGTCCACCGGCAGATAGGAGTTGATGACGTAGTGAATTTCTCCCTGCTGGGGTTCGATGGGTCCCCAAGCTTTGCTTTCTCCGGGCAGAAAAGACAAAGCCTTATCATCCGATTGGACCCATTGGTACACCGGCTGGGATCTCTGGAAGATCTTTCGGAACACGCTGTGCGGGTTCATGGTGAGGTCAAAATAGACGCAGCCGGCGATCAGCACGGCCCCAATCGCAGCGGGCAAGCCCCAGCGGGCGAAGAAACCCGGTTTCTTGAGTGGAGTTGGCGAGTTTTCTGGAGAAGCCAAGGTCGTTACATTCTCTGGTTCCTGCTGCCGGCTGTCAACTCAGCCCTGCCTGTTCGCCGTGCCGCCATTTTTAACTGTTGCCTTGCCATCGGCTACAATCAAGAGTTTGTCACAGCCTGCTGCCCAGGGGCTGGGATGCCGAGGACGTCGGAATCCATGCTGCGCTACTTTACTGCCGGAGAATCTCACGGGGAGACCCTAGTGGCCTTTCTCTCCGGCATGCCGGCCGGGTTGAAGGTCGACCAGAGTTTCATCGACCGCGAGCTTTGGCGGCGGCAACAGGGTTTTGGCCGGGGCGGGCGCATGAAGATCGAGACCGACCAGGCCCACATCGTTTCCGGCGTGCGCCAGGGCCAGACCATCGGATCGCCGATCGCCGTGCTTCTCGAAAACAAAGACTGGAAAAACTGGCAGGAGTCACTGCCGGTCGGCCCCGGCGATCCGGCGCTCCACAAGAGGGTCGCTTCACCACGCCCCGGCCACGCGGATTTAGCCGGCGCGCTCAAGTACAACTTTCCCGAAGCGCGGTACGTGCTGGAACGGGCTTCGGCGCGCGAATCAGCCGCGCGGGTGGCTGTGGGCTCGATCGCCAAGCTTTTCTTGCGCGAGCTGGGCATGGAAGTGTTGAGTCACGTGATCGCGGTTGGAAAGGCTGCGCTCAGCAACAGCGAAGTTCACTGGGAGAAGCTACAAGCCCTGCATGCCAAGAGCGAAGTTCTGCTGAATTGCGCTGATCCGGAGACTGAATCGCGAATGAAGGCTGAGGTGGATCAGGCCTTGCGCACCGGCGATTCTCTCGGCGGAGTGTTTGAGGTGGTCGCCCACGACGTGCCACCCGGCTTGGGTACCTACGCGCAATGGGACGAACGGCTGGACAGCATGCTGGCCATGGCCGTGATGTCTTTGCAGGCAGTGAAGGCCGTGGAGATCGGCACCGGAGTGGAGTCCGCGCTCTCATTTGGCTCAGCGGTGCATGACGAAATCGGTTACAACCACGCCGGCACGCCAAAAACGGGCGTACCGGGGACTCCGGACGCGCGCGGCGGTCAAGGCTTCACCGGCTTTACCCGCGCATCGAATCACGCGGGCGGCATCGAAGGCGGCGTCTCGAATGGCCAGGACATCCTGGTTCGCGGTTACTTGAAGCCGATCTCCACGCTGCGGCGGCCTCTGGGCTCAGTGGATTTTGAGACTCGCGAACCGGTGAAAGCCGCCTACGAACGCTCTGACGTCTGCGTGGTTCCGGCGGCGGGCGTGGCCGCCGAGGCCATGGTCGCGCTCACCCTTGCCCGTTGCGCGCTCGAAAAATTCGGCGGAGACTCGCTCGTTGAGACCCTGCGCAATTTCGAAAGTTACAAACAACAACTGTGGAAGTTTTGACGAGGACCCTTCTCATCCATGATCTATCCCATTGTGAAATATGGTGACCCGGTGTTGGAGACACCGGCGGAGACCATCACAGAGTTTGACGGCGAATTGAAGAAACTGGCGGAAGATATGTTCGAATCCATGTATGCCGCGCATGGTGTGGGGCTGGCGGCGCCACAGATCGGCATCAGCAAGCGCATCGCTGTCATTGACGTCACTTTCAAAGAAGATCCCGGGGCCAAGCTGGTGCTGGTGAACCCGGAGATCATGAAGAAGCAGGGGAAGCAGAGCGGCAGCGAAGGCTGCCTCAGCCTGCCGGATTTCCGGGAGACAGTGAGCCGCGCCAACGTGGTCACGGTCCGCGCCCAGGGCCTGACAGGAGAGTGGTTTGAGACTACGGGCGAAGGCCTGCTGGCCCGAGCCTTATTGCATGAGACCGAGCACCTGCAGGGGAGGCTCTACATCAGCCACATCAGCGCCCTCAAGCGCGACATCATGAAACGCAAGATCAAAAAGCTGATGCGCGCCGGCGAGTGGAAATGAAGCTGGTTTTCTGCGGCACGCCGCAGTTCGCGGTGCCCTCGCTGGAGCGGGCGGCGGGAAGCGGTTTTGAGGTTCAACTCGTGGTGACCCAGCCTGACCGTCCGCAGGGCCGCGGCATGGTGCTGGCGGCGCCTCCAGTGAAACAGGCCGCGGAAGAGCTCGGATTGCCGGTGATCCAACCGGAGAAAATCAAAGCCAACGAGGACTTCAAGCAGAAGCTGGAACAGCTCAGGCCCGATGCCATCGTCGTCGTCGGTTACGGACGTTTGATTCCGCCCTGGATGCTGGCGCTTCCGCCGCGCGGCAACATCAACGTGCATGCATCGCTGCTGCCAAGATACCGGGGAGCCGCGCCGGTGCAATGGGCCATTGCCAACGGCGAAGTAGTAACCGGCGTGACCACCATGCTTCTCAACGAGGGCCTGGATACCGGCGACATTCTGCTGCAAGACTACTTGCCGATCGATCCCGAAGACACGGCCATCACGCTGACACCCCGCCTGGCCAAACTTGGCGCCGATCTCCTGGAAAAAACGTTACGCGGTCTGGAGCGAGGCACGGTCCGGCGGAAGCCACAGGACCATTCGCGCGCGACCTTGGCGCCGATTCTCAAAAAAGAAGACGGGCAAATCGATTTCCATCGCACGGCGGCCGAGATTCGCAACCGGCTACGCGGTTTCCAGCCGTGGCCCGGCGCAACCGCACGATTCCGAGACAAGAGCTTGAAGATCGTGGCTGCCCGCGAGGAGGTACACCCTTCGGCCACGCTGGGTTCCGGCGAGCTACGATGGGACGGTGAGAAACTGGTGGCCGGCTGCGGTAGTGCAACCGGACTCGAGCTGCTGGAAGTCCAACCCGAAGGCAAGCGAGCAATCTCTGCGCGCGAGTTCGTAAGCGGGTACCGTCCAGCGGCAGGCGAACGACTCAGCTAGCCGTAGAGACGCGGCACCGGGGTCCCCTGACCGGGCCGGCTCTGCCCGGGTTGGGGTGGAGGCATTGCCGCGTCTAACGTTCACGCCCTGAACGACGCATCGGAAGCCGATTTGCCAGAATGACACATGATGAACGACACGAACAGTGAGACGTGGCAGTGCCACGTCTCTACGTTGGCTTTCAATGATTTGCAAGAATCGTCGGGCAACGAAAAAGATTTAGAACGCAGGCGCTCACTCCCCAATCATCGGACGTCGAAATCAATCGCACTGCCCGCCACCACTTTATGCCCGGCCTGCGGACGCTGCCCGACCACGACGCGCGTCGCCGAGGTAGCCCGCTCTGCGTCTTCAGCGTTAGGCGCTCCCGGTACCCTCCCCAAAACAAGGCCGGCTTTTTCGAGAGCATCCTCGGCTTCTGCCAGCGTCTTGCCCGTGAAACTCGGCATCACGTAGCGGGGAGCGTTGTCGGTTGCGGAAAAGACCAGGGAAATCCTGGACGAACCTGGGTCAAACGCCCCCGGCGCCGGACTTTGCGCGACCACCGTGGCCGGCGGCGCTCCGGGAAGATGGATGGTTACTAGAGAGCCGAGCTCCAAGCCGTGGCGGCTGACGTTGAAGTCTGCTGCCTGC
>DATFQZ010000081.1:0-9036 GCA_035263765.1 Candidatus Angelobacter sp. | reverse complement strand
TGGGTTTAGGGCTCAGGTTCAACAGGTCTTTGTCGGAGTAATTCGGTCCCAGGCCCAGCTTGATCAGAGCGCGGGAGTCCGGCGTGACTTTGGTTTGCCAGCCGTTGTCGCTCTGATAACGCGTCATCGCGTCCTGGGTGCGGGTGTCCCAGGCGCCGCTAGGTTCGCCAGTGAGGTAGTGTTCGCGGATCAGGGCAGACTGGATCTCGCGGGCGCGATCCGTCTGAATGGCCTGTTGACCATGCTTCTTCCATGACACTTTACGGTGCTTGACGTGGCGGCGATGCGCGGCCGCCGTCTTGCTCGCCGGGGTCGATTTAGTGGTCTGGGCCGGAGTGATTCCCGGGTACAAAGCCACTATCGCGCTGATTATAAACAGCTTTCTGATGTGGGGACGCAAAAAATAGACCTCACCTAATGAATGCCGTGGGACCCATCATGTCATGTTTGGATGCCGCTACGCCAGCCTTTTGTTTCCTGCTCTGGTTACGGGAGCGTCCCGGACAGGAATATGTTGCCGCCGTTCGAACCACGTCCTTGATGGACCAGGAAAACCACATCCTGGCCGCTCTTGAGTTGCGACGTCAGTTTGCGGAACTCTTCCTCGTTGTTCACCTGTTGACGGTTGACCTGAAGCACGACCATCCCCGGCTGCAGCCCGATATCGTCGCCAAAAGAATCTGCCTTGACGTCCGTAACGATGACTCCTTTGCCGGAGGGAACACCCAGCCGTTCCACCTGTTCCTGCGTCAGCGAATGCACGGTGATGCCAAGTTTGGATGACTTCGGTGGAGTGTCGTCAGTGGAGTTGTCAGCCTCTTCCGTACGCTCGGGAGTCAGTTCGGTGCGGTCTTTCACCACGACGCTGGCCTGCTTCTGCTGGCCGTTGCGGATGTAGGTGACATCCACTTTGTTGCCCGGTTTCACCGCGGAGATAATGCCGACAAGTTCATCTCCATTCTTGACCGGCTTTCCGTTGACGGCGGTAATGGTATCGCCGGCTTCCAACCCGGCTTTCTCTGCCGGCTTGCCGGAAACCACTTCCGAGATCGTTACGCCGCCCTTTACTCCGTACATGCGGGCCAGGGCCGGGTTAGGCGTCGCGTTGAACAGTACTCCGATCGAGCCGCGCGCAACGCGATGCTCCGGGCCGGTCAACTGCTCATAAACTTCGCGCACGGTGTTCGACGGCATGGCAAACCCCACGCCCTGATATCCGAACGACTGCGTGTAGATCGCGGTGTTGATGCCGATGACTTCGCCGTTCATGTTCACCAGCGGGCCGCCGGAGTTACCGGGATTGATGGCGGCGTCAGTCTGGATAAAGGACTGGAACTGTTTGCCGGGATTGATGTTGCGTCCCATGGCGGACACGATTCCCGCGGTCACCGTATTTTCGAGGCCAAACGGGCTACCCACGGCCAGCACCCAATCGCCCACGGTCATACCTTCCGAATTGCCGAGCTTGGCGGGGTGGAGCGTGCTCTCTTTCGGCGGGTCGATCTTGATCACGGCCAAGTCGGTCTCGCGGTCGTTGCCGATGAGTTTGGCGTCGTGCAGCACACCCGGCGGGTCGTCTTTGATCCGTACACGGATACGGTCCGCACCGTCGACCACGTGAAAGTTGGTGATGATATAGCCGTTGGCGTTCAAGATCACACCCGACCCCAACGATCTTTGGCGGCCGCTTCCCTGGCCGTCAAACGGGTTCGTGTCATCGTCAGGGTTTTGCCCGAAGTAACGGTCAAAGAAATCCTGGAAGGGATCCTGGCCCTGGCCCTCTCCGCGGTTTGGCCGTCCGGCACGGCGGCGCGGCTTGGCATTCGATTCAGTGCTGATGTTCACCACCGCAGGCTCTATCTGCTTGGCCACCTGCCCAAACGTGCTGCTGAGCTGCTGCGGCGATTGCATCGGCAACAACGCGGCGTCCGACGTCTTGTTGGAGCTGCCCCTAACCGCGTTGCGGCTTAAAACCGTTCCAATCAAAATGCCGAGCGTCAGGGTCAACAGAATCACCAGCGTAGACAGGGGTTGCTGGGTCCGGATCCGCGCGATCAAAGCGCGCAAACGCGAGTTCATACAAACGTCTCCTCCGACTCTATATCAGTCAGATTATAAATCGAACGCCCGTCTCCTTCACCCCGTTGTGCAAAGTCCACGCCGGAGCGCCGAAACCCACTGGTTTCGTAGGGAGAGCATCCTGTTAGACGCGCAAACCAGCGAGGGCGTTATCCCCCAGATAGTGGGTCATTTCCGGTAAAACTAGCCCGCCGTCTGTTCATTCGCTTTGCTCACCCACTCAAGCCTAAAGGCCTGGGCTAGTCCTGGGCTGGGGCCCGCGATCAACGGGGTCCCCAGGCCGCGCCGCTGTTTGGGGGGACTGCGGTGCAGTTCCCGTGGATGCCGGGATCGCTAGACGCTGATACAGATAGCGGTTCATTTCTGCCGAACTGACCCGCCACCTACCTGCCAGCGGCTTCGCTGGCCAGTTCGAAATCGGGTTGTGCGACCTGGCCTAGAAGCTCGGAAACCAGCACTCCGCCGAGGATCAGGAGAGCCCCAGCGCCTGCCCGAAGCCCGAGTCTTTCTTTGAGATAGAGAAATGACGTCAACCAGGCAAACACCGGTTCCAGGGTAAAGATCAGCGCGGTATGCGTCGCCGGCGTAAATTGCTGTGCCCAGGCCTGGACGGTGAACGCCACCGCAGTGCCCAGAATGCCGGTCACCAACACGGTGGCGATCACCGCCGGCGAGAATCGGAAATGAGGCTGCTCCAGCAGCGGCGCCGTCACAGTCATGAGTACGGCGGCTACGGCGATCTGCAAAACCGCCATTTGTTCGAACGGGAACCTCTGCGTGGAGCGGCCGAGAAAGACAATCTGAAAAGCAAAGGCTACGGAGCAGCCGATACACAGGAGGTCGCCCTGGTTAACGTTGGCAAAATCGGCCAGACCCTGGCGTCCGGCGGGAACGGTCATCAGGAAAAGCCCGGCGAGCGCGAGCACGATACCAACCGCACGCCATGCGTGGACGCGTGTCCGCCAGAAAACCACCAGCACCAGCGGCACCAGCACAGTGGAGACACCGGTGAGAAATGCTGCCTTCGAAGGCGTGGTCAACCTGAGTCCGGTGGTTTGCAGCGCGTAACCGAGATAGAGAAAAATGCCGACAACCGATCCCGCTGCGGCGGCGCGGCGGTCAAGCGTGGCCAAGTACTTGCGGTAATAGACAGCCAGCAAAACGGCGGCCAGCGTCATACGCACCGCGTTCAACATCAGCGGAGACGAATCCCGCAGCGCTTCTTTGATCAGCACGAAGGTGCTTCCCCACACCAGTGTGATCAGCACCAGCAGCAGATGGGCTTTGAGTGATCGAGGCACGGGAATATCTTAATCTTTACCGGATTTGAATCCGACCCGGCCAGAGCCGGCAGTGGGTAGATTTGGTCTACAGATTCATCCCGGCTCGCCGGGATGAACGCTGTCCCGCCAGGCGGAGTTCAACGCACTTGAAGAACGGCCACTGTCGCATCATCGACCTGGTGTCCCGCAGTGAAGTCATCCATTGAGTTGAAGATCAGCCGGACCAGATCGTCAGCATTTGCATCGTGCCCGGGGGCCCAAGCAACCGTAGCTCTCAAAAGGCCCTCAACTCCCCACTCTTCCCCTGCCGGGTTCGCTGCTTCAATGACGCCGTCAGTGCAAGCGATGACCAAGTCGCCGGGATTTAACCGTGCAACACACTCCTCATACTTTGAATCGGGAAACATTCCAACAGGGGCTCCGCCCGGTTTGAGCAAATCTGTTGAACCATCTCTGCGAAGCACTACCGGTGGGTTATGTCCGGCATTCACGTATCGCAGCGTGCGTGTAGCTCCGTCGAATACTCCATAGAACAACGTTGCGTAACGGTCCGCGAGCGACGAAGTGTACGCCTGTCGGTTCACCGCTTGGAGCAATGCGGACAAATCATCTCCCGTAAATGAAGCCGCCGTCCGAAGGGAGGCTTGGACGTTGGCTATCATCAGTGCGGCAGCGAGCCCTTTGCCGGAGGCGTCGCCAACGACTAAAGCCACGCGATCATCAGCCAGAGGCATGAAATCGTAACAATCGCCGCCGATGGCTCGAACCTGACGGCACCGTGCGCTCAGGTCCGCGGAGACACTGGTCCGCTCCAGACCCTGCATAAACCGCTGCTGGACATCGCAGGCAAGGATCCAGTCCTGGCTAACGTCAACCACCAATTCGCCGGTTGTCATTTTCGACCTCCACCCGTTAGTCGGTTCTGGCCCGGCAAAATCGACAGGCAGGCCAATGAAAAATTCTTTTTTTGAGGATGTAGAGAATGCCAGAGCGGTTCCGACTACCCCGTGAAAGCGCAGATCACAGGCGCTACAGCCGAGAATGAAGGAGAGATCAAAATGACATCCCTGACGCCATACTTGTTATTTGATGGCAAATGCAGGCAGGCTATGGAGTTTTACAGATCCTGCTTAGGAGGAGAGCTGGTGGTCACGAAAGTGAAGGACACCCCGGCGAAGGACCAGATACCTGCCCCCCAGCACGACAAAGTGCTCAATGCCCGGCTTCGAAGCGGCAATCTGGAAATTTCGGCGTCGGATTGGCTTGTCCTTGACGAGACGCCAATTCCCGGAAGAACCGTTTGTCTCTACTTGAACTGCGGAACTTTCCAAGAGTTGAAGGCTTTATTTGAAAGGCTCTCCCAAGGAGCGGAAGTCACCGATCCGCTGCGCCAGGTGTTCTTCGGTGCTTACGGAGCCCTCAACGATAGATTTGGAGTCCGGTGGATGTTTCACACCGACGAAAAGAGCTAGAAGAACGGCAATCAGAACAGCAGGGGAGCAAAGGACATGAAATACATTCTGTTGATGTCCGGGACGAAGGCGGGTGTTGACGCGTATCGTGCCTGGTCGCAAAAAGACATTGGAGCCCATATGACGGTCCTCAGGGACATCGAGAGAGAGCTGACCGAATCTCGAGAGTTTGTGGCTACGCAGGGCCTGGCGGCACCGGGGGCCGCTGTGGTTGTGCGGGGCGAAAAAAATGGAATCCCGGTTACGGACGGCGTCTTTCCTGAGGCCAAAGAGTTTCTGTTGGGGTACTGGATCATTGATGTTGCCACTCACGACCGCGCTTGCGCTATAGCCGCCCGGATTTCGGCGGCATCCGGGCCTGGAGGAGTACCCACAAACATGCCCATCGAAGTGCGACGTTTTGCGAGTTATGAACCACCGAAATCCTAAACACAGGATGTCGAGAATGCGACGTGGGCTCCGACCCATGGGTAACAGCGCGGACGAAGGCGCGAGCAACGAAAGGAGCAGCATACACATATGAAGTACATTTTGATGATGAACACGATGCGGGCGGGCGCGGGAGTTCTCGGTTGGCCCAAGAACGACCTCCAGGCGCACATCGCCTTCATGCTCGGTCTCAACAAAGAGCTTCAAGCGGCGGGCGAGCTGGTTGCGGCTGAGGGCTTGGCGTTCCCCGATCAAGCTAAGCTGGTGAGAGCGGGAAAGGGTGGTATTCCCATCACGGATGGCGTGTTCCCCGAATCCAAGGAGTTTCTTGCCGGTTTCTGGATCGTGGATGTAGACAGCCCGGAGCGCGCGTACGCGATCGCAGCCAGAGTGTCTGCTGCGCCCGGGCCCGGCGGAGCGCCGTTGAACATGCCGATTGAAGTGCGACCGGTGATGAGCGCGCCCCCGCCTGAAATGCTGTAGCGTGAGCTGAGATGACTAAGCCCTGGGACACAACTTCTGAGCACCTGCTGCGCGAACTCGCTCCGCAGGTGCTCGGTGTGGTGGCTCGCCGCTTTCACGACTTCTCTGCCGCGGAGGACGCGGTTCAGGAAGCCATGATTGCTGCTTTCACGCAATGGCCGCGCGAAGGCATTCCCGACAACCCACGCGGCTGGCTGATTCAGGTCGCGTCTCGGCGCATGACCGACCAGGTGCGCAGCGAAATTGCTCGCCGCCAGAGGGAAACCGCCGTGGCCAAAGAAGCGGAGACCGTCGCGCCCGCCGTTGACATCGAGTCTGACATGGATCCGGACGACACGCTGATTCTGCTTTTCATGTGCTGCCATCCCGCCTTGACTTCATCCTCGGCCATTGCCCTGACACTGCGGGCGGTCGGCGGTTTAACTACGGCTGAGATTGCCAATGCTTTCCTGGTCCCAGACGCGACGATGGCGCAGCGGATCAGCCGAGCCAAGGAAAGCATCAAGACATCAGGCGTGCCATTCGACCTGCCTTCTCCGCGAGAACGTACCGAGCGGTTGCCTAGCGTGCTGCACGTGCTCTACTTGATCTTCAACGAGGGTTACACGAGTAGCGTTGGAGTGCACCTGCAACGCCTGGATCTGGCGCGTGAGGCGATCCGATTGACTCGCTGTGTGAGAACGCTGCTTCCGGATGACTCTGAAGTTGCGGGCCTCTTGGCGCTCATGTTGTTAACCGACGCGCGCCGTGCGGCACGAAACGGACCGAATGAAGAGCTAATCCCTCTCGACGAGCAGAATCGCACTCTGTGGGACGGCCAGGCTATTTCCGAAGGCAGTGCCCTCTTGACTTGTGCGCTCTCGAAAGGCGCAGTCGGCCCGTACCAACTACAAGCAGCAGTCGCCGCCGTTCATGACGAAGCGGCCCGGGCTGAAGACACAGACTGGCCGCAGATCCTGGCGTTGTACGAGCTGATGAAACGCGTGGCTCCCAACCCCATGGTGACGCTCAATCATGCGATTGCGGCAGCCATGGTACACGGCCCGGCTCAAGGGCTTGAATTGTTGAGAGCGCTGGATGCTGACAGCCGGCTGGCCGAGCATTATCGTCTGCACGCGGTTCGGGCTCACCTCCTGGAAATGGTTGGCGACTACGAAGGCGCTATCGAGCACTACCGGATTGCGGCGGGCCGCACCACGAGTACTCCCGAGCGGAATTACCTGATGACACAAGCGGCTCGACTCGCCGAGAGCACAACAGGCCCTGATGGCTAACGTGATGGCTTCGAGGTTCCTGTGCCCTGATCAGAAACGATCCACCCCAGCAGCGCCAGGGCTATGCCAGGGCCGCGCGCGTGTGAAAGAATTGGCAGACGCGTGTCGAGGAGCGTTTCCATGGCGAAAGTTGCGGCGGAAAAACTGCTGAGCCAGGCCATCCAAGAGCGGCGGGCTACGCCCAGTTTTGAGGACGTGCCAATCCACACGGCCGACCTTGAAAAAATCATCCGCGCGGGTTTGGAGGCGCCCAGCGGCTACAACTTGCAGCCATGGCGCTTCGTGGTGGTGACCGACCGTGAGCAGAGGAAGAGGCTTCGCGCCGCAGCTTTTAACCAGTCCAAGGTTGAAGAAGCCAGCGCCGTTGTGGTGGCCTGCGGCGATCCGCAAGGATGGAAGAACGGCGACCTCGATGAAATGATTCGCATGGCCAAGCAGCACGGTTACGGCGGAGACAGCGAACACGAACGCGCGCGGGGGGCAATCCAATCTTTTCTTGGGGGAAATCCAGGCCAAGCCGGTGGCGTCTCGCCCAGCTTTGACCTTTGGGCCAACCGCCACACCATGATCGCGCTCACCACCATGCTGTGGACTGCGGAGACGCTCGGCTATGACACCGCTCCCATGGAAGGGTTTGAAGAAGACAAGGTAAGAACGCTGCTCAAAATACCCGCTCGGGTGCGCGTGGTGGCGCTGCTTGCCATCGGCCGCCGCAAAGGCCCCGACAAACCTTACGGGGGACGCTTCGATGTCGAGCGCGTAGTCTTCGCCAACGAATGGGGCAAGAAGATGGAGTTCTGACAATGAAAGACCAACCGCGGATTTGCGCGGATTGATCGCGGATCAGGGAAGGAATTCCGAATGGAGTTCAGCTCAGCCAGGCAAATCACACTATCCGACGCGCGCCGTGCCGTTCCGACGAAAGACGGCAAGGCTTCGGCACTGCTCTTCACGCACGGTTCGGTGGATCTGAAGATTTACGCGCCCAAAGGCGTGGACCCGCAGACGCCTCATACGCGGGATGAGTTGTACATTGTGGCTTCAGGCACGGGATATTTCGTCTGTGAAGGAAGGCGCATGCGTTTCTCGTCCGGTGACGCGCTGTTCGCAGCCGCCGGCGAGGTGCATCGTTTTGAAGACTTCACTGACGATTTCCTCGTGTGGGTCATTTTCTACGGCCCGGAAGGCGGTGAGCGTGCCGCGTAGCGCGATTCCTGAGATTCTGTTTCTGGCCGAAAAGTGGGGAAGGCACTGGGTGGAGCAGGCCTTCAGGCCTGCGGCCAGTGCCACAAAACTTCCGGCTTTAGCCGCTGAGGTAACTCGGGGCGGGATACACCAAAACGCGAACCGCTACAGAAGACTCTGCTTTGCAATGGTGGGCATGATGCTGGTAGGTCTGCCGATGCAGCACGCGCAGTCGCAAGCACAGCAGTCTCCTTTGCCGGCGAAGGACAATTCATTCACTCTCAGCAAGGCGTCACAGTTGCTGGATCAGATCACAACCGGGCTGGTCGCGCACAATCAGCGCAAGATGCTCGGTGCTTTTGATCTAGCGACGATGCCGGACGGCCCGCTATTCCAGCAGCAAGTCACGGCATTCTTCGCGCAGACCGGCAATGTTCGCTTCCACTTCAATCTTCTCGAGGCGTCAATGGACAGTGGCAAAGGCATCGCTGAAGTTGCCGTGGAGATGGATGCGGAGGTGCACGAAGCCATCACCCCTCCGCTGCGCAAGCAGGCCAAACTGCGTTTTGTCGCCGAGAATGGCTCCGCGGGATGGAAGTTCACTGATGTACAGCCCCGTGCATTTTTCTCGACGCAACCATGAATGAGACTTGCCGAGATGGCGTGGCACCGGCACTCTTGCCGGTGCTCGTATCCTTTAGAAGATTAGCTGCTGCACAGGCAGGAGTGCCTGTGCCACACATGGCTGCCGCTTTGGAGCGTAGCTACGAATTTTGGTCAGGAGGTTTCGCGGCGCAGCCCAAGGGTCGCTGAGCCGCATGCATCAGGAGC
>DATFQZ010000080.1:0-3272 GCA_035263765.1 Candidatus Angelobacter sp. | reverse complement strand
GTGCAGATTGTGCCGTTTCCGCTTCAGCTCGACCAGCCCGATGTCTCGCCCCAATTCGTAGAGCGGGAACTGGCGACGCTCGCCCGGGAAGCCTATGCACCGGTGGACGTACAGGTCGTACTCGCGAGGGATTTGGAGATTGGCTTGCAACGGGTTCTTACACCTAGCTCTGTGGTGGTGGTTGCATCCCGGAGAGGCTGGTGGCCCAATGCCGAAGGCAAATTGGCCCGGTCACTGGCACGCGCCGGCCATACCGTCGCAGCCTTAGCCGTCTGAGGGAGCCTATGTTGTTGGATTTGATGTTCATCTCGATTGCGGTGCTGTTTTTCGTCGTGGGCTGGGCTTACGTGCGTGGGTGCGACCGTCTCTAGAGGTGGGGAATGGACTATCTGATTGCGGCTGTGATCTCTCTGGCGCTGACGGTGTACCTGGTGTACGCGCTGCTGCGCCCGGAGCGTTTCTGACTGGGGGACGCCTTTGACTCCGAATGGGCTGCTTCAAATTGCGGTGTTCTTTCTGGCGGTGCTGGCGCTGACCAGGCCAATGGGCGCGTTCATGGCGCGCGTTTTCGAGGGGGAGCGCACGTGGTTGCATCCGGTGCTGCGGCCCCTCGAGCAGCGGATCTATCGCCTGTGCGGGATCAAGGAAGACCAGGAACAGCGCTGGACCGGATACGCAGGTTCGCTATTAATGTTCAGTCTGGTGAGCCTGTTGCTCACTTATTTGGTGCAGCGGATACAGGGTTTCCTGCCATTCAATCCGCAAGGGTTTGGAACCGCCCACGCTGCACAGGGCGCGACGGCGATGACGCCTGACTTGGCCTTCAACACGGCTGTCAGCTTCACCACCAACACCAACTGGCAGGCCTATACGCCGGAAATCACCATGAGCTACTTGACGCAGATGGTGGGGCTGGCGACTCATAATTTCTTTTCGGCCGCCGCGGGCATCGCGATTGCGATCGCGCTGGTGCGAGGCTTTGCGCGGCATTCGAGCGAGAAGATCGGCAATTTCTGGGTCGATCTGGTGCGCGCCACGGTCTATGTGTTGCTGCCGCTGGCGATCGTTATTTCGCTGTTGTTCGTCTCGCAAGGCGTGATTCAGAATCTGAGCCCTTATACGAATGTGACGACGTTGGAGGGCAGCAAGCAGACCATTGCCCAAGGACCGGTAGCCTCACAGGAGGCCATTAAGATGCTCGGCACGAATGGCGGCGGCTTTTTCAACGCGAACTCCGCGCACCCGTTTGAAAATCCGACTCCACTTTCGAATTTCATCCAACTCCTTTCCATTTTCGTGATTCCGGCGGGGCTCACTTACACGTTCGGCAAGATGGTGAAAGACACGCGGCAGGGTTGGGCGCTCTTCGCGGCCATGAGCCTCCTGTTTCTGGGAGGCGTGGCGATCAGCTACTCCGCGGAACAATACGGAAATCCGATTTTGAGTGCCATGGGGATCGAGAACCATCCGACCGCGACCCAAACGGGCGGCAATATGGAAGGCAAGGAAGTACGCTTCGGGATCGCCAATTCGGCGTTGTTTGCCACCGTGACGACGGATGCGAGCTGTGGGGCGGTGAATGGCATGCACGATAGTTTCACGCCGCTCGGGGGCCTGGTGCCGCTGGTCAACATTGAACTGGGCGAAGTCGTGTTCGGCGGCGTGGGGGCCGGGCTGTACGGCATGCTCATGTTCGCCATCCTCGCCGTGTTCATTGCCGGGCTGATGGTGGGCAGAACTCCCGAATACCTGGGCAAGAAGATCGAGCAAAAGGAAGTCAAGATGGTGATGCTGGCGGTGCTGGTGCTCGCGGCAAGCATTCTGCTGTTCTCCGGCACGGCCTCCGTAATCAGCTTCGCCAAGAACAGCTGGATCAATCCGCCGGGCCCGGCGACGGCCAATGTAGGGAACAACGGCCCGCACGGACTCTCGGAAATTCTGTACGCCTATAGCAGCGGTACGGGCAATAACGGGAGCGCGTTCGGTGGCATCTCTTCCAACACACCCTGGTACAACTTGACGATAGGTCTCGCCATGCTGATCGGCCGCTTTCTGATGATTATTCCGCTGCTGGCGGTAGCCGGAAGCCTGGCTCGGAAGAAGCTGGTACCCGCCTCAGCGGGCACCTTGCCCACCAACGGCCCGCTGTTTGTGGGGTTGCTAGTGAGCGTGGTCCTGATCGTGGGCGCGCTGACGTTTTTCCCCGCCCTCACGCTGGGTCCGATAGTGGAGCATTTCCTGATGTTGCGGCACCAGCTCTTCTCATTGCTGATGCTGCCGGTTTGGAGCTAGACGATGCTGGTTGAGACTGAAAATCAGACTGTCAATCTGCTACCTTCGAAACGCCGCCGCGCCCGTCCGCTCTTCGATCTCCCCATCGTCAAGCGTGCCGTGTGGGATGCAATAGCCAAGCTGAACCCGCGCACCATGATGAAGAATCCCGTCATGTTCGTGGTGGAAGTGGGTGCCGCGTTGACCACCGTGCTGGTCTTCCGCGATTGGCACGCCGCGGCTACCGACCTAAGCTTCACGTTTCAGATCACGCTCTGGCTTTGGTTCACCGTGCTTTTCGCCAACTTCGCCGAAGCCATGGCAGAAGGGCGCGGCAAGGCACAGGCCGCCACCCTTCGCAAAACCAAGTCTGAAACCATTGGCCATTGCCTGAAGAACGGCGACAAGATTGAAAATGTGGTCGCCAGCCAGTTGCGCCAGGGCGACCTGGTCGTCTGTGAGCCCGGCGACATCATTCCTGGCGATGGGGAAGTGATTGAAGGCATCGCCAGTGTGGATGAATCGGCCATCACCGGCGAAAGCGCGCCCGTGATTCGCGAATCCGGCGGCGACCGCAGCGCCGTCACCGGCGGGACCAAGGTGCTCTCCGACTGGATCAAGATCCGCATCACTTCCAACCCGGGAGAAACCTTCCTGGATCGCATGATCGCCCTGGTGGAAGGCGCGCAGCGGCAGAAGACGCCCAACGAGATCGCGCTGAACATTGTGATTGCGGGGTTAACGCTGGCGTTCTTGCTGGCTGTCGTGACGTTGCCCGCATTCGCGCAGTACAGCGTAAGCGCAACGGGCGCCGGCAAAGTGCCCGGTATCGCGGTACTGATCTCGCTGCTGGTGTGTCTGATACCCACCACCATCGGCGGGCTGCTATCGGCGATCGGTATCGCCGGCATGGACCGCGTGATGCAACACAACGTGCTGGCCATGAGCGGCAAGGCGGTGGAGGCCGCCGGAGATGTGAATACGCTGCTGCTGGATAAGAC
>DATFQZ010000079.1:0-41764 GCA_035263765.1 Candidatus Angelobacter sp. | reverse complement strand
AAGATTCTCGCGGCTGGCGTTGATGTGGGGATGGTGATAGATGAGGGGTGGCGAGTCCTTGATCTCGTATCCGCCACCGTGTGCTTCGGCCAGCTTGGGAAACTCATGTTCCGCAACGGTGCGCGCCGCGGCCTTCTTAATTTGTTTCTTCAACCGGCCTCGCGTGGCCTTGTCGTGCAGAGAAGTCATGATGTCACTGAGCTGAAGGCGCGCGTACCATACCTCGAGGACTGTCATATCCGCATATTCAGCCATGTGCTCGCGATAGGACCGCACGCATGCCAAAGCTGCGTCGCGCTGATCGACAGGGGAAAAGCCATTAGAACGAACAGCAAACACGAAGCTTGCGGCCAGCCGTTTCAAGTCCCATTCCCAGGGTCCAGGCAAGGTCTCGTCGAGATCGTTGATATCGAGGAGGAGCCGACGCTCGGGGGTGGCGAACCCGCCGAAGTTGAGCAAGTGAGCGTCGCCGCAGAGCTGCGCATGCAGTCCGGTCACCGGCGTGGATGCAAGGTCGGCGGCCATGATGTTGGCGGTGCCGCGATAGAAAGTAAACGGTGAGACCATCATGCGCCCGTAGCGGATGGGAATGAGCTCGGGGATACGGCCTTGGCTTGATTCGATGACCAACTCGACGGGATCGCGCCGTTTGCGGGACGGCGTCCATTCGCCGTGTTGCTCGCGCGGCACTCGCTGTCGCAGGGCCTTGCCAGCGGCGTAGCGATCATCATGGCTGGGTGGGACGTTCGGAACGAGCGTTAGTTTGGGAGCGGCAGCGCGACGCTCCTTGTGCGAGCGCGCAGGGCGAGCGACAGCACGAGATGCCATTACGACCTCTTTTCTTGTCCAAAGATGGACCAAATCTCAAAAGCGCCCGCCGATGGCGCGCTACTTCTTCGCGCTCTTCGTTCCGGGAGGCGGCGCCGCCGGCGCCTTTCCAGACGCCGGGCTCCAACCGTCGCCAGGGTTATATTCCTGGATCGCTGGGACGAGCTCAGCGGTCTTTTGGCCAAGGTCTTTTTGATAGACGACACCGTCCTTGCCGACGATGAACGTCATGATGCCGGAGTTTCTGTACTGTGCAGGCCAAGCAAGGATCGCAAAGCCGCCGGTCATCCTTCCGTTCGCGATGTAATTCCTGGCGCCGCCGGGGGCCGTATCTCCCTGCTGCGTGAGGATGCGGTAGTAATAGCCGGTAAAAGGCTGCGGCTTATCACTGCGTGAGTAGCCCAAGACTTGCGCCAGTTCGGCAAGGGAGCCCAGCGGACTCGGAGGCTTGCCTTCGGCCACCGGCCAATACAGACCGTCTTGCGTGCCTTCGTCACTGAAGAACTTCTGCGCATATTGTCTGGCACGGCGGAAGTACTCCTGCTGGACGGCGGCAAGATCGCTCAGCACGGCGATCGTCGTCAGTTCGCCGTTGCCGATCCGCCGTGCCAGCACCTCATCCTTGCCCGCCGCGGTATCAAAGCGCCATTTGCCGGCAGCGTCCTGCTTGAGAGGAATAGGGAAAGGGGCATTGGCCGCGCTTACGTAAAGGACCTGGCCGCCGGAATTCACCTTGCCCCAGCGATGCATTTGGCTGTAGGCGGCGACGAAACGTTCGCGAGTGTTCTTGTCCTCGACCGGGTCGCCCGAGAACAACAGCGCTTTACCTTCAGGACCGAAGATGGCTACCAGTGCATTCTCGTCACCGGCCTTAGCCGCTTCGAAAAGGGCAGAGCCCGCATCTGCAGGTGAGGCGAACGTCCGCTGCTGTGACCCGTCTTTCTCCGTAGCCTTTTCCGGCTTACCGCAAGACACCAGCGACGCGGCCAGCGCCAGCAGCGCCATGGTCAAGCAAGTTCTTGTGGAAAACGACATATGGTTCCTCCGAAACCTGAGAAGTCAGCGGCGGCCATGAAATCCGCTGAAACCGCCGGCATGCATGCTGCCCCAGCCGCGATCGCTCGCCGCCCGCGAAGACCAATCGTCATGTCCCCAACCGCTGCTGCTCCAGTGTTGACCGCTCGCTGTGGTACCGCCCGCATAGTGTTGGCCGCTGGCAGTTGAGCCGTGGGCCACCGTGCCGCCGGCCGCAGTCTCGCCGCCGCCGTAGTGGTAGCCTTGGCCGGTGGTGGCGTTATAACCACTGCCGCCGGTATGCACGCCGCCGTCGGGCCCGTAGCTGGTGTGACTGGTCGCGCTCCCGTACGGAGTCGTAACCGCCCCGCCGGTGTGGTACGCACCATCAGGGCCGTAACCGTGATACGCGCCAGCGCTGCCGTAGGCACCGTGATAGGAAGAGGTAGTGCCGTAGCCTCCGCGGGCCGTCGCGTAGGCGCCAGCCGTGCCGTAGCCGTGGTACCCGTAGGCCCCGTAGCCATGCCAGGCAGCATTGCCGTAGTAAGCCGCACCGTGGTAAGCCACCGCGCCGCCGTACCAGTTAACGTTCCAGGAGTGCCAAGAGCTGCTCGCCAACTCCCCAATTGCAACTCCGGCGCCGAAGCTGAGAACCGAGGCCGCGGCCACGTCGCCGGCCGTGTAGTTGGGAACCACGTACGGGGTGCCGTAAATCACCGCGGGGTTGTATGCGGGAACATAGACCACCTCCGGATTCGCGGGCTCAATCACAATGGTGGAGGGCGACTGTTGCACAACTTTGATTTGTTGATTCGATTCGAGCTTGCCGTCGGCTTTGGCCTTGGCCCGCAAGGTCTGGACAGCGAACATCACATCCTTGGGCTGGTAGTGATAGGCTTCGCCTAGCTCCGAAGTCCAGGCTAGGTTCGAAGCCATGTTGCCCAACACCGAGGCGAATTGGGTCAGCGCTTTTACGCTCTCGTCCCAATCCTGCTTATTGGCTTCTTTCTCCAGCTTCTTGCCCTTCCAGTCTTTGTGTTGCTGGAGCCAGTGCTCAGCAGCGGCTACCTGGTCCGGGAACGTAGACGCGGCAAGAACCTGTGCCACGAGCGCGTCCGGATAAAGCGCGATCGGCGCTACCAGTGCCTGCAACTCGGGCCCGGTCTTGGGCGCTGGATGCATGGCAGGGTTGCCGGTTTCTGCTGGCTCAAGGGCCTGCGTGTGGGAGTTGTCCAGCTCTGCTTGCCGTCCGTACGCGATCTGCCAGGAAAAAACGCTGAGAACACAACACAGCGTCAGGGCAAGAATCTTTCGCAAGGTTGTCGCGATCATGGGGAGATCACTCCGAAGCCCCGTTATTCAGGAGCTCTGCAAGGAATAAGTGGAATCTGTGTCTCTTGGATGGCCATGGTGTCGACGGAGTGGTCTAAAGAAGCAGAGCTCGAATCCTGACACACGTCATGCCACCTTGCTTGCCGCCACGACATCACCATGTTTAGGAGGTCTTATGAGACCAGAGCGCGTTAGGCCAGTTGAGCCAGTTGATCAGACTTCCGAAACCGCCATCACCAAGGGTCCGCAGTTGGTGCCGGCACGTGAAGCACCCGCCCAGGTCCCCACAGAAGCAGTTGCGATCAAAGAACCGCATCCGATTTTGGTTCTTTTTATCGTTGCCGTGATTGCGTTCACCGGCGCCAGCATTTTTGTTGGAACCATAGTGACCGCGCTGTTGCTACGCTTCTCAGGGGTGAATTGGCTGTTTGAACGATTCTAGTGGCGCCTTGGACGAGGCGGCTCATTGGGCTTCTTTGCAACCGGCTGCCCTTTCGAAGAGGGATGCTTCTGGAGAAGGGGACCGTTTCACGTCTGTCATTCCGAGCGGAGCGCCAGGAAAACTCTTCCATCCACAAGACTCCGTAACGCGCAGTCGAGGAACCCCGAGAGAGCGTCCTTGGCTTTGCAGCCCTAGGGAGCTCTCCCCTTGATCTGTCGCGCAAAAGCTTGGCTTGAATGGGCCCTAGTCTCAGAACAACTTTATCGAGTTCTCTAAGAGCAGAGGTCGGCGGTGTCGTGAGAACTCCCTGGTGCAGCATCGCAGAGCACGCCGCCTCGGGATCTCTCCACTACGCGCCAGAGACTTTGGAATGGACAACGGCCTCGCGGCGCTCCGGTCGAGATGACATTATGAGAAAGTCTTGCTTAAGGAGGGGCACCCAGGATAAAACTTCCGCTCAGGCTAGCCACGCGCCCCTGCGGCAGCGCGAAAGGTTTGCTTGCGCACCGTGAGCTTTTCGATCAGATCCGTCTTTAACTTGAAACCTCGGCCCACCTCTTGCGAGACTCTGATGAAACCCTGAGACGAAACTTCTACCGCGGGCTCAATGATGTCTTCTTTCCAGTAACGCTTGGATGCTGAAACGTCTCCAGGGAGAGTGAAGTTGGGCAAAGTGGAAAGGGCGATGTTATGGGAGCGGCCAATGCCGGTTTCCAGCATGCCGCCGCACCACACTGGAATGCGCGCCTTCTGCGCGACGTTGTGCACGGCTACGGCTTCGCTGAATCCGCCCACGCGCCCGACTTTGATGTTGATGATGCGGCATGCGCCCAGTTCGATCGCTGCCTGGGCATCGCGGCATCCGTGGATGGCTTCGTCCAGACAGATCGCCGTTTTAATCTGCTTTTGCAATTGCGTGTGGAAGTAAAAGTCGTCATGCCAAAGCGGCTGCTCGATCATGAGCAGATTGAACCGGTCGAACTCCTTCAAGTGCTCGATCTGGTCCAGGCAATACGCGGAGTTGGCATCGCAACTCAGAAGAATGTCAGGCCAGCGGCCGCGGATCTGCTCGAAGACCTTCACGTCCCAGCCCGGCTTGCACTTGACCTTGATGCGGCGATAACCGGCGGCCAGTTCCGTGGCAATCTTCTCGAGCAGTTGCTCCACGGAGTTCTGGATGCCGATGGAGACGCCGCAAGCAATCTCTTGCTGCGAGCCGTCCAGCAATCGCCACAGCGGCTGCCGGTACTCCTCGGCCTCGGCGTCCCACACCGCGTTTTCCAGGGCGCCCTTGGCCATGCGGTGTCCGCGTACGCGCCCGAACAGCGCGGGAACGTCAGCGCCCCTCGAGATCGTCTTGCCCAACAGGGCAGGAGCCAGATATTTTTCCATCGCGTACCAGGCGGTATCCACGGACTCTTCGCTGTAGAAGGGATCTTCCCCGGCCACGCATTCGCCCCAGCCCTCCGGGCCATTGGTGTGCAAGGTCACCAGCAGGATGCGGCGTTCCGTGGTACGGCCGAAGCTAGTCTCAAAGAAATGGACCAGCGGCATGCGAATTTCACGCAATGTGACGGCTTCAATCTTCACTCGCCCACCTCGCACGCTGCTCCAAAAGAAAGGTTCTCATCCCAGCGTCCTAACAGGAACGCTCCGTTGCCTGCGCCGTCACGCTCGTAACCCAGCGCGGTCAGACCTTGGGCAAACGCGCTCACAAATTCTTCCCGGTTGCGCGTTTGCACCTCGGCCGCTTTGCTGCGCTCCGCTGTCGACGCTTTCCACGAATAGATTTCCGCAGGCACTGAAATCTTCTTGTCAATCGCGAATTGCGGGCCCTGAGCGCGATCCAGAAGATTCGAAACGCGTCTGGACTTCAACCACCATTCCGCCACCAGCCGATCCGTGGGCAAGCCGCCTTGCAGCGGCGAGGAAGACGACCCGTAATGGTTTACGCTGTAACGCCGCGCGATCGCGCCCAGCCGCACCAGATTGAGGTGGGCGTTCTTGATCTCCAGCGGATCAAAAGTCCATTCCATCAGCTCAAAACCGCGGAGAATGGCATCGTCACGCTGGGCGAGCTTCAAGCGCCGGCCCAGGCCATGATTCCGCCAGCGCTCGCGCACCGCCAGCATGTGCGAGTGCAGATACGGACGCCCGCCGCGCGCGCCGGGAATGGAAAACGCAAAGCCCAGCAGTTCGTCATTTTTGCCGGCGTCGAAGGCGCCGACAATCTGGCCGCCAATCTTGTAGCTGACGACGAACATGCGCAGGGGCACCATGTCCACGTCGTCAAAGTTCCACACTTCTTTCTGCAACGCCACACAGGCCTTGAACTCGTCAAGGCTGTTGCACTTGCGGATGGTAATTTGCTCCACTCCGGGGGCGGTTACCGTCACCTTTTCTCCTCCAGGGTCTTGGCCTGCTGCCACAAGGTTTCCATCTCTTCGAGATTGGCTTGCTCGAGCGTCTTGCCTTGTTTGCGCAGCTGCGCTTCCAGCCAGCCAAAGCGGCGGCGGAATTTGCGGTTGGTTTTGCGCAGCGCCGATTCCGGGTCGACCGAAAGGTAGCGCGCAATGTTTACCAGAACAAAAAACAGGTCTCCTACCTCGTCTTCTATGCTTGCGTGGACCGCATCTGAAACTTTTGCGCCGCGCGCTTTGAGGCCGCCAGGCGGGACCTGTCCAACGTGCTCAGCGAGTTCTTCCGCCTCTTCCTCAAGTTTCCTCAGCAACCCTTGCACGTCAGGCCAGTCAAAGCCCACGTGCGCTGCCTTGGAGCTGATCTTGTTCGCTTCGAGCAGCGCCGGCATCTTGGTGGAAACGCTCTCCAGCAACAGTGACGCGGCCTTTCCGCGAGATTCGCCGCCCGACAGCGCTCGTTTCTTCTCCTTTTCCTGGTCTTTGAACGTCTCCCAGTTCTTAAGAACCGTGTGGGCGTCTTCTGCTTTCACGTCGCCGAACACATGAGGATGGCGTGCGATCAGCTTGTTGCTGAGCGCGTCCAACACGTCGTCAATCGAGAAGCGCTTTTCTTCCTGCGCCATCTCGGCGTAGAAAAGCACCTGCAACAGCAGGTCGCCAAGCTCTTCCGCCAGTTCCGGCCAGTCGCGATTGTCGATGGCCTCCAGGACTTCGTAGGTCTCTTCGAGCGTGTAGCGCTTGATAGTGTCGAAAGTCTGTTCGCGGTCCCACGGGCAGCCGCCCGGTGCGCGCAGCCGGGCCATGATGGAAACGGCTTTCTCGAATTTTTCACCGGTGGACACGGGTCGGGTTTTGTAATCGCATATCTGGCAATTGGATAATTTGCAAGCACTCAGCAGTTGGTTAGCCAATTACGCAATTTGCCAATTTACACAATTACCAAATTCTCTCTAATGTATCATCAGGCGCAATCGGCTTTCCCCGGGTTTTTGGTAGTGATACCGGCCTTTTGCACAGTTCATCGCCGCGCCATGAACGTCTGCTGCTTGGCTCATCCACCCAACCCTAAAGGCCTGGGCCACTCCTGGGCTGCACGCTAATACTGCCAGTTGGTCAGTTTGCGAACTGAACCATTGCTCGATTTTTCAAAATCGCCCTAAATGTCTGAAGTAACTTTGCGGTGCGGCGCAAAAAGGCATCTAATAGAGGGGAGCGTGAGTAGCGCTTTTCCAAACCGGAACACGGCATCGCTTCCGGCGTTTGACGTGCTGATTGTTGGCGGCGGCATCAATGGCGTCGCCATCGCGCGGGAGTGTGCGCAACACGGCCTGCGCTGCCTGCTCGCCGAACAAAATGACTTCGCTTCCGGGACTACGAGTCGTTCCACGCGCATCATCCACGGCGGTTTGCGGTATCTGGAGCACTTTGAGATCGGCTTGGTGCGCGAGTCTTTGCGAGAACGCGAGCGGCTGCTCGAAGAGTCACCGCATCTGGTTCGTCCGCTCGAGTTTCTGCTGGCCGTGCCCAAGAAGCCGACTTCAATCCTACGAACCTCTCTGGCGATCCGGACTGGCCTATGGCTCTACCACCTCTGGGCCGGCGGCGAGCGTCCCAGCCACAGCGACGCCAAAGCTTTTGAGCGGCAGCTTGATTCCGGCCAACGATGGGCGGTGTACAGTTACGAAGACGCGCAGTGCGAATTTCCGGAGCGTCTGGTAGCGGAGTGGCTCGTGGAAGCCGTCTCCGCGGGAGCGCTGGTGCGCAACCACACTCGCGTGCTGGAGATCACGCGGAGCAACGGACGCGTGACCGGCGCCCGGCTGCGCGATGAAATCTCCCGGCAAGAATACGCCGTGTCCGCACGTTGGGTCGTGAACGCCACGGGGCCGTGGGCGGACTTCATGCTCGCCGACTCGGGCATCAAAGCTGAGCGCATGGTGGGCGGCGTGCGCGGTTCGCATTTGGTACTGCCCCGATTCTCCGGCGCTCCCCGGCAGCCGGTTTATTTCGAAGCTGCGGATGGGCGCCAGGTTTTCGTGCTTCCCTGGAACGGACAGACGCTGGTTGGCACGACCGAAGTCGCCGATTCCGAGCGTCCCGACAATCCTCAGGTCTCGGCCGATGAGATTGACTATCTGCTGGCAAGCTTCTTGCGCGTGTTCCCGAATTCGCAGATCACCAAGGCGGACATCCACGCGACCATGGCCGGCGTGCGGCCTCTGCCGTATGCGCCCGGCAAGAGCTATGGCGCCATCCCCCGCAAACACATTCTTCACGACCATCGCGGCGACGGCGCAGCAGGATTGCTCTCGCTGATCGGCGGCAAGCTGACAACCGGGGCCAGCGCGGGCCGCGACGTTGCCCGCCTGCTGGGTGCAAACATCGCTGAGCCAATCAACGTGTTCGCGCCACCGGCCCTGGAGGCAGGGCTGGAATCCAGCATGCGCCAGTGGGCACACCTGGTCGCTGCAAAAGCCGGCATTCGCGAAAGCTGTGCGCAGGTTGTGGCGGAATGGCACGGACGCCATGCTTTAGCCATCGCGCACGCCGCGTCGCACGACGAGAAACTCCGTGAACCGATCTGCAGCCACAGCTGCCATCTGGTGGCGGAAGCCGTGGAAGCTGTGGCCCACGAGTGTGCCATCACCTTGGGCGACATTCTTCTGCGTCGCGTACCGGTCGCGCTCGGGGCCTGTTGGTCAGAGGCATGCAGCCGCGAGGCCGCCGGCAAAATCGGCGCCGCGCTGGGCTGGGATCGGGCACGCATAGCTCAGGAGCTCGAAAGCTTTGAAGAGGAGCGTGAGAAGTTTCTGCATCCGAAGAAAGGCGTGGCTCTCTCGCCGGAACAACCGATGCCTCAGTTTAAGACGGAAACGGCGTAGGCGAATCCATGCTCACTACGCCGGGCCATTGCCAAGGACTAGCTAAAGATCTGTCATCCTGAGCGGAGCGCCACGACCAGCTGTCCCTGATGCAAATCATCGGCGCGCAGTCGAAGGACCCCGAGAGCATTTAGGGCAAGAAGCAAGCGTCAAGGCATTCTCTAGAGAACTCCCTGACGCGTTCGTTCTTGCCTAAACACTTTCGGGGTCCTTCGACTCGCTCTCATCCCGCGTTGCGGGATTCGGGCTCGCTCAGGATGACAGTTGATGTTGAATCGACAAGTCAAACGGAAAAGTATTACCGCGCCACTTCCGCGATCCATCCGCCACCCACGACCAAGTCGGCATCGTAGAACACCACGGCCTGACCTGGCGTGATGGCGCGCTGCGGCTCGTCGAAAGTCACCATCACTTCGCCATTGGCGGCATTTTCGACGGTGGCAGGCGCCGGATCGTGGCGGTGACGAATCTTCGCAGTGACACGCAGCGGCTGTGTCAGCGACTCGACAGCGATCCAGTTCACGTCGCGGGCAAGAAGCCGGGTGTGCAGCAGCTCGTCATTGCCGCCTACGGTCACCTTGCCTTCGGCGCCGTTGATGTTGATGACGTAGAGCGGCGAGCCGGTAGCAACACCGAGGCCCTTGCGCTGGCCTACGGTGAAATTGTGGACGCCCTCGTGGCGCCCCACAACCTTGCCTTCGGTGGTGACCATTTCTCCGGAAGTATCGGGCAGCGACTCGCCCTGCTCCGCGAGATACGCGTCGATGAAACGCTTGTAGTCGCCGCCGGGGACAAAACAAATCTCCTGCGAATCCGGCTTCTCGGCCAGGGCAAGCCCGTGGTGCCGCGCCAGCTCGCGCACCTGCGGCTTGTTCATCTCACCGAGCGGAAAGCGCGTACGGCTGAGCTGCTCCTGGGTAAGCCCAAAAAGGAAATACGTCTGGTCCTTGGCGCTGTCGGAAGCCCGGCGCAGCAACCAGCGATTGCGCTCCCGCGAAAACTCGCACCGCGCGTAATGTCCGGTGGCCAGGAGATCGGCACCGATCTGCCGCGCCGTCATCAGCAGCTGGTCAAACTTGAGATGGTTGTTGCACAGGCTGCACGGAATGGGCGTGCGTCCGGAGAGATACTCCTCAACGAACGGGCGCACGACATCACGCTCAAAGCGCTCCTCATGGTTCACCACGTAGTAAGGAATGCCCAGGTCCTCGGCTACGCGGCGGGCGTCGTAAACGTCGTCGATCGAGCAACAGCGTCCCTGCACCTGCTCAGGCATGCCTTCGCGCCCGGCCAGGCGGCGCTGGTTCCAGAGTTGCATGGTCAGGCCCACCACGGTGTGGCCCTCGGCGCGCAGCATGGCCGCGACGGTCGAAGAATCGACACCGCCCGACATGGCTACGGCAATGGTCTGTGCAGACATGAATCGTTTCTCTTTGGATGCTCTCGCCGAAGGAGAGTATTCATCCATTATAGGTGACTTGGCTCGGTAGTTTCTGTCGACACGCCGGCAAGCGCAGGCGTCTCGGCCGGCTTTTGCACGTTCATCTCCGCGTAGAGCGCCGCGGCCCGGGCCAGAGCTTCACTCACGTTGGCACACATATTCTCGTGGCCAACGTGCTCTTTGAATTCCGCCCGGTGCATGAGACGCGCTGGCTGTGCCGGAGCGCCGCAAAGAATCAATCCGCGTCGCGCAGCATGGACGCGGTCGGCCAGATGCTCGAGCGCGTGCAGGCCGGTGGCGTCAATGGCCGTCATGTTGCGGAGGCGCAGAATGATGACCGGAGGAAGTTCGGGAATGCGGCTGATCAGGTCTTCGATTTTGTCTGCCGCGCCGAACAGAAACGGGCCATGAATGCGAAAGATGGCGACGTACTCTGGAATCTCTTTGTCCTGCAAAATGTGGACGCGGCCTTCCTTTACGTATTCATCGGTCACTTGACTGATGGTGGTGGTGGCGGTGACTTTGCGGATGAACACCAACGCCGCCATGATCATGCCGGCTTCCACCGCGACGGTGAGATCGGCAAACACCGTCAGCAGGAAGGTCGCGAGCCAAGTCCCGGCTTCCAGACGCGAAAGTTTAAGCAGTTCGGGAATCTCTCCCCACTCGCCCATGTTGTAGGCAACCACCAGCAGAATCGCGGAGAGCACGGCCAGGGGGATGAACTTAGCCAGTGGCGCGGCGAACAGCAGGATGGCCAGAAGGGTGAGTGCGTGAATCATGCCGGCCACAGGCGTTTGTGCGCCGCAGCGAATGTTGGTGGCGGTTCGAGCGATGGCGCCGGTGGCGGGTAAGCCGCCCATCAGCGGGGAGAAGAAGTTGGCCACTCCCTGGCCAATCAGCTCCACGTTGGGATTGTGTTTTTCGCCGTGACCGAACAGCCGGTCGGCCACTACAGCGGACATCAAGGATTCAATCGCACCGAGGATGGCCACGGTGATCGCTGGAGACAACACATGCCGGACCAGATCTGGCCGGAACTGCGGCGGCCGTAGCGCAGGTAGTCCGGAAGGTATGCCGCCGAAACGAGTCCCGATCGTGGCCACAGGCAGGCGGAAGACTACGACCAGAGCAGTTCCCACGGCCAGGGCCACAATGTAGCCGGGTACCCGCGGCACGTATTTCCTGAATACCAGAATCACGACCAACGCCAACAGAGCGAGCGCCGTCTCGTCGAAGGAGACGGTGCGAAGGTTCTGCGCCACGGCTTCCAGGCGTCCCAGGAAATCGCCGGGTACGTGGTCAATCCTCAGTCCGAGAAAGTCCTTGAGCTGCGTGCTGGCGATGACCACCGCGATTCCGTTGGTGAAGCCCACAATCACCGGACGGGGGATGTATTTGACGGCGCTGCCCAAGCCAGTCGCACCCAGCAGCACAAGCATGATCCCGGCGATTCCCGTGCACGTAAAAAGACCGTCAATGCCGTACCTGGCCACGATCCCGGAAACCACGATGACGAACGCACCGGTCGGCCCCCCAATCTGCACCCGCGACCCGCCCAGCGCCGAGATCAGAAACCCGGCGATCACCGCACAATACAACCCCGCCTGCGGAGGCACGCCGGAGGCGATAGCGAAAGCCATCGCCAGAGGCAAGGCCACCAAACCAACGGTGACTCCGGCAATCAGGTCAGAGACAAATGCCTGGCGGGAATAATTCCGCAAGGCGATGACAGATTTAGGTACCCACTTCAGGCTCATGTTCGGATTTGCTTTGATCGATGGTTGGACTTAGCCGCCCTGACGCCATACCAGCAACATACGTCTTTTTATCAGCTTACCTTACCTCAGGGCCAAGAGTGGTAGTTACGAACCGCAATTTGGAGAACACCAAAGTGCTGATACTGCAGCGCCGGCAAGGTGAGCAAAACCGAACACATTATTTTTCTCTTATGGTCACGACCGGCACCGGTCATTGGCCATAAAACTTTTCGGCCACACCGCTCTGGCGGTGTCATACTATGTCGCACAATCAGAGTTTCCCATGTCCAGTCCAAGAAGCAGTACCGAGGCCCTGGCTCCGGCTTCCCGGGAGCGAGCCGCCCTCGAACGGGAGATTAGCGAGCTGCGCCGCCGGTTGGCCGCCATCTCCTCCCACGCTGCGGACGCATTGTTGCCTTTTTCTCTCGAGACGCGCAACGCATCCTTCGCCGAGGCACAGTATCGCGCTCTTGTCGAAATGACGCCGCTGGCGGTTTGGATCACCGATACGAAAGGCCGCAGCGTTTACGGCAATCGCTATTGGTACGAATTCTCCGGCATGAACGAAAAACAAGTTGCGGGCTGGGGATGGATGAACGCTCTGCATCCCGACGATGCGAGCAAGCTCAAGGCTGAGTGGGTTGGGCGCACGACCCCTTATGAAGCAGAACTGCGTTACCGCCGCGGGAGTGACGGCCAGTATCGCTGGCATTTGTGCCGAACTCTGCCTCTCAGAGACGAGAAGGGCAAGATCACCAAGTGGTTGGGCATTCTGCTTGACATTCATGACCGTAAGACTGCCGAAGCCGCCATCGAAGAGGCCGATGAGCGCATGCGCCTGGCGGTGGAAGGCGCGCAAGCCGGCACCTGGGATTATTATCCGCAGACCGAACATCAGGTTTGTTCGGAACGGTGGTACCAGATCTTCCAAGTCCCCGCGGACCAGCAAGGCAGCCAGGAAGTCTTTTTTTCCCGGCTCCATCCTAAAGACGCGCGCCGCGTCCGCGAAGCCATTGCCCGATCCATGGATCCGCGGATCGCCGATGAATATGACATCGATTACCGAATCGTGTGGCCGAATGGCGAAGTCCGCTGGATCTTTGCCCGTGGCAAATGCTTTTTCCAGGGGCAAGGAGCCGAACGTCAGGCGGTGCGATTCTCCGGCATGACCGTTGACATCACGGAGCGCAAGCAGGCCGAGTGGGAGCGGGCACGCCTCACGGCGGCGGTCCAGCACAGCCCGGACTTCATCGGTATTACCGATGTAGATGGAAACGTTCTCTTCCTGAACCGCGCCGGCCAGAAAATGGTCGGTCTGCGCGATGATGCCGATGCCCGGTCGCGGACCTCGTTTGATTTTCTTGCCGAAGAGGAACGCCACATTCTGCGAGACGAGATCCTTCCCGCAGTTCTTGCCGGACAAATCTGGGAACGGGAATTCACCATGCGGCACTTCGTGACCGGCAAACCCGTGCGCGTGGAAACGCGCGTGTTCGGCATCTATGACGAAAATGGCCGGCTCACCAGTATGGCCAACCTCAGCCGTGACGTCTCAGAGCGCAAGAATCTCGAAGAGCGGCTGCACACCGCCCAGAAAATGGAAGCGGTGGGACGCCTGGCTGGGGGCATTGCCCACGACTTCAACAATCTGCTGACCATCATCAGCGGCGCCGCTGAAGTCTTGCAGACAAAGGGCGCCGGCAGCGCGGCGGATTCGGACGTGGTGCGTGAAATCAGCGATGCCGCAGAACGCGCGGCGGCCCTGACACAGCAACTGCTGGCCTTCGGCAAACGGCAAATGGTGCGGCCGCGGCCCGTGAACATTAACCAGGTGATCCTGCGCATGCACGGCATTCTCAAACGGATGCTGGGAGAGGACATCCGGCTCGAAATCAACCTGCAAGAAGACTTGTGGAGCGTGAACATCGACCCCATCCAGGTGGACCAGATCCTGATCAATCTGGCCGCCAACGCTCGCGACGCCATGCCCCACGGCGGCGCCGTCAGCATTCGCACGCTCAACTGGGAGGCTCCGCAACCGGCGATCGATCCGGCCGGTCTTCGCGCCGGAGACTGCGTTTTCCTGCTCTTCTCGGACAACGGCTGCGGCATGGATAAGGAAGTCCTGAGTCACGTCTTCGAACCGTTCTTCACCACCAAAGAAACCGGGCAAGGGACGGGAATGGGGCTTTCATCCGTCTACGGCATCGTGCAGCAGAGCGGCGGCGAAATTTCCGCCCACAGCACTCCGGGCGAAGGAACTACTTTCACGGTCTACTTGCCACGCTCGAGCCAGCCGGCTTTGCCTGAGCAAAGCCCCGCCGAGCCGGAGGCGCTGCCAGGCGCTGGGGCCATCCTTCTGGTGGAAGACGAGCCGAGCCTGCGCGCCCTGGTAGCTGAATATCTGCGCGAACATGGGTATCAGGTCCAAGAAGCTGGGAACGCGCAGGAGGCGCTGGAACTCGCTCAAGGCGCGCAACTTGAGCTGCTCTTGACTGACATCGTAATGCCGGGAATCGACGGCCCACAGTTGGCCGCTATGCTTAAGGAAAGCCGTCCGCATCTGCGCGTGATCTTCATGTCCGGTTACGCGGAACATGCCTCGCTTCGGGACGCGGTGCTTCAGGAGGGAACGCTCTTCCTGCAGAAGCCGTTCCGTCTCCTCTCCGTGCTGAATAAAATCCATGAAGCTCTGGATGCAGAGCGAGAGAATCAGAGAAAAGCACAATAATCTCGCATCAACTGTCGTTAGACTGCCTTTATGGTGTCGAAGGCGGGAACGCAGCCCGGTGCGTCCGTTCCACTGAACCCTTGAGCTTTACCCGACGGTCTGCTTGTTCCGGTGATAGACGGGCGAGATCTCACGAAGGCGGGCCACGGTCTCTGGAATCACGCCGATAGCAAAGTCTATGTCTTCCCGCGTTGTCTGCTTGCCCAGGCTGATGCGCACGCTCGAGCGGGCCTGCTGTTGGGAAAGTCCCATCGCCAGCAGAACGTGCGAAGGCTCAATCGCGCCGGAAGAACAGGCAGCGCCGCTTGAGACGGCAAGACCTTTCAGATCAAGAGCAATCACCAGGGCTTCGCCTTCGATGCAGTCGAACCAGAAGTTGGTGGTGTTGGGAACGCGCGCGGCGCCCAAGCCGTTCACGCCCGCGGAGTCCAGGGCGTTCAACACCGCGCGTTGCAAACCGTCGCGCGTAGCCGACATTTCAGCAGGACCGTTGCCCTCCAGCCAAAGCCTGGCGATCTCCGCCGCTTTGCCCAAGCCGACGATCCCGGGAAGATTCTCGGTGCCGGCACGCCGCTGGCGTTCGTGGCTTCCGCCGTAAATCAGCGGCTGGAGCAGAGTTCCTTTCCTGATGTACAAAGCGCCGGTGCCTTGCGGCGCATGGATCTTGTGTCCGGAGATGGAAAGCACGTCGCAGCCGATCTTTTCCACGTCGATGGGAATTTTTCCCGCGGCTTGCACGGCATCGGTGTGGAAAAAGATGTCGGCCTCGCGAGCGATGCGCCCCACTTCTTCCACCGGCTGCACCACTCCAGTCTCGTTGTTGGCCATCATGATGCTGACCAGCCGCGTGTTGGAGCGCAGCGCTTTGCGAACGGCGTCGGGATCGATCTCGCCGCGGCCATTCACGGGAACAAGGGTGAGATCGCATCCCATTTGCTCCAGGCGCTTCACGGTATTGAGGACGGCGTGATGCTCAATGGCCGACGCGATTACGTGATCACCTTTGCGCGCCAGTCCGAAGAGGGCAAGGTTGTCAGCTTCCGTTCCGCCGCTCACGAAGACGATTTCGGCGGGACGCGCCTTGAGCAGCGCCGCCACCGAAGCCCGCGCTTTCTCCACCGCCGCGCGCGCGTGCTGCCCGTAATGATGGATCGACGACGCGTTGCCGAACTCCTCCTGATAAAAGGGGCGCATGGCCTCAAACACTTCAGGCAGAACCGGCGTTGTGGCGTTGTTGTCGAGATATACGCGGCGCATAAGTCTATTTTACTGCTTTAACCACAAAGGACACGAAGGATCACGAAGCACTTCCCTTTCAAGCCTTCGTACGCCTTCGTGCCCTTTGTGGTTGCTGCCGGTCTATCTCTGCTCGATCGGAACGTAGGGATTGGGATGCTTCGGTCCCACATATTCAGCGCGGGGACGGATGAGCCGGTTGTCGTCAAGCTGTTCAATCACGTGGGCGGTCCAGCCGCTGATGCGGGAGACGGCAAAGAGCGGCGTGAACAGGTCCACATCCAGACCCAGCGTGGTGTAGGTCGACGCGGAATAAAAATCCACGTTGGCGTTGAGGCGTTTTTCTTTCTTGATGTACTGCTCGATCTTTTCCGACATGTCGTACCACTTGGGGTTGGCGGAGCGGCCCAGATCGTGCGACATCTGCCGCAAGTGCGTAGCCCGCGGATCTTCTGTGTGGTACACGCGGTGACCAAACCCGGAGATTTTCTTGTGGCTGGCCAGCATGGTCTTTACGTGCTCAACCGGATCTTCGCCCTTCTTGTCGATCTCAAACAGCATGCGCATCACAGCTTCATTGGCGCCGCCGTGGAGCGGGCCTTTAAGCGCGCCGATGCCGCTGACGATGGCCGAATGCATGTCGGACAGCGTGGCTGCAGTCACACGGGCGGCGAAGGTGGAAGCGTTGAACTCATGGTCGGCGTGCAGGATGAGGGCGACGTCGAGCGCTTTTTCCGCCGTCGGCGTCGGCTTCTCGCCGTTGAGCATCAACAAGAAATTGGCGGCGTGGGAAAGCGAGGTGTCGGGAGGCGTCACGCTTTTGCCTTTGCGGATGCGGTCATAGCTGGCCACGATCATGGCGATCTGCGACGTCAGGCGGATGGCCTTGCGCACGTTCGCATCGTGGTCCATAGCTTCGGCATCTTTGTCGTAAAAGGAAAGCGCGGAGACGACGGTGCGCAGGACCTCCATCGGTGTCGCCGTCCTGGGAATCTGCTGCATCATGGTGAAGATGGCGGGATCCATCTTGCGCTCGGCGGCCAGTTTCTTCTTCAGGTCGTCAAGCTCTGCGCGCTTCGGCAAGCGGCCGAACCACAACAGGTAGCAGACTTCTTCAAAGGTGGAATTGTCGGCGAGTTCGTGGATGTCGATGCCGCGATACGCGAGCACTCCGGCTTCGCCGTCGATATAGCAAATCGACGAGTTAGCGGCGACGACGCCCTCTAGGCCTTTGGTGGGCATGGCGGTACTGGTTGACATAATTATGCTTTGCCTTGCGTGATTTCCGCCACAGCCGGGGCTTGCTGTTAGCGCAGTTCTTATTTTATACCCCAATCTTCGCCGACTTTCCAAGGCCGCGGCGGTGATCAAGCCCTTCTCACAAGATGAGATAGCCTTTGCCAAGATAGGGTTTCCGCTGGATTCCCGTCTGTGACCTTGGTCACTCGGCCTCGGTCAGGGCGCGCTTACTGCGAGTGCGTTCCGGCCGCGGAGGGGTTCCGCTGCGGGGTCGCTTGCGGCCCAAAGTAGCGGTAGTGGCCGATGATCTTCCAGTCGAACAGCACGTCTTCCATCTTCGGCCCGGCGCCGATGTTATGGACGATCATGTAGCGACGGGTCAACAGCGCTTTCTGGTCCACCACCATGCCGATGTGCACGGCGCCGTTGCCCAGGTCCCAGGCCACCAGATCGCCGGGCAAATAGTCGTTGGCATTCCGGCTGGCCCGCAGTTCCTCGCCGTGGCGGGCGAAAAAGACCATCAGGTTGGGTACTCGCCGGTGATCGATGTTGCGGTCCGGCCGCGTCTGCTTCCAGCGTGACAGGGGGTAGGCTGAAGGGTCGCGCACTATATCTTCGTGAACTTCTTTCTGCAGGTCCACGCCCACGGCGCGGTAGATCCGGACAATCTCGTCGCTGCACACGCCGGCATTGGCCGGCACGTCGCCACCAGGATAAGCGATGCCTGCATAGCCGGGATCGTACGTGACATCGTGCTTCGGACGCTCTACCGCGGCGGCCACCAGCAACCGCGTGAACTCGGCTCTTGAGGGCACCGGTGCAGGCCTTACCGGCGTGGCGGGCGCGGCCGCCGCCGGACCGGGCCGGCTTTGTGTGGCTTTCCACCCCAGCAAGCCAAAACCGGGCTTGCCGGGGACCCCGGGTTGAGATGGAGGCGTCGTCGACTGCGCAAGACTGGCAAGAACTAACCCGAGCACGAATATCATCCAGCCGACATTAGCAAAACGCAGATAGGCAGGCAACGGGATTAACGTTTTATCCAACATCGCATCAAGGCGCTTTCGCAGTTTCACTACGCTTCCCCCTTCACGAGACACCATCCCGAACCTTGCGGAGCCCGCCGCGGCGGGGCGAGCAAGGTGAGGGACCTGCTCTGCCACTGTTTCGCGTAAGCCTGGTGGGTCGCTTCGAACGGTATCGAGAGCGCAAACGACCGCCGTTGGCTCCCGCGAAACGGCAGCGGAGCAGGTCCCTCATCGTTTCGTCTCTCCCGCCTCGCGGGATCGACTGCAAGCATTCGGGATGGTGTCTCGTGGTAGGAGAAGCCTTAGTGTGAATGCCCCCAAGGTATCGCCCTTTTTTGCGCACCAATGCTTTGCATTGTCCTGCGCGCGGAGTTAACCTTTTGCGCGCAAGCTCCCACTTGAAAGGCGCTGGACATGCTCAAGAAAGTCATGGTCGTGCTCTTCTTCTTGCCGTTTTTCGGGCTGGCCGAGGGGCAAACACCTGACCCGCAATTGTTGGCCGAGATCAACAAGATCAAAGCGATTGACAATCATTCGCATCCTCCGAAGTTAGTGGCCCCAGGCGAAAAGGACGAGGACATGGACGCCTTGCCCTGCGATCCTTTAGAGCCGAGCGACCCCACCACGATTTCGCGTCCGGAGAACCCGCAGTATCTCGCTGCCTGGAAGGCGCTCTACGGCTATCGCTACAACGACGCCAAGCCGGAGCATGTGAAGGAACTTCTCGCCGCCAAACAGCGAGTCATGAAAGAACAAGGCGACAACTTCCCAAACTGGGTGCTGGATCAATTGGGCATCGAGAGCGAACTGGCAAACCGCGTGGCGTTGGGCCGCGGCCTTGCGCCGCCCCGCTTTCGCTGGGTGGCCTTCGACGATGCCCTGCTCTTGCCGCTCAACAACTCAAGCGTAGCCAATGAGACTCCGGACCGAAAATTCTTTTATTCGCGCGAAGAGATGCTGTTGAAGCGCTACCTGAAGGACTTGAACCTCCCGGCTCTGCCCGCGACGCTCGAGGAATACATCAGCAAAGTGGTTACGCCGACTCTCGAATTGCAAAAGAAAAACGGCGCGGTAGCCATCAAATTTGAGGCCGCGTATTTGAGAACACTTGACTTTGGACCGATCCCCATCGACCAGGCAGCAGCCCAATCCGAAGCTGCGCAGATTTATGCGCGATATGTTCGTGGTGGCGTTCCCTCGATTCCGGACTACATCAAGCTCCAGGACCAGCTTATGCGGGCCATCGCGCGTGAGGCCGGACGGCTGGGTCTACCGGTGCACTTCCATACCGGCGGCGGGTGCGGCAGTTATTTCATGCTCCGTGGTTCCAATCCCGCGAATCTCGAGTCGCTGCTGAATGACGCTACGCTGCGGAAGACTACCTTCGTGCTGATTCACGGCGGCGCGGGACCTTACACCAAGTACACGTCCTATCTGCTGATGAAGCCCAACGTATATGCGGATTTTTCTGAACAGACCTGGCTGATCTCAACGCGCAAGCTCAGCGAAGTGGTGCGCGACTGGCTGGAGTGGTATCCGGAGAAAATCATGTTCGGAACCGATCTCTACCCCAACACGCCGGAGATCAACTGGGAAGAGATCGGCTGGCAGACCACGCAGTCCGGCCGCGAGGCTTTGGCAATCGCCCTCACCGGCATGATCCAGGACGGCGAGATCACCCGCGAGCGCGCGCTGGAGCTGGCTCATATGGTTTTGCACGACAACGCCGCCAAGCTATACGGCTGGCAGCACTGAAAGGACACAGATCCATGAAGCCAAATCGCTTGCGGCCAATCGTGATCCTGATTCTTTCGTGCGGATTTCTTGCCGTCTCAGCTGATCGTCCGGAGCGCAAGGTAGAGAGCAATACGATTCTCTCGGAACGCGATCCCAAGATTTGGATCCAATTGCCAAAATCAGTGCAGTACATCGGCGCGGACCGCTGGGAGCTTTACAGTGTGGCCGATTGTGAAGTACACGTTTTCGTCGAAGCGGACGCCCAGAAAAATGTTCAGCGGCTTTATTGGGTACAGTTCGAGGGCTACCTGCCCACGAAACCGGAAGCGAAATACGAATACGATTCCCCGCAGCACAGCAAAATAGGCGGCCTGGATTTTTACGTCGATACATGGGTGCGGGCCAATGACGCCGCAACCAGACCGGGTTCAGACCGCGAGCACGTCCAAGCGCTCATCGGCGGCAAAGCGTACAAAATACCGCCGGGCATGATGTATGTGCGGCTGGTGCACCTGCTGGATGAACAGAAACGCAAGGAGCTGATGATCATCTATGGCGAGGATCTGGCGCCCACAGGACTCACAGTGGGCGACCTCAGCGAGAAAGGCCGGGCATATGGCCAGTGGCCGGCAATCGCGAAAGGCCTGGTGGACAGGGCTCAACAGAAGATACTGCTTGTGGAAAGAATTAATCCATGATGGGAAACGCTGTGATGCTGGCTGTCGTACTGCTCTCGGCCACGCTTGCTGCCGGACAGGATACTGTCCCTGACACTCAGGCGGGGAGTTTTCTTCAATTTTGTTGACGGCTACCGCGGCATGCGCACCTTCCGGGCGCCTAAAGCGCAAGAAAGAGACCAGGCGTTTGACTGGATCAGCTTAGGCATCGATTCGCTGTACGAAGAGCACCACGTGAATGCGCCTTAGCTCGGGAGTGCCAGTGGGGCTGATATGGAACGTGAGCGTTAACGGCGGGTCTCACATTGAGACAAGGCCCGGAAAGCCCCGACTTTGCTTCAATTTTAGCTACTTAGTCCTTGACTTGAGCCTGGGACGCTGCAAAACTCAAGACTGTCCAACCGGGTGAGTTGGGAGGTGTAATATCTTTGGCCGAAGTCAGGTTACAGGAGGGAGAACCTCTTGAAAACGCTTTGCGCCGGTTCAAAAGGAAAGTCCAGCAAGAGGACATCATCAAGGAAGTCAAACGGCATTCCTACTATTTGAAACCGGGCGAAAAACGCCGGGTGAAAGAAGCTCTGGCGCGGAAGCGGAACCGTAAGAAAGCGCGCCGTGAGCAGGACTAAGTACGGATCGTAAGTTCATTCAACTCCGGGCCGCCAGACCCAGCGGCCCGGACCAAAATACGTTGGCGATCTGGAATTCATAAGGGCTGTTGCTGTAGCGGAGTTTTAGCTGTAAGACACGGTCGCAAAACGACCGCGTGGGCCGAACCCGTGGTAGGTGGTCACTCTGAGGTCCAGGTTCAAGATTCTCCGTCTGGAATTCTTGGGGTGAAGCAGGAAAGGGGGCATCTCGCCAATGGAGTTCCAGGACAAGGTCCTTAAGTGTGTGGACTGCGGCGCCGACTTCGTTTTCACTGCCGGTGAACAGTTATTCTTCCACGATAAACAATTCAAGAACGAGCCCAAACGCTGTAAAAGCTGTAAGAGCAAGCGCTCCCAGTCGCTTGGCCTGCCGCAAGGGGGCGGCAATTATCAGCGTGTAGAAACCAAGGCTATCTGCTCCGGTTGCCAGCGTGAGACCACCGTCCCGTTCAAACCCACGCAAGGCCGTCCGGTGTATTGCCGGGAGTGCTTCCAGCAGCGCAAGACCGCCGCTGCTTCCGCCTAGCTGACCCCATCTTCTCCAGTGAAGTTTGGAGTTCTGCGCCGAGGGTGAGGTGTGTCTGGAAAAGCCCTCAGCACTCAGCCAAGGAAACGTAACCGCCTGGACCACAATCGAACTGGCGAAACTGAAACCTGGGTCTGCGGAATCCCCGCAATTAGGGCATTCCGGTCGATCTTAGGTAATGGGGCGGGGGCTGAATGCTGACGGCTGAGTGCTAACTGCTCGTTTACGCCGTCCGCTTAACGGCTTGGGTCTTGTCGTCCGCGAGTTGCGATTCTTTGCCGTGCTTCTGGTCTTCATGCTGGATGAGCAGGGCTTCAATCTGCCGCAGCAGATCGTCAGTGTTCATGGGCTTGACCAACATGGATTGCGCGCCTTTGGCCTTCCAATCGGTTCCCAGCAGCGGATAAGCGGTAAGAATGGCTACGGCCGGATCATACGCGGTCTGGCGCGCGGCTCGGATCACTTCATATCCCGACTCTTCCTCTTCCATTTTCATGTCGGTGATGACCATGTGATAGGTATTGGTCTGCAGCTTAGCCACAGCTTCTTGCGCCGAGGCAGCAGTATCAACCTCAAAGCCGTTGATTTCCAGCACAGCTTTCAGTGTCAGCAAGATTGCCAATTCGTCGTCAGCGAGAAGAATGCGGCGTTTCATGGGTCGCTCCGAAATGAAACTCGAACGAAAAACAGGCGGCGGGTACTGAGATGCGAGAGGCAGCAGAACAGGTTGTGAGCTGCCGCAGGAACCGCAATGGCCTTCGCTGTTTCAATATAATACTCCGGTACGGAGAAATGTTTTGCGCAGCTTTTTTTTAGAGAACTTTGGTTGCCGTGCTACGCAGGCCGATGGCGCAGCCCTGGAACGCGATTTCGCGGCTCGGGGGCTCCGGCGCGCCACGTGCGCCGAGGAAGCCGACCTGGTGGTGCTCAATACCTGCACCGTGACCGCAGCTGCTGATCAAGATGCGCGCGCCGCTATCCGGCGTGTGCACCGTGGGAATCCTGACGCCAAGATTCTGGTGACCGGCTGCTATGCGCAGCGCGCTCCCCAAGAAATCTCGTCCCTGGAGGGCGTCACTTGGGTCGTGGGCAATTCGCACAAGCACCAAGCGGCAGCGATTGTCGCCTCCCACAATGGGCAAAGCTTTGTTCCGTTGGAAGCTGTGCATCTCTCGGGTCCGGCGTTCACTGTCGTCGGGGACATTTTCGCCCACACCGAGCTGGTCGCCGCGCCGGTGTTCGCTGCTGATGAGGTCGGCGCCAGGACGCGTCCCAACCTCAAAGTCCAGGATGGCTGCAACAATCGCTGCTCCTTCTGCATTATCCCCAGCGTACGCGGGCAAAGCCGTTCCATGCACTTGCCGCGGGTGATCGAAGAAGCGAACGCGCTAGTGGGCGCGGGCTACCGTGAGATCGTCTTGAGCGGGATCAATCTTGGCCGCTGGGGACGCGATCTCAAGCCCCAGCAACGCTTCGTCGAATTGCTGCGCGCGCTGCTGGAGCATACCGACATCGAGAAGATCCGCATCAGTTCGGTCGAACCGATGGACTGGTCCGACGAGTTGGTCCTGCTGGTGGCCGGCTCCAGGCGCATCGCCAAGCACGCTCACGTGCCGCTGCAGTCAGGCAGCGACCGAGTCCTGCGGGCCATGCATCGCAAGTATCGCCCGTGGCACTACGCGGAAAAGCTCCGCAAAATTCGTGAAGCCATGTCCGATGCCGCGATCGGCGCCGATGTGATGACCGGCTTCCCCGGTGAGACCGATGAACTGTTCGAAGAAAGCCGCAGCTTCATCGAGCATCTGCCTTTTACTTACCTGCATGTGTTCACCTATTCGTCGCGACCGGGCACGCCTTCAGCGACGATGCCGAATCAGGTGCCGGTACACATGGCCCGCGAACGAAACCGTGCGCTACGCGAACTCGGAGCGAAGAAGAATCTGGAATTCCGCCAGCGGTTCTTAGGCAGGACGCTGGAGGTCATCACCCTGCAAACGGGCGATGAGGAATTCACCGAAGCCTTGAGCGACAACTATCTGAAAGTCAGAGTGGCGGGGCGCCACAACGCGAATCAGTTGATGAAGGCGGACGTAACGGAGATTGGCGATGAAGATCTGGTGGCCGTGGCGCAGGAAGAGGTTGGTGCTCTCGCTCTTTGATCCGCCGTATGGATACGATCCGGAGGAGCTATGGATTGAACCGCCGCCGGAGTGGGCTCGGAATTCGGAACCTCACGCCAAGAACGCACCCGGGCCCTTTATCGTTGCGAATACCGAATGTATGGCCTGTGGCTACCCGCATGCCCTGGCTCCCGACCTAATGGGATGGAGTGAGGACGGGCATTGCTATTTCACAAAACAGCCGGAAACGCCGGTTGAGATCGAACAGGCGATCAAGGCTGTAAAAGGGAGTTGCTGTGGTGCCCAGCGGTATGTGGGAACCGATCGCGAGATTGTCAAGCGTCTCGAATAGTTTGCCCCGTCAAGCGGCCCTTCTCCCCATGCTATAATTTTTCAGTCGTTGCCGCGTGTCGGCGCCCCGGCAATCCCACAAAAACAGTGATTGTACGGGCCTATCAGGAGGGCTGAATCGACAAACGTTTTATTCGCATGAATGAGCGCATCCGTGCGCGCGAGATCCGCGTGATCGATGCTGATGGCAACCAGCTGGGGATCATGGCCCCATTCGACGCCATCAAGAGAGCCCGCGAGCAGAACCTGGATCTGGTAGAGATTTCGCCCAACGCCGTGCCTCCCGTGTGCCGCATCATGGATTACGGGAAATTCCTGTACGAACAGGAGAAGAAGGAACGCGCGGCCAAGAAGCACCAGAAACAGATCGTGCTCAAAGAAGTGAAGTTCTCGGTGAACGTAGACGAGCATGATTACGTGACCAAACGCAACCACGTGCTGCGCTTTCTGGCTGAAGGCGACAAAGTGAAAGCCAGCTTGCGCTTCCGCGGGCGTGAAATGGCCCACCAGAACCTGGGCCGCGACGTTCTCGACCGGTTGATTCGCGAAGTCGGCGAAAAAGGAATTGTTGAGTTCCGGCCGCGCATGGAAGGCAATACCATGCACGCGATCCTGGCTCCGCCCAAGCAGGCGACAGGTGGGAAGAGACAGGAAGCTAAGCCTGCGGCGCAACCGTAAGAAAGCAGCTAGCAATTGGCAGTTAGCAATTAGCTAGAGCTGATTGAATTTGCTTTTGCTAACACTAACTGCTAATTACTAAGTACTAAATTTATGCCCAAAATGAAGACACACAAAGGCGCAGCCAAGCGGTTCAAGAAGACCGCAACCGGCAAGATCAAACGGGCCAAGGCTTTTAAGCGCCACATTCTTACCTCGAAAGACACCAAGCGGAAGAACCAGCTCGCCAAGGGCACCCTTGTGAGCGATGCTGATCACGCCAAAGTCATGAGGATGATCCCGTACTAAGCACTCAGCAATCAGCCGTCAGCATGCAGCCAAGGAAACATTTCGGCTGAAGGCTAACGGCGGGAGAGCTGATAATGTGATGAGGGACAGAGTTTGGCCCGCCTGAGCAATCAGTGCAGAGGCTGGACCTGCAACATAAAGCGAGTGAAGAGGCTTTGTAACCAAAACGCTCTGCCTCCAGCCGCGATAACCGCCGGAAATCCGGCAGAAAAAAGGAGCCAGTCATGCCTCGCGTAAAACGTGGTACCAAACGCCGCCAGCGCCGCAAGAAGATTTTGGAGCGGGCGAGCGGATATTTCCTCACAAAATCCAAACTCTACCGTGCAGCCAAAGAATCGGTCGAACGCGGACTGAAGTTCGCCTACAGCGGCCGCAAGCAGAAGAAGCGCCAGTATCGCGCGATTTGGATCGTCCGCATCGGCGCTGCCGCCCGCGCGCAGGGCGTCAGCTATAACCAGTTCATCAGCGGCCTCAAGAAGGCAGGCGTGGAACTGGACCGCAAAGTGCTGGCCGACATCGCCGTGAACGACCCCACGGGGTTTGCCGCGCTGGTAGAGACTGCCAAGCGGGCGCAGCAGCAGCCGGCAGCCAGCAAGTAGCTGGCTCGAGATCGAGAAACCACAAAGGACACAAAGGTTCACGAAGGAATGGCTTGAGACTGTCTCTTTGTGTTCCTTCGTGTCCTTTGTGGTTAAATCTTTTCTTTGGTTTCCATAGCCATGGCGTACACGGTTCCCAAACTCGAAGATTATTCGTCTGCGGCGCTGGATAAGGCTGTGCAGGACATTCTGTCAGCCGTCCGCCAGGAGGGCGAAGCCATCGCCAGCGAAAACGACTGGAAAGTCTTTCGCGATCGTTGGATGGCGCGTAAGAATGGCATCCTCACGCAGGTCAATGATCTCTGGTTAAGAGCTGCTCCCGGTCCGGCGAAGCGCGAGGTCGGCGCGCGCGTGAACCAGCTCAAGGCCGAAGTCGAGAGCGCCGTGGACGCCGTGCAAGAGCGCGCCCATGGCTCGGCTTCACAGGCCCGGCTCGTCTCCGAGCGCCTTGACATCACTCTTCCCGGCATTCCCCGCCCTCTGGGCGCTGAGCACCCGGTCCTGCGCACGATGAACGAGGTCGTCCAAGTGTTTCGCGCTATGGGCTACTCGGTGGCCGAGGGCCCGGAGATCGAAACCGACTATCTCAACTTCGAAGCGTTGAATTTTCCGCCCAACCATCCGGCGCGCGATACGCAGGACACGATCTTTGTCGCCGGACAGGAGAAGAAGGTTCAGCGCGACCGCCTGCTGCTGCGCACGCATACCTCGCCGGTGCAGATCCGCGCCATGATGGCCACACCGCCGCCGATCCGCGTGGTGGTGCCCGGCAAGGTGCACCGTGCTGATACCGCCGACGCCACGCACTCCCCTATCTTCCATCAAGTGGAAGGCCTGGCGGTGGACACCAACATCACGTTCTGCGATCTCAAGGGCACTTTAGATCACGCGATGAAATCGCTGTTCGGATCCAACGTGAAGACGCGCTTTTTTCCTTCGTTTTTTCCGTTCACGGAGCCGAGCGCCGATGTTTCGATCACCTGCTTCAAATGTGGCGGCAACGGCTGCCGCCTGTGCAAGATGAGCGGCTGGATCGAGCTGCTGGGTTGCGGCATGGTGGATCCCAACGTCTTCAAATTCGTGGAGAGCAATGGCTACGACGCGCGCAAGGTCTCAGGCTTCGCCTTCGGTATGGGCGTGGAGCGGATCACGATGTTGAAGTACGGGATTGACGACATTCAGTTGTTCTATCAGGGAGATGTGCGGTTTTTGGAGCAGTTTGCATGAAGAAAAGCAAATAGCAATTGGCAATTAGCAATTAGCCAGCAAGAGCAACCTAATTGCTAACTGCTAACTGCTAATTGCTGATTCATGAGAATCTCTCCACAATGGCTTCGTGAGTTCGTTGACCTCAGAGTCAACGATCGCCAACTCGCCGACGACCTTACCCTCGCCGGGATCGCGGTGGAGTCCATCCGTGAGACGAGCGGCCAGACACTCTTCGAAATGGAGATCGGCACCAACCGTCCGGACGCCATGTGTCATTACGGTGTGGCGCGGGAGTGCTCAGCCATCTATGACGTCGATCTGAAGCCAATCAAGCCTCGATTGCCCAACCCCAAGCCGGCGAGTAAGCCGTTTGCGATCGAGATTGAAGACACCAAGGGCTGTCTTCGCTTCACGGCCCGCGTGGTACGTGGCGTGACGATTGCCGAATCACCGGCGAAGATTCTTGAGCGCCTGGCGATCGACGACCACGGCGGCGTGAGCAATGCCGTGGATGCAAGCAATTACACACTCATGGAGGTGGGCAAACCCACGCACGCATACGACCTTGACAAGCTCGAGGGCGGCAAGCTCATCGTGCGCCGGGCGCGCCCGGGAGAAACGCTGACCACGCTCGACGGCGTGGATCGCAAGCTCGATCCCGATGACCTGATCATCGCCGACGTCAAGAAGCCCGTGGGCCTGGCCGGCGTGATGGGCGGGTTGGACACGGCAATCTCGGCTTCCACAAAGAACATCCTGATCGAATCCGCGTGGTTCGACCCGGCCACGGTGCGCAAGATGGCGCGGCGGCTGGGCATGCACACCGATGCTTCGCACATCTTCGAACGCGGCGCGGACTGGGGCTCGACCGCGCTGGCGGCCGATCGCGTGGCGGAACTGATTCTAGCTACCGCCGGCGGCGAGCTCGAAGGCGACCCAGTGGACGTCATCGCCGGACACGTGGTGCGCCATTCGGTTTGGTTGCGGCACAACGAGATCCTCCGTCATCTGGGGCAGGACATTCCCGTTACGCAGGTACGGCGGATCCTGGAACGGCTGGGCTTCACTCTCTATAAATCGATCGAAGAGAGTCTGATGAAAGGAATCCCCGCCGGCGAAGTCGTCCGCTTGAAGAGCGAAGAACATCGCGAAAACGTCAAGGCCAGAGCGAAGGAACTGGGCATCGAGCTGCCGGACTGGCACACGAACATGGAGAAGGATTTGATCGTCGATCTGCCCACCTGGCGGCTCGATGTGGAGCGCGAGATTGACTTGATCGAAGAGATCGCGCGTATCTACGGGTACAACAAGTTCGCGAACACGCTGCCTTCCTTTGCCGGAGGCGTAGTGGAGTTGCCCAACGCGGAAAAAGAAGCGCGCTCGCGTACGGAGCTTCTGGCGCTCGGCTACAACGAAGCTATTTCGCCCACGTTCATCTCGCCGGCCGATGCCGGGGCTTTCTCGACCTCGACGCCGGTGATGCTGGCCAATCCGCTCAGCGAAGAGCAATCGGCGATGCGGACATCGCTGCTTTCAGGCATGCTGGGCATGCTGTCCTGGAATCTGAACCGGGGAACGAGCAGTGTTCGCTTGTTCGAAATGGGGCATGTGTTCGCACTCACCGGAGAAAAGTCGGAGGAGAAAATGGTATTGTGCCTGGGCGCAACCGGCAATGCGGTCGAGAAGAGCGTCCACGGTGCGGCACGAGCTTATTCCTTCTTCGACATGAAGGGCGATGTTGAGTCGTTGCTTGCGGCGTTTGAAGCCCACAATCTTTGTTTTGACACACGCACGGCCGATTACTATCACCCGGGCCGCTCGGCGCGCGCGGTGATCGACGGCGCCACCGTGGCCAAGTTCGGCCAGCTTCATCCTGACGTAGCCGCCGCGCGTAAGCTTAAGCAGGACATCTACATCGCCGAAATCCACCTCGACCGGCTGTTCGCAATGCCGTTGCACGTGCCGCGCTACCAGCCGCTCTCGAAGTTCCCTGCTGTGGACCGCGATTTCTCGTTCATGTTCGATGACAGCGTGATCTTTGAGAAGATCCTCTCTGCCGTGCGCGCCCTGAACATTGCGGAGCTCCAGAGCTTCCGCCCGGTGGAGATGTTCCGTGGCGGCGTCGTGCCGCAGGGCAAGTACTCTGTCCTGCTGCGGGCAGAGTTCCAGTCGGCGGAGCGAACGCTGCGAGACGACGAGGTGGGTCAGTGGTCGGCCAGGATCATCCAGGCGCTGCAAGGCATCGGCGGGACGCTGCGCAGCTGATTCGCGTCCTAAGTTAGCAGCCAATCGACAGCGGCATTGGCATGGATACGCGTGGTATCCAGCAGCGGAGTATCGCTGGCGCTGTCAGGCGGCAAGATCAACGGCAACTCAGTCCCACCCAGAATTACGGCTTCGATGCCGTCTCTCTTCTTCATCCTGGCGGCGATAGCCAGCAGCTCGTGGCGAGTTTCCGGCTTGATGATGCCGTTTACCAATTCGCCCAGATACTTTTCATGAATGTACTCTTGTTCCGTGGGTTGCGGCGCCACGATCGTGATTCCTTCACGTGAGAAAACCTCGGGATAAAATCTGCCCATCATGGTGAAGCGGGCACCGAAGAGGCCGAGTTTCTCGAAACCTTGAGCTTTGGCCACTGCGCACGTGGCTTCGACAATGCTGAGCAGCGGAATCATTGCCCGCCTCCGGAGTTCGTTAAAGACCATGTGCGGGGCGTTGGAAGCTAACAGTGCGAAATCGGCCCCGGCGACCGCCAGCTTATGCACCTCGCCCGCCAGGTAGTCAGTCAGGGCGGCCATTTGCGTGCCGGCCATCAACTCCAGCATGCGTTTTAAATCAACGCTGTTGATGATGATGCGGGCGGAGCCTGTGTCCGGCCGTCGCTGCCGATATCCGGTGAGAATAAGGCGATAGTATTCAATCGTTGACTCCGGACCGATGCCGCCGATGATGCCTACAGTCTTCACAGCCAGCTCCATTCCCCGAAAGACTTGAGAGCGTGGGACACTCTAAATCGTCTGAAACCCGCTTGAATTTGGAGGTACGACATCCTAACCTACTCCGCATGTTTCTTGGACATTTTGGTCTTGCCTTCGCCGCAAAACGCGCTGCACCCAAGACGTCGCTGGGAACGCTACTGCTGGCCACGAATTTCGCCGATTGCCTCTGGCCCATCTTTCTGATCCTGGGATGGGAGAGCCTGCGCATCGTCCCCGGCATCACCAAGATGACGCCGTTTGACTTTACCTATCCGTGGTCACACAGCCTGCTGATGGATCTGGTGTGGGCTATTGCGTTGGCACGGATCTACTTTGCGGTGCGGCGTTATCGTGCCGGAGCTTTGGTAATCGCTGCTGGAGTCCTGAGCCACTGGGTTTTGGACTGGGTCTCGCACCGTCCGGACATGCCACTCACGCCTTGGTCGCAGCAGAAATACGGCTTGGGATTGTGGAACTGCACGGCGGGAACCGTCGCAGCTGAACTGGCTCTCTTCTTCGGCGGATTGTGGCTCTATCTCGCCGGCACGCAAAGCAAAGACCGCACCGGCAGGTACGCCCTTTTGGCTTTCGTGATTTTAATGGTGATCTTATGGATCGGCGCGGTCTTTGGGCCGCCGCCGCCGAGCGTAAAGGTGCTGCAATGGAGCGCGCTTTCTATCTGGCTGGCGATTCCGTGGGCTTACTGGATTGACCGGCACCGTCAAGTGGCGCAAACCCGCGCCAGCGGGCCAGATGCTTCTCGAATAGCAAACGCTACGCTGATTGAGTAGAATGCCCGCCATGCTGTCCCGCAGAAGCTTTTTCAAGACCGCCGGATGGGGCGCTGCTGTGGCTGCGTCCGCAAGTTTTCCCTCCGAACTGCTGAGCTGGGCGGAGCCTTCCCGCGCGCCGCAGCCGGGTGGACCTATCCTGCTCAACAGTAATGAGAACGCTTACGGGCCATTCCCGAGCGTGCTGTCCTTGGCCAATCCCTTTCACGACGTGAACCGATATCCTGACCACCACAGCGACATGATCAGCGAGCGCTTGGCCGCGCAGTACAAAGTGGACATTTCGCGTGTGCTCACCGGCTGCGGCTCCACGGAAATCCTGCGCATGGCGGCTTACGCTTTCACCGGCCCAGGGCGAAAGCTGGTGATGGCTGCGCCCACGTTTGAATCGATCGGATCTTACTCGAGTTCTGTGGAGGCGCCGATCGTGAGAGTCCCGCTGGCAGCGAACTTCAGCCACGACCTGGACGCGATGCTGAAGGCGGCCGGCAGAGATGCAGGCCTGGTGTACATCTGCAATCCCAACAACCCCACCGGCAACGTGACGCCGCGCGCGGACCTTGAAGGGTTCATCGCCAAGCTGCCCAAGGCTACCCGCGTCCTGATCGACGAGGCATACCACGACTTCGTTCCCGCTTCCGCGGACTACGTTTCTTTTCTCGACCGCGCCCTCGACGATAACCGTGTCATCGTGGCCCGGACGTTTTCCAAAATTTACGGCCTGGCCGGCATGCGGTTGGGCTACGGCGTCACGGCAAAAGATACGGCGACGGAGATGCGCAAGCATCGCCTGGAGGACAGCCTGAATATTTTCGTCATGCGTTGTGCCATGGTTTCGATGGACGATGCGGCGGGTTATCGCCAAGCGGTTGCGCGCAATGCCCAAGATCGCGATGAGTTCATGCGCCAGGCCGCGGCACGCAAGTTAAAGACAATCCCCTCGTGCGCGAATTTCGTCATGATGGAAACCAGCCGGCCCGTCCGCAGCCTGATTGATTTTTTTGGAAAGAACAACGTCAAGATCGGCCGGCCCTTCCCGCCCATGGATGCCTACGCCCGCATCTCGCTGGGCACGCCGGAACAAATGAAGGAATTCTGGCGGGTGTGGGACGGGCTAGGAGTGTTGCAGTAGACCGGAAGATACGGCCTGGCAGGCGACGCGCTCGCTCGAGCATTTGGTTCTGGTTTACACGCCCGGCTGCGCTATACTTCGGTCACGCTCCGTTCGTTGCACGCCAAAGGACGTGCAGATTCTATGCCGGCAAAAGCAGCCCGCGAGTTGGACCACGAGATCGAGCGTCCTTCCGCCGAAGACTTCCCTGACCTGGAAGCGAAAATCTACAAAGCCATCGAACTGCTGAAAGCAGCCAAAGCGGGCAAGGCCGCTGCGGAACGCGACGTGCAGCGGTTGCGCCACCACCTGGAAGAGAGCGAAGAAGAACTGGAGACATTGCGCGCTGAGGTGGTGTCACTGCGCAAAGACCGCGAAGAGGTTCGCAGCCGCATAGAAAAGATGTTGAAGCAGATCGATGCGCTCGTGGCCGAAGCATGAAACGGTCCCCCTTATCTTTCCAACCCCGGTCTTGTCCAGAACTCACAGCGTTGACGATTCATGGTGCACGAAAAAAATTTTCTTGCTTTCGATTCCATCCGAACGATAATCAATCGAGCAGAATTCTTGGAGGAGTGCACTTTGGCGACCCAAACCAGCGGCGCACCAGCGCCCATCAAGGTTGAAATCTACGATCAGGTGTATAACCTGCGCGGCGTAGACGCGGATTACATCTTGCGCCTAGCCGAGTTCGTTGACACGAAAATGCGCAGCGTGGCCGAGCAAACCTCCACCATCGATTCCCTGCGCCTGGCTGTCCTGGCAGCACTGAACATCGCCGACGAATACCATATCCTCAAAAAGAAATATGACCTGCTGGCCGGAGAATACCGCCAGCGCGCCGGTGCACTGGCCGGAGCCCTCGACGAAGTCTTGCAGGAAGAACCTCGCAAAGCAGGTTGAGGACAAATGGTTGCGTGCAAGTCAAGTTAATTTTTGAGCACTACGGTCATCAACCTTCACTTGCGCTGTACTCTGCTTTTCTTTAGCATCGTTCTGAAAACCGGCCTGCAAAGCAGGTGAGAACGGTTACCGTTCATGAACCAACATTCAATGAACAGGGGGCCTGACTCGTATTACGGCTCGGTGTGCAAGGTTCCGCCAGTACGGAAATGCCTAAAGAGTCGCGGCGGGTTCCCACCGTCTTAGGACGGGTTCAGAACGGCCCGGTCACACGGCCCCGTGGGTCGGTTTTGCGTTTCTGTCGCATCGCTCCAAAGCTGCCGTCAGCAGTCAGCACTCAACCTGCCTCTGAAATCCCGAGCGGCAGCAAGGGATCCATACAATCTTCAAGGCTCTGAAAGTCAGCGATCAATGGCCTCAGGTCCTTCCTGGGCGTTCGGCAGCCTATTCCAATGATTCTCGATGGTGATATGGATCCCTCACCCCGGCTCGAAGCCGGGGATTCGGGATTTCAGAAGGAGCTGATTGCTGAGTGCTCAGCGCTTGCCTACAATCCTCTCAGTGCCTGATACCATGCCAATTCAGGTTCTTCATGTGCCTGGCGAATCCGCCGGGCAGCGCCTGGACCAATTCTTAGTTTCGCAAATACCTGAAGTCAGCCGGGTGCGCGTACAGCAATTGATCAGCCAAGGAAAGATCACGATGAACGGGAAGACCGCCAAGGCGTCGCTACGATTGCGCGGCGGTGAGGAGATCGCGATCCGCGGCCAAGTGGAGCTGCCACCGTTGCGTGCCTTTGCCGAGCCCATTCCCCTTGACGTTGTTTACGAAGACAGGGACCTGGCCGTGGTGAACAAGCCGGCAGGGATGGCCGTACATGCGGGTTCAGGGAAGAATGACGCCGGAAGCAGGGGCACGCTGGTGAACGCTCTGCTTCATCGTTTCGGATCCATGTCCGGTGCAGGCGGCGAGTTGCGTCCGGGAATCGTGCATCGCCTGGACAAGGGGACCAGCGGCCTGATCGTCGTCGCCAAAACGGACGTCGCGCACCGTGCGTTGGCGGGACAGTTTGCAGCGCGTCGCGTGAAGAAGACCTACCTGGCTCTGGTGCACGGCTGGATGAAGCAAGCGCAAGGGACGGTGAACGCGCCCATCAGCCGGGACCGGGTACGGCGGGCGCGCATGACTACGCGTCGCAGCGACAGCTGCAAACCCGGCCGAGCCGCGGTTACTCACTGGAAGGTGGTCAGGGAGATTGAAGGAACTTGGGGCAAGTTCTCCCTGCTCGAGGTCACGATCGAGACCGGACGGACGCACCAGATCCGGGTGCATCTGGCCTCGCTGGGGCATCCCGTGGTGGGAGACACGCTCTACGGCGCTCCTCGTAACCTGGGTTACGGAGAGACAGTATCTCTCGGGAGAAACTTTCTGCACGCTTCTGCGATACAATTCCGGCATCCAACAACTCAAGAAACGCTGTCTTTTCAGCGACCTCTACCCGATGATTTGGCGAAGTTTTTCCGCCGAATTGCGAAGTGAGCGGTTGGTTTGCGGACTATAATGTACGGAGCCAGACTTCCCATCATGTGCTTGAGAGCCCTCAGTATTTTTTCGGTGTTGATCACCCTCTGTTGCTGGAGCGCGGGTCAGTCCCAGCCGCCGGCAGCTCCGGGAGCCCAGCAGCCTCCGGCCGCCTCTAACGTTGTCAACCCGTCCAAGCAGACAGCGCCTGACGACCTGCCTTCGGGCGGAACGATCATTTCACGCTCGAACCTGGTCAACGTGATCTTCACGGTCACAGACAAACACGGAAAATTCATCAAAGACCTCAAGCAAGCTGACTTCAAGGTCTTGGACAACAGTCTTCCGCCCAAAGAGATCACCGGTTTCGAATCGGAGACCAACTTGCCCTTGCGCGTAGGCCTTCTGATTGATGCCAGCAACTCCATTAGGGACAAGTTCCTTTTCGAGCAGCAGGCCGCCATCGAATTCCTCCAGCAAACCCTGGATCCTAAGAAGGACAAGGCTTTTGTGCTGGCCTTCGATGAGGTTTGGGACGTGACCCAGGATTTCACCGGCGACCTCGACAAGCTCGCCTCAGGAGTACGTAAGATTCGGCCCGGTGGCGGAACCGCCATGTGGGACGCGGTGTATTACGCATGCCGCGACAAGCTGATGAAAGAAAAGGAAACAGAAACCGTGCGCCGCGCGATCATTCTGGTTTCTGATGGCGACGACAACCAGAGCCGGGTCCTGCGCCAGGAAGCCATCGAAATGGCCCAGCGGGCCGGTGTCATCGTGTACACCATCAGCACCAACCTGAGCAACATTCATGACAGCGGCGACCACAATTTACAGATGATCTCCGATGCAACGGGAGGACGCCCGTTTTACCCCTTCAAGCTGCAGGACCTGGCCGAGGATTTCCATGAGATCCAGGGAGAGTTGCGCAGCCAGTACTCCATTTCTTACAAGCCGGACCAGCTCGTGCTGAACGGACAATTCCGTCCGATCACCATCTCCACGGAGAACAAGAAACTGAAGGTCCGGGCCAAAAAGGGCTACTTCGCCAGTAATCACTAGAGAGAATTGGGTAATTGCGTAAGTTGGTAATTGCGCAATTGGAAACCACACTGCTGAGCGTCTTGGCAATTACCCGATTACCAAGTTACCCAATTACCAAATCCACTTGGGCGTTTTGTGTTCCGCAAGCGCCTTGAACCTCATTCCACCCGCGCGTAGTATCCCTTGCGGGCTTGGACTTTGTATCCATCTTTGGATTTGAGCTCGATTTTGCGGAAGCCTCCGTCGTGCTTTTCATTGGTGGAGGTGTAACCGATGCTGTACTGGGTACGCAGCTCGTCGGAGATTTGCTTGAAAGCTTTACCCAGATTCTCAGCCCTGCCTACAGAAATCGCGCGCCCGCCAGTCTGCTCGGCCAGATGATTCATGTCTGACATGTCGGAACCGTAGCGGGGATCGAACAACAGCAGCACGTAACAAATCACATCGGCCTTCTGGGCAGCTTCAAGAGCATCGCGCAGCTTTACCCGGCTTCCCTGGTCCACGCCGTCGGTCAGGATGATCATCGCCTTGCGGCCCACCTGCTTGCTGAGGATCTCGTTGGAGCCCAGGTACACGGCGTCATACAGAAGCGTCCCTTTGGGGTTGCTTACCGGGAAAGGCCCTTGTCCGATGCCGGGCACTCCACCCACTCCTCCACCCACGTTGGTATGGGCCTTCTCCAAGCCGGAGTGCAAAAGGTGAACGTCGGATGTAAGGTCCTGCAGCAAGTCCACACTGATGTCAAAGCTGATCACAAAGGCCAGGTCCTTGTCGGTAATTACCTGGCCCAGAAAGTCAGTGGCGATGACCTTTTCTTCCGGGAGCATTAATTCCATGCTTTTGCTGCTGTCGACCATGATGCCCAGCGTCAGGGGCTGATTGGTTTCCGCGGAAAAATACTTGATGGTTTGCGCCTTGCCATCTTCCTGGAGCTCAAAGTGATCCGGGGTCAGCCCGGGGACGAAGGCGCCATGCTTGTCCTTGACATTGAAGAACAAGCTGACCAGGTTGACATTCTTGCGGAAAGTCGGCATCTGGTCGGGACCAGCCGCAGGCTTCTGGTCCTCCTGGGCCAAGCTTGGCCATGCCGTCAAGAGTACAAAAATCAGGGTAAGAATATGGGTTCGCATAATTTGTCGTCTCCGGGGTAGTTTTCCCGGACCGTACGCCTGGAACTATTCTATTCGATGCGCTGGGCTTGTTTAAGGCAGGCTGAGGAAAGCATACAATAGGGTAAACACCGGTAGAAACCCCCGGCCGCGAAAAGGCGGCCCGGGTGAATAACCCGCTGTCTTTGACTGAGACGACCACAGACCCGCGTTGCTAGAACCGCGGGAGATCGCACCGTGTCGCGTGGGAGGAGGAATCATGGTTGGTTTTCGCAAGTGGGCGAGCATGTTGGCGTGCTTGCTGCTTCTGCTTAGCGTTCCGCTTGTGGCTCAGCAGGGTGTGCCGGACGCGCCCGCGCCCAAAGCGACGCAACCCAACCAGTTTCCGGACAACGCGCCACCGGCGCCAAAGAATACTCGCCCGACGGACGCAACTCCCCCTGCGGAAGCTACCCCCAGTTCAGTACCTGCACAACCGCAAGGTCCAGACGCGCTGACCACCGACTTGAAGCAATTCGGAAAATTTACCACGGTCGTTAACTTTGTGCAGGTGCCGGTAACGGTCAGGGAGAGTTCAGGAAAGCTGGTGGAAGGGTTGGGGCCGGCAGATTTCACGATCTACGAAGACGGTGTCCCGCAAAGGCTCAAATTCTTTTCCAGCGACTCATTTCCTCTGACGGCCGCAGTGGTGATCTTTACCGACCTGCCTGTTTCCACCATGAAGAAGGTGAACCAGTCGCTGCCGGCGCTGATTGGGGCCTTCAGCCAGTACGACGAAGTCGCGCTTTATCGCTACGGGCACACGGTTTCCCAGGTTGCCGGCTTTACCGCCGCCGAAAGCCTGCCGACCGCGACGCTCGCGCGCGTAAAGGGCACGGGACGCCCAGGCGGGCCGCCTGCGATCTTCGGACCCCTGGCTCAGGGGCCCTCCATCAACGGACATCCCGCGGATCCCGGCCAGCCGGGGCCTCAAGTCGCAAACCTTCCGCCGCCTGTCCAAGAATCGTTTGTCCTGAATGACGCGATCCTGCGTGCCGCCCAGGATCTGAGCCGGCGTGACCGTTCGCGCCGCAAGATTATCTTTGTGGTCAGCGACGGGCGCGAGCTGGGCAGCGTCGCTAGCTTCGACGAAGTCCGCAAGGTTTTGCTGTCCAACAATATTTCGGTCTATGCCCTGGGCGTGGACACAGCTGCCATTCCCGTCTACGACAAACTCGGCCGCCTTCGCGTACCCGGCTTTGGTTACGCCAACATCCTTCCCAAATACGCCACCGCCACCGGCGGAGACATCTTTGCCGAGTTTGACCGGCAGTCGATTGAGCAGGCTTACGCGAAGATTACAGCCGCGGCGCGCAATCAATACACGCTGGGGTACAGCGCCAAGGCCACGCCCTCGACCTCCTACCGGACCATCGACGTCCGCGTACATCGCCCCAATTTGGTCGTCACTGCCAAGGAAGGTTACTATCCGCTGCCCACGCAGGGCCCGCAACAGCCTCAACCGCAGCAGCAGCCGGCGACGCCCAATCGCTAAATAGTACTTCGGTAATTTCTCTGCAGGATGGCAACCCCGGCATACTGTTAATAACGGGAAGGCCTCCGGACAATGTACAATCCTCTCGGTCCCAGGGTTGGTGTGATATAAAAAAGTACTTCAGCAGGAGTGGACGTTCGGAATCCTCTCGTGCGGCTGCGCTCCGCCGCGCGACCCGAATGTAAGGAGACGCTTGAGCTTTATCAACTTTGCGGCCCGCGAAATTAACTGCAAAATCGTGTATTACGGCGCTGGTTTGGGCGGTAAGACCACGAACCTGCAATTTATTTTCGATAAGACCGCCGATAAGCAAAAGAGCAAGATGATCTCCCTGGCCACGGAGACCGACCGGACCCTATTTTTTGACTTTCTACCCCTGGACCTGGGGACGGTCCGCGGCTTCCGCACCCGCTTCCACCTCTATACGGTTCCCGGGCAGGTTTTCTATGACGCCAGCCGCAAGCTGATTCTCCGCGGCGTGGATGGCGTGGTCTTTGTCGCCGACTCCCAGGAAGAACGTCTGGACGCGAACCTGGAGGCCCTGGAAAACCTTCAGGAGAATCTTAAAGAGCACGGATACGACTTCAAAAAGATTCCTTACGTCCTGCAGTTCAACAAGCGCGACCTGCCCAGCGCCATGACGATCGAAGACCTGAAACGCGAGCTGCTCCGCAAAGGCGAGCCGACCCTGGAAGCCGTAGCTTTCCAGGGCAAAGGCGTATTTGAAACTCTGAAGGAAGTCGCGCGGCAGGTGCTCATTGAATTGAAGAAGGGATAGAGGCCATGCACTCGCTCTGCCGATGGGCAGTGTTGTTGATCGCGGTCTTTACGGCAGTTGCCTGCTCGGCGCAGACGCCGCAGGCCTTTCCTGAGAGACCAATCGAACTGGTCAGCGTGACGTTTTCTGTCTCAGACCATCAAGACCACTTTATCAAGGACGTGGGCGCGGAGCAGGTCACTGTTCTGGACAACGGTAAGCCAGCCAAGCTTGCCAAATTTGAAAGTGCGGGGTCTCGTCCTCTCCGCATCGGGATCCTCATCGATAAGAGCCGGTCAATGTGGGAAATGCTCCCCGCAACGCAACACGCGCTCAACGGTTTCACCGAGGAGGTCGTCCGGGGTCCCGATGAGGCGTTTGTTCTGGCCTTCGACGAAGTCGCAGACCAGGCCACGGATTTCACAGGCGATCCCAAGCTCTTAAGTGCGGCGATCAACAGCATTCGCCGCGGGGGTGCTTCGTCCGTATGGGACGCCGTGTACTTTGCGTGCCGTGAGCGTCTGGCTCCAGAGTCTGCTAACGCGCGACTGGCTATTGTCCTGATCTCAGACACCGACGACAACCAGAGCCGCACGACGAGTAAAGAAGCAATGGAGATGGCCCAGCGAGCTGGGGTAACCGTCTACGTGATCGGCGCCGACGAAGAGGAGCGAGGGACGTACAGTGGAAAGAAGCTCGCGGAGGCAACCGGAGGACGAGCATTGTTCCCTGGAACCGGAAAGCGCAGTCTGGACAAGGCCCTTCACGCCGTTGCAGAAGAACTAGGAGCTCAGTACTACGTCGAATTCCGCCCCGTAGACCTGCAGCACGATGGCCAGTTTCACTCGATTCAAGTCCGGCCGGAAGACAAAAAGCTCAAGGTTCGTGCGCGCAAGGGTTACTTTGCGCCGAAGAACTGAGAGGGGCATCCTGGGCGTCAACACGCGTGCACAGCCCTCCAGGTGATGGTAGCGGTAGGGATCCCTCGCTGGGCTCGGGATTTAAGAAGTAGCTGACTGCTACTTGTGATCCAGCAGCGACGCCGCGCCGCCGAAATCGCGTGACTTGCCGGTTCCCCGCCCCGCTCGCGCGCTCGCGGCCTGGTTGGATACCGTGCCAACGCCGTATTTCTCCAGCAAGACCGGTACCAGGGCGCCTTCGGCTTCCTTGGTGAACGTGGTCAGGCCCTCGCAACGGTCAATGCGGATGAAGTCGCCCAATCGGATTTGTCCGGTCGCCACCAGATTGGCCAGCGGAAAAACGATGTTCTTTTCGATGGCGCGCTTCAAATGCCTCGCGCCGTACTTGGGATCCGTGCCTTCCGTCAGCAGAAAGCCTTTGACGGGTGCCGTGCAACTGAAGACAAATTGATTGTTGCCGGTGGCTTGCAAGATCCGCTGTTGCACCATGCCGAGTTCGATTTCCAGGATCTGTTCCAGGTGCTCGGTCTTGAGGGTCTTGAAGACGACCATTTTGTCGATGCGGTTCATGAACTCGGGGGAGAACTTGCGTCGCGCCGCTTCCTGCGCCGTACGCGTGATCTTGTCATCCAGGCGCGCGTCCAGACGCTCCACCCCTTTCGGCTGGCCGAAACCGAGCCCGCCGTTCAGCAATTCGTTCATCTCTCCGGCTCCGAGGTTCGAGGTGAGCACGATGAGACATTGGGAGAGATCCACGCGGCGGTTGTCGCCGAGAGTCAGCGTGGCTTTGTCGAGGATGCCCAGCAGGAGCTGCCACAGGGCGTCACTGGCTTTTTCGATTTCATCGAAGAGCAGCAGCGTGAGCTTGATTTTGTCGGTGTGCCACTGGTTGAGCGCTTCCTGAGTCAACAGCGGGTGCGTCTCACGATGGCCGAGGTAGCCGGGCGGCGACCCGATCAGCTTGGCGATCTCGTGGCTGTGTTGGAACTCGGCGCAATCGATCTTGAGCAGGGCGCGGGGATCGCCGAACAGCGCCTCCGCCATGGCTTCCACCACACGCGTCTTGCCCGATCCCGTAGGACCGAGAAACAAAAGGTTGCCCACTGGACGTCCTGGGGGATTCAATCCCGCCAAAAACATCTGGTAGATTTCTACGACTTTTTCAATCGCCTGATCCTGCCCAACAATTTTGCGGCGCAGAGCGGACTCAAAATCTTGTGCGTCAGAGCTGCGCCGACTTGGATCAAGCGCTGTATTAAGACCGGTCCTCATATTCCCTCGCCTCAAAACCCTCGAGGACCCCCGACGAAGGGGACACATGCTGAGATGGAGGAGCTAGCTCCAGAGTTGTGCCGCCACTCTGGACAACGCTAGTCCTTTTTTTCGATTCTAGAAATTAGATGCGCCGGTTGTGACAAAAGGCCAAGCACTAGCAGTCATTTTGACCAGAGTTGCTGCCGGTGCTAAGATGCCTCTCGACCCCGGAAACGAGCACCATGTTCCCCAAGAAGTTTGGCGTTATTTCCTCTTTAGCCCTGGCAATTGTTTTGGTTCTCGCAGCAATTCCCCTGGCGCGGCATCTGCAATTTATTGCACAAGAACGCGTCTCTGCCGCCCAAAAGCCAGAACAGCAGGCAACCCCGGAACCGGCGACCCTGCCGCCCGGCACAATTGTCCATACTGCTAAGGCAACTACCACCGCCTTGTTTCTTGCGCGGCAGAACCTCACCAACTCTTCCTACATGACCGTGGCAGAGTTCGAGCGGGCAATACGCGATGCCAACGGCGGCAAATCCACGTTCAAGAAAGATGAAACGGCGTTGATTCCCGGCATGGAGCAACAGCCTATTGTGGAAAAGAGCCGTCCCTTTCCCAAAGACAGAGAGGTGCGGGCCATTTATCTGACCGGAT
>DATFQZ010000078.1:0-12933 GCA_035263765.1 Candidatus Angelobacter sp. | reverse complement strand
CCTGCGGATCGTCTTTCCACATCTCGATCAGGCTGCCGAGATAATCCCAGCGGCCGACGTTCGTGCCCAGCAGGCGGCGGCGCAGCGTCCACGCGATGGCCGGCAGCGCGCGGCCGGCGTTGCCTTCTTCATACAGAACCTTGATCTTGAAAGTCCCGGCGGGGACACCGATCATGCCTTCGAGCCGCGAAAACAGTTTTTCCAGAATCAGCGCTTCTTGCGGTGTTTGAATCTTGGGGATGTAGAAGTACACGCCGGTGCCGGATTGCCGCAGCGCGTCGTAGTTGTTGAATATCCACAACACGCAGATCACCACGAGAGCCGGGGCAGGCCGGTCATCCACTGTGACGTGGTCGTAGTTAATGTGGATTCCCGGCGGACGGCCAAAGCGTATGGGCCAGCCCGAAGGCGGCTTGTTGATCTTGTACTCGCGCTTCTTGCCCTTCTTCACCACCTCATAAGGACGGTTGGTCCAGCGGCCTGCAAAAATCTCTCTGGCATTTTGCATGGCGGCAAAGATTCCGATGGGCTGGTTGGCTGGCGTGCCATCAGGCTGAAAGTGCGGCGGCGAAGCATCCTCAAAGTCCGGCATGTTCATGGGCGCGGGGCTGTTCAGGGCGTTGAAAGCCATGTCCAGCGGATGCCAGGGTCCGGTCAGCTCCAGGCCGGGGTTGCGCGTAGGATGGGCGTCAGCGGGGACTGGGACTTCATCGTTGAGCCGCCATCGCCATTGGCTTTCGCGCCCGAGAAAGTTGTCGATCATGCCCTGGACGATCTGGCGCTGCGTCCAGGACTTGCCGGTGACGGGGTCTTCAAACGCAGTGTCCCACTTGGGCCAACCGTACTTCTCACGGACCGGGGCGGGCGAGGCCAGTGTCTCGCGTCGCGCGCTAAGAGCAGCGGCGATCGCCGGACGCAGCTCGCGGGTCAGCGTGGTGATCGCCTCTTCGACGTTGACGTCGCGGCCGTTGACCTTCTTGGCTCCGAATAGATCAGGGAACTTCTGGAGGATGTCGTTGCGAACCATGGACTAACACTCCTCAGCCTGCGTGAATCACAAAACTCAAATCATTGATTTTACGCCAGCAGACACGATGCGAGGTATGATGTGCGTGATGAATGCGGACGTTCGACAGTACGAGATCCCAGGTAGGGCGATCAAATTGGGGTTTGGGAAGAGGTGCCTTCTCTTCATTGCTCTAGTCCCCATACTACTTGGGCTTCGCTGGATTCTGGAGGCTGCCTTTCATTGGCGGCATACGGGACTCATTGAGGAGCTCATCACGCCGGTAGTCGTTGGGGCCGTGTTCGCTTTTCGACCTCTTAATTGGTTGGGTCCTCAAGAAACCACCTTGATCCTAGGCGAGGACTTTGTAGAAGCGCGCGCGAAGTACAATTGGTTGACCTTCAAGAAGAGCATACGTCGCGAGAACATCCGGTCTGTTTCAGAGAACAAGTGGGGCCTGACGGTGATGGACCGCGGCGAGTTTGCTGCCAGGATGCTTGGCTTTGTCTTCGTCCCGGCGAGACTTCCTGAATATGAAGAGGTTAGGGCAATTCTGGTGCAATGGGGCGGACAAAGACTCCCATCGAGCTGAATCCTTTTGTCAGTGAGGGCCATCCAAGTGTGTCGTCGCGGATCTGGCCAAATCCCGCCAAATCCGCTAAAATAAAGCTTTTACCGAGAAAGGTTTAGAGGCCCATGAAGGCAGCGATCCATCCCGCTTACAAAGAAGTCCGCGTGCACTGCGCCTGCGGCAACGTGTTTATGACCCGTTCCACCCATAAAGGCGATATCAGCCTGGAAATCTGCTCCAACTGCCACCCGTTCTTTACCGGCAAACAGAAGCTGGTGGACACCGCCGGACGCGTGGAGCGCTACCGCCGTAAGTACGAAAAAGCGGCGAAGAAGTAACCACCGCTGAGGCGAGCGACTCGAAGGCCTCCACGGAGGCCTTTTTCGTTGGCAGCGGGAAAAAGTCAATGAACCGCGGAGACGCGGAGCAACCTGAAGATCATTGGTCTTGTCAGTGAGGCCACCCGCTAGTGGAACTGGCCAAAAAGTGCTCCGGTTGGTTACTCGACTTTTTTCTTTTCTCCGCGCTTCCGCGTCTCCGTGGTGAAATAATCTGAGGGTTATGCACAAGTTCTGGGAGAACCCGATCACCTCGAGCGTCGCCCCACAGGGCGTGATCGTCCCAGACTCTGTCCAGATCGACAGCGTATGCATTTCCCCCGCCACCATCCTGGCGCCGATGGCCGGCGTAACCGATACCGTCTTCCGCCGCTTCATTCGTAACGCCAGTTTCGTGCAGAAGCCGGGCGAAATCATGGCTGCTCCCGGAGGCGAGGCCATCACAGTCACCGGTGAGAACTCCGCCTGCGGCCTGCTAATGACCGAGTTCACCTCCGCTGACGGCTTGTTCCGCACGCGTGAATCCAAGCGCAAGCGCTATCTCCATTTTTACCAGGACGAGCATCCCATCTCGGCGCAGCTCTTCGGCAGCGATGCCTACACCCTGGCCGAATCGGCCAAGATCGTGGAAGCTGCAGGCTTCGACCTGGTGGACCTGAACCTGGGCTGTCCCGCCAAGCGCGTCGTAAAGTGCAACGGCGGCTCCGGCCTGCTCAAGGATTTGCCGGCGATCCGGCGCATCTTTGAAGCGGTGCGCTCCGCCGTGAGACTTCCATTCACCGTGAAGTTCCGCCTCGGCTGGGACGACGACAACATCGTGTGCGTGAACCTGGCGCACATGGCCGAAGACTGCGGCCTGAGCGCCGTGGCGCTTCATGCCCGCACTCGCGAGCAGGGTTACAGCGGCAACGCCCGCTGGGAGTGGATCGCCGCCGTGAAGGCTGCGGTAAAGATTCCGGTGATCGGTAACGGCGATATTCGCACCCCCGAAGACGCCGCAGCCATGGTGTCCGAAACGGGTTGCGACGCGGTAATGATCGGCCGCACGGCAGCGTCGAATCCCTGGATCTTCCGCCAGATCCGCCAGTACACCGACACTGGCTGCTACGACCGGCCGACCGAAGCCGACCGCTATCAAATGATCCGGACTTATTTCCAGATGCTGCTGGACGAAACCGGCCATGGCTCGCCGGGCAAGATGAAGCAGTTCGTCGCCTGGTTCACGCACGGCGTGCCCAACGGCGGGGCTTTGCGGCGCGCGGTGTACGACGCGCACGAAGGCCCGGCCATCCTGGCCAGCGTGGAGCGTTTCTTTGAAGAGTTGCTCAGCCGCGGACCATCGGCAATCATCGAGCCATCCCTCTCCTACGATGAGGTGCTTCTCCCAGCTTGCGGCGATTGACCGTCCCGCTCCCTTTCTCTATCAGTCCAATTCTTGATCTCTAGGACGACTAGCTCCTTTGCGTCCATTTGAGACTGAGCTTTCGCAGGTGTTCGAAATACTCCGGATCAGGTGGTTTCGGGCCTTCTTTCATGGCGTGCAGGAACTCATCTGGAGGCTTGTAGTGATGAGTTTCAACATAGTGGTAAATGAGGCTGGGCGCTGCAAAAACGCTACCCGTGACTGGTGACTTGCTAAAGAAGAACAGCCCACTGGATTCTTTCTGACCAAGTTCCCGCCGCAGAACAGAAGTGTTCGATTCTTTAGAAAACACGCGTATCTCCGCGCTGCCCAACAATAACTCAACTCCATTTCGTACAGCTGTAACAGTGCTGGGAGTTGGACACAGATCACATTGGTGACTTCCCCTCGTTTGCATGATCGGAACCTGGCAAAACCTCCACAGCAAGTCCAGAGTCTCCTCCGAAGGCGCGATTGTGTCGAACCCATATCCACGTTGTAGCCAGCCAATATTTTTCGCTGCCGGCATGTCCTTGAAGTAGCAATAGGGAGTGAGGTCGCTGAAATAAGCCACGGGCCAGCATCTTAGCATCCCATCATGCAGTTCTTCAGATCCAGCTAAGTTAAACGATCTAGAAGGTTTATCTAAAGTTCCGCAAGACTTTCACGAAAAACCGTTCTACAATCAGCCGCTAAATACCCCGGAACTAGCAAATCAGTACTTATTTCATTTTTACATTCTATGGACAGCACATCTTGGTTTTTCTTGTTCGTGATCGCCTTGTGGGCGCTGATCTATGCGTGGGTCATAGCCAGGCGACAAAGCCGCCACGCCGCCGAAACCGAAGAGAAATTCGAGCAGGTAGTGAAGAACCTTGAACTGGTGGAGCAACGCCTGCGGGCGCTCCAGTTCAATGAACCGCCGCGGACAGCCGCAGCCGCCCCCCGGCCCGACGTCCAGGTTCATCCCCAACCGGCACCGCTTGCGCAGGCGGCGGCCGCGCACGCAGCGGCATCGCCTTATGCGCCTCTCGTCGCGCCGAAGCCAACCGAAAAACCTGCGCCGTCCGTTCCCGTGCCCGCGCCACCGGTGTCGCCCGCGCAATCAGTTGCAGCGCCAGCTCCTGCCCAGGCGACTTGCGCCAAGTGCGGAGCTGTGCTGATGCCGGCAGCGGTTTTCTGTACTCGTTGCGGTGCTACCGTGGCAGTTTCGAAACCGGCGAGCCAGCCGGCGGTGGCCAAACCTCCGGCCGCGGAGACAGTGGTGCGCGTAACGACGCCCGAGACAAAACCTGCAACGCCGCCACCACCGCCGCCTCCGCTACCTGTTGCGAAGCCGCCGGCCGCCACCACGCAGCCGCCCATAGCCGCCAGCGCTCCGCCAACAGCTGCACAGCGGCCGCCTGTGCCGCAAACGGCTCCGGCGGCGCCTCCGCCAACTCCGTCAAAACCGGCACCGCCCAGCGCCGCGCCGACTTTTGCAAGCGTCGCCAAACCCGTTCCCAAGAAACCTTCACGCTCGTTCGAGGAGATCGTTGGCACCAACTGGCTGCCCAAACTCGGGGCGGTGATTCTGGTAGTCGGCGTAGCGCTCTTGACGGCGAGGCAGTGGCAGCATGTCACATCCTGGTGGCATTGGATCGGCCCCTGGGGACGTGATGCCTTGATCTTGATGGGCAGCCTGGGGCTGCTCTTCGGCGGAATCAAATTCGAGAGCCACGACAGATACAAAAATCTGGGCAGGTCGATGATCGGCGGTGGCTGGGCCCTGACCTTTCTTATGGCGTTTGTCATCCGTCATGCCGAACCTTTCAAGATTCTGCCGTCAGACGCGGCTGATCTGGCGGTTCTCCTGGTGGTTGCCGCCGTCATGGTGTGGCACACCCTGAAATACAAATCGCAAACTGTTACCGGACTGGCTTTCCTTCTCGGATTTACCGCGGTCACTCTCAACCCCGATCCGCCATTCAATTTAGTGGCCGGTGCGCTCCTGGTCACCGGCATGACGGTGATCGTGGTGCGCCGCCAGTGGTTTCAGCTGGACTTGGTCGGCATGCTGGCCAGCTACGCCAATCACTTCTACTGGCTCTACAACGTATACGAACAGCAGGGCCAGCGCGCGACGTTTCCCCACCACACAGCCAGCGTTCTGTTGGTGATCGGCTACTGGGTAATTTTCCGCGCCTCCTACCTGGTGCGCAAAATCAGCCACAAAGAGCAGGAGTCCCTCTCAACGTTGGCCGGCCTCCTGAACCCGATTCTTTTCCTGATTGTCATGAAGTATCAGGGCTTCCATCCAACATGGGCCTGGAAATTCCTCTTAACGATGGGAGCCGTTGAGTTTACTCTCGGACAGATTTCCGTTGCACGACGGCGGCGGGCCCCCTTCCAGCTTCTCTCCAGCTTGGGCGTTACGCTCATGCTGGCGGCGCCCGTGGTCAGAGGATCGGGCAACGCCCTCGAAATCATCTGGCTGATCGGCGCGGAAGCATTCCTGCTGGCGGGTGTTCTTCCCTTCACGCGTGAGCGCCTGTTCCGCGGCTTTGGGCTGATCATTTCTTTTCTGGTCGCGTTGTACGCTCTGCCGGTCCGCATTTTCCCGCTCGCGGCCCAAGTCTCCTCAGGCCACGCGCATCACGATGCGAAGATCAGCCTGGTGCTGACGGCCATCGCTCTGGCCCTGTACGCCAATGCTCATATCACTCGCCGCCTCTGGCCGGATCTGTTTGAGGAGGCACTGGAGGACTGGTCGCTCTCCGCGCTCTCTTACATTGCCAGTCTCTTCGCCGTGGCTGCAATCTACGCCTCGGCGCCCGACCACGTGATCGCTACCTTACTGGCGATCTTCGCTCTCTGGCTGTGTACTACCGGCAAGTTGTTCTCGATTGCCGAGATGATCTATCAGGCCCATTGGGTGTCGGCCGTAGCCTTCATCCAGGTCCTGGTAGCGGACAGCGCCTTAGAGACCAAATGGCTCGGCCTACCTCAGCGCGTGTTGGCGTTGGCCTCCGTGGCGGGGCTGCTGTATCTGAGTTCGCGGTTTGTGCGTCTCTCGGAGACGCGCGGCAACGCCATGCTCGCCGGCGCTTACTCCTGGGCTGGAACGGCTCTGCTCACACTGCTGATCTGGTTCCAGTTCCAGACGCCTGGCCGCACGTGGGCCATGCCTGTGTTGTGGATCGTGTTGGGCCTGGCGCTCTCGGTGCTGGCGCAGTTCTTCAAGCGCACCGACCTCAAGTGGCAAGCTTTTACGCTGGTCTTGCTTTCCGCAGGCCGCGCTTTGTACGCCAACCTGGCTGTGGCGTCACCTTTGTCGAGCAATCCGGCAGCGATGTTGTCTCACATTACCTACCGATTGCTCTCCATCAGCCTGATCGCGATCGGTATTTATCTGCTGGCGCGCTGGGCGCCGTTGGCACGGCTCCGGCCGGTCTACACCGCGATCGGAACCTTGCTTCTGTCATTTCTGGCTTACAAGGAAGCATCTCAACCCTGGACTGCGTTGTGCTGGATCGGGCTGGCGCTGGGGCTCTGTGGGGCGGCTCTGTGGTTCAAACAGGCTGATCTCAAATGGCAGGCATTTGTTCTGGTCATCCTGTCTTTCGCGCGGACGCTGCTCGTCAACTTCGATCTTACAGAAGCTTTCCACTCGCTTACTCTGCGCCTGATCTCGGTGAGTCTGACTGCGGCGGGTATTTACCTGCTGGCGCGCTGGGCGCCACTGTTACAGCTCCGGCCGGTCTACACCGCGATCGGAACATTACTTCTGTCGTTCCTGGCTTACAAAGAAGCTTCTCAAGCCTGGACTGCTTTGTGGTGGATCGGGCTGGCGCTGGCGCTCTCTGGGGCGGCTCTGTGGTTCAAGCAGGCCGATCTCACATGGCAGGCATTTGTTCTGGTCGTGCTGTCCTTTGCGCGAACCCTGACGGCCAACTTCGACCTCCCAGGAACTTTCCACTCGCTTACGCTGCGCTTGATCTCCGTGAGCCTCACCGCGGTCGGCATTTATCTGCTGGCAAGGTGGGCTCCGTTGTCACAGATCAGGCCAGTGTATTCGGTTGCCGGGACCTTCTTGTTCGGCTACCTGGCCTTTAAGGAAGCTCCGGCCCCATGGACGGCGGTGCTCTGGATCGGTCTGGCACTGGTACTTTCTTTGGCCGCGCGCTGGTGGAAAGACCGCGCCCTCCTATGGCAGACGCACCTGTTAAGCCTGCTGGCGGCAGGCTGGACGCTGTACCTCTTCTACGACCCGCAATATCGAGCCACCCGCGTGCAATGGATCACCGTCGCGATCACCGCAGTCGTTCTCTATGCGTTCACTTGGCTTACCGACATCGCGACCGTCATTGAAGACCACCGCATCTGCCAGGCGTATGCCTGGGCAGGATCGCTGCTGTTGAGCTGGCTGGCGTGGTATCAATTTCCGCCAATCTCTGTATCCCTGGTCTGGGGTCTGTTCGCTCTGCTGTTGTTCGAATTCCCCGATCTCGCCAAGGCCGTGAAGATCGACGTCAGCCGATGGGCCATAAGCTGGCGAGCTCAGGCTTACGTTGCTTTGGCCGGAAGCTTCGTCCATATCTTCATCGCCAACTTCAACGTGATCGGCTGGGTATCCGCTTCCGTCGTAGTCTGTCTGGCGGCTATTTACTACTTCATCTATTGGGAATTGGGAAGGCGCCAGTTGTCCCAACTGGAAAATAGCCTTTATCTTGAGTTTCTGATAGCCGGCCTGGGCACCGCGACATTGGCTGCGCTTGCCTACTTCGAGCTGGGCGCGGACTGGCGCGACGCCGTGGTTATCGGCTACGCGGGGCTGGTCGTAGGCACGCTCCTGGTAGCCTGGCTGACGCGCCGGCAAGTTTTCCTGTTCCATTCCTTGGTCATGCTGGGTGTTACTGCTTTCCGCTTTTCGATGACCAATTTCTTTGATGTGCAGAAGCAGGTCCCCTCCAGCCTGAGCGGCTCCATTTGGGCGCTCGCGCTGCTGGCCTGCGCCGTGCCGTTGGCCTTCCAGGTGCGCAAGAACGCGCCGGCAGGCAACGTTCCGCGATGGTTCCGCGTGTTGGCGCTTCACCCGGAACAGCCCACGTTCTTCGTTCCGGTAGCACTGTCCGTGGTCTTGCTGTACTTGCAGGTGTCCGGCTGGAAACTCACCGGCGACTTGGCGGTCGAAGGCCTAGTTGTATGGGTCTTAGCGTTGTGGGCCAAGGAACGCACCTTCCGTCTCACGGGACTGGCATTGGTGCTGTTGGGCGTGGGAAAAATTCTTTTTTGGGACGTCTGGCAGGTCCATGATGCCCCACGTTATATCGCATTCATTGCGGTCGGCGCGATCGTGATGCTTTTGAGCTTCCTCTACAGCAAGTACAGTGAAGCCTTGCGGGACTACTTATGAAGCGCTGGCTCATCCTCCTTTTGATTCTCGGCGTCTCAGGAGTGGCGCTTTACTACGCGCAGCGGCAAAAGGAGACGCCGGTCGGCCCGCAGGCCATTGTCAACGCACTAGCCCAGACGGAGCGAGAGATAAGCCGTGTGCCTGCCGGGATGGTTCGTCTCTCCGACTCCGAAGAAATCAGCGCCGGCGAGGCGATGGCGCAAAACTACGTGGCACAACGCGGCACGCTCTCTGCCGCAGACGTTGCGATCGAAAACTACGTCGGCGAAGTGGGGGGCGTCGTGGCGGGTCACGCGCGGCGCAAGTTGATCTACAAGTTTCACTACATCCCCAACGCGAATTTCGTAAATGCCTTCGCCCTTCCCGGTGGTCACGTCTTCCTTGGCAAGGGCATGCTCCAGCTCATGGACAGCGAAGACGAGCTGGCCAGCGTGCTGGGCCACGAAGTGGAACACGTTGAAAACTACCACTGCAACGAACGCATCGCTCTTGAGGCCCGGTTGCGCCATTTGCCCTTGGGAGGACTGGTGACGCTCCCCATCCAGTTGTTTCAGGTGGGCTACAGCAAAGAGCAGGAGATGGAAGCAGACCGTGACGGCACCACACTGGCGGTGATGGCGGGCTACTCGCCGCAGGGCGCGATCCGCATGTTCCAGGCTTTCGCAAAATTGCAACACACGTACGTGACCAAAGCGCAAAGCCCGGACCAGGAGCTTTCCCGGGTCGCCATCCAGGGGATCGTAGGGTATTTCCGCTCGCATCCGCTGCCGGAAGAACGTGAGGCGCAGATCCGCCGCATTATGGTGTCGCGAAACTGGCCGCAGCCTCAGGAAAAGAAGCTGCGTGTGGGGCCAGAGCCCGCGAAAACGGCATCGACGAAACCGGTCAGTTGAGCGATTCCGCGATGCCATACCACCAAGCAGCAGGCGGATTGCAAGAATCTAGGCTGTAGAGACGCGGCACGGCCGCGTCTCACATTAGCCCCAGAGACGCTCTATTATGAGAACAAATACCGCGCGCCATACATCCACGAATTGGATGGAACGACACACGGCTCATGGTCCAGGCAGTGAGACGTGGCAATGCCACGTCTCTACGCTGATATCCGTGCGTTAGTGAGCAGGCGGGCCCATCTGCCGCTGGACATCCATCAAAGGCTGATAGCCGACGCGGATGAAACCATGCCGGGGATCGTCCAGGTCCAGGATCACAATCATCACCACGGTGATGCACAGTGCAAGCATGACCATGTGAAAGATGCTGCGATGTCCGGCCAGTCCCAGGCTGTATCCCACAAGCAGCGCGGCCAACAGCGCTATCATGCAGTTAGCCCAAATGACACTTGGCGGCACGTGCGCGTTAAAGGCGGCCCAGCGTGATGCTTCGAGATCAAAGGTCTGGTTCAGGGTTTGCAAGAGCAGGCCGGCCGTCACCGAACGCGGGTCTTTTTGAGCAAAAGTGGCGGCTCGTGCCCACATTTCCTCCTGCAGCTGGCCGGAGCGCTCGCGCGCTGCATTGATTTCCTTGTCCACGTCTGCGACGAATTGAACCCGCGCGGCCTTGCTGAAATCTATGCGGGCCTGCGTGTACTCGCGGAGAAGGTTGACGAGCTCCGGGCCTTCCGGTGGCGGGACCAGTTGGGCGCGCCAATAGGAGGTGCCAATCGCATTGGCCTCTTCGACAACCAGCAGGCGCCGGATGTCAAACCGCGTAACCGCCATGTTGATGGTGAATGCCAGCAACAGTCCCAACACACCCAGCACAGCTGCAACGATCGTCGTGATCCACGACTTGGTATCCGCATCCTCTGTACCGTACGACTTGTGCCCCTGGCGAAAGCCCAGTTCCGTGGCCGCCAGGATAGCGACGATCAACACGACGGCTGTGAGCCACTCCGGCACTCCATAGATTGGATCGAGCATCGTGAGCACGTGTTGTCCACCGGCCATCACGGCGCGTTAGATGCAGAGTAGAGTACCTGGGCAACCTGAGCACACCACCTGACGTACTTGGTATGCGCGAAAATGCCGATTCCGCGTGTGTCGCAAGCATGCGCCCCATGTACACTTGTTGCCGAAAGAGTTTTAGGAGGCAATCAATGAGGCTTCTATGGACCTGAATCTCAGCCCCGATGAACTCGAATTTCGAGACGAGCTGCGCTCGTGGCTCGCATCCAACGCGCCTAAGGACTGGAATGAGCACCGCGATGAGCCGCTTGAAGTCCGCTTCGACTTCCTGAAGCACTGGCAGCGCAAGCTGTATGACGCAGGTTGGGCGGGCGTGCATTGGCCCAAGGAGTATGGCGGTCGCGGCGCAACGCTGATGCAGCAGGTCATCTTCTGGCAGGAGATGGCGCTGGCCGGCGCGCCACCGCTCGCCAATGTGCTGGCCTTAGGGATCATCGGGCCGACCATCATTGCCTTCGGCACTGAAGCCCAGAAGAAACGTTACCTGGCCAAGATGCTGAGCGCCGAAGAAATCTGGTGCCAGGGTTTTTCAGAGCCGGATGCCGGCTCCGATCTGGCCAACGTTCGCTGCGAAGCGCGTCTTGAAGGCGACCACTACATCGTCAACGGCCAGAAAGTTTGGAACAGCTACGGCTGGGCTGCCGACTGGTGCGAGCTGGTGGTGCGAACCGATCCAGCCGCTGAAAAGCACAAGGGCCTGACCGTCCTTCTGTTGGACATGAAATCGAAGGGCGTCGAGGTGCGCCCCCTGCGCCAGATGACCGGCGAAACCGAGTTCAACGAGCTTTTTTTTCACGACGTCCGTGTGCCCGCCGAGAACGTTGTCGGCAAAGTGAACCAGGGTTGGGGCGTGGCCATGGGCACTCTGATGCACGAGCGCGGCACCTTCGGCGCGGGACTGCAAGTCATCTATCGCCGCAACATGGACCGCCTGATCGAGCTGGCGCGCACCACCCAGTGCAATGGACGGCCTGCTTCGCAAGATCCCATCATCCGCCAGAAGCTGGCGCAGTGTTATGCGGAGATCGAAATCATGCGCGCCAACCAGATGCGGGCCTTCAGCCGCATCAGCTCTACCGGAGTTCCTGGGCCCGAGGGATCGATTCAGAAGATTTTCTGGAGCGAACTCAATCAGCGCTTCCAGCAGGTGGCGCAGGAATTGCTGGGACCTTATGGCCAGCTGGAGGGCGCCGGCGAGTACTCCGTTGACAACGGCTCGTGGGCCTATGGCTATTTGCGTGCCCGCGGTAACACGATTGAAGCCGGAACCTCAGAGATCCAGCGCAACATCATTGGACATTTTGTGCTAGGTCTGCCGAAAAGTTATTAACGTGCAATTAGCGGTTGGCAACTAGCCAACCTACCTCGGAGGCACGGAGACACGGAGTAAAGGGCCGAAGGATAACAAGGCTTGTTGCAAGGAGTAAAACGCTTCGTTCTCCACAGTTCGAGCGCCGAAAGGCGCGACCAGAGGGTAGCCCACCGCGGCAGCGGTGGGTTGTGCGCAGCAACAGAAAATGAGCCCCGGAGGGGCGGCACAAGCTTTGCGCGTTTTCATCGAAAACGAAGCTGGTTCCTTCGTGAAGCACATTCACAATGAGAAGACCCTCACTTTGCTGGGGACCTCGCACGTTTCACGTGCTTTTCCTTTTCCGTATGGGTTCGTCCTCAACACCAGCGCCGAGGACGGAGACAACGTGGATTGTTTCATCTTGACGAAGAGACACTTGGAAACCGGTCAAATCGTCGATTGCGATCCGATCGCACTGATGGAGCAGGTTGAGGACGGAGAAGTGGACCACAAAGTTCTGGTTCTCATCCCCGGGGAGCCAGAAGTCCTCGACGAGTGCATTCAGCAGAAACTTATTGATTTTGCCCGACACGTCTTCGAGCATATTCCAGGCAAAACCATGCAGGTTGGCGGATTTCAATCCAAGGACGTGGCCTTGGACTATGTTCAACGACATCAAGACCCAGGTACCTAGCGTCCAGCCGATACGACCTTCGCCTCGACATGTTTTCCATCCAACAGAAATGTCACCGCTCCCATCATGTCCGTGCGATACGTCTTCACATGCGCGTTCTGCAACCGCTCCAGCACCACAGGGCGCGGATGTCCGAAGGTGTTGCGGTAACCCACCGAAATCACCGCGAACTTCGGCTCGACCGCGGCCAGCAGTTCCGGCGTAGTCGAAGTCGCGCTGCCGTGATGCGCTATCTTCAGCAGATCGGCGTGGGGAGACGCCAAGGCGAT
>DATFQZ010000077.1:0-3910 GCA_035263765.1 Candidatus Angelobacter sp. | reverse complement strand
TGAGAGGCTAACCACAAATGCCGTGAGCTTGGGATTGAAGAGGCGCCGGCGCAGCAGCCCTCCGTTCCGCTCTTCGCGCAGCTTGAGCCGCGATTGGCCCCATCCCTTGATGCGGGTCAGCAGAACCTGGCTTAACCCAATCTCGATGGGCAGCTTGTCGGTGCGCCATAGCAGGAATATCCCGACCGCGGCGAAGATCGCATTGGCCATCCAGACGCCTGCCGCCGGAGGTACCTTGCCGCCGCGAGCCAGCGCCACGCCAATGATGGAAAGGAAATAATAGATAAAGACCAGCACGATGCTGAGGACGAATCCCGCGCCACGGCCACCCTTCTTTGCCGAAAGACCCAGCGGGATGCCGATCAGCACCAGCACCAGGCACGCGGTAGGGAGAGCCAGACGCCGGTGCAACTCAATGAGGTAAACGCGCGCGATATCGCTCCTTGCGGTACGCGCCTGGCCCAGAAGATCCAGCGTTCCCACCTGCGCCATGGGCACTGTCTCATTGGCCGGTTTAGTCGCCGGGGGCAGGCTGATGGCCATGTCGGTTTCCTGGAACGTATAGATGTTGTACTGGCCCGGCGCTTGCGTGTTGATCTCGTGGTTCTCGCCGTTCATCAGGTGGAGGTGAATGGTGTTCACCCCGCTGGTGACGATAGCTTGCTTGGCGATAGTGATTTTCGGGGCATCCTGATTGCTCACGTCGGCGAGGAAGACATTCTTCCAAATGGAAGCTCCCGAGGTCGTGGTCACGTCTTCCACATACAGCACGATGTCCTTGAAGTCTTCGTAGAACACCCGTGGCTGGACTTCGAAGGACAGCTGCGACGAAGCCATGCTCTTCTCGAGCCTGGTCAACGCGGCTGCCGAGCGGGGCTCGATGATCGCGGTGTTGGCCAAAGCAATGAGCCAGGCGGAGACACCAAAGATGGCGACGATCTTCAGGAAGGTGCGCACGCTCACGCCGGCCGCGCGCATGGCCGTGACTTCGCTGTCGGCAGCCATGCGGCTGAGCGCAATCAGGATCCCCACCAGCACTCCGGTAGGAATGGTGAATTTGAAGGCGGTCGGCAGAGTGAGAAAGAAGAGCTGGGCGACGCTGGGCACCGGCGCGCTGTTCCGCACCACGAGTTCCAGGATGCGGCTCACCAGGCGCAAGAAGATAACAAACGTAAACACGGAGGCCCCGATGAGCCCGTGCCAGAGCACTTCCTTCAAAACATATCGGGTAAAGATGCGCACGCGAATTCTGATTAAGAGTCTAGCAGAAGCCCCCTTGTGTTATTAATGGATCAACGGGTATGCCTGCGATTCGCCTGCTCTTTCTGTGGCATATGCATCAGCCGTATTACAAGGACCTGGTGACGGGAGAGTACCGTCTGCCCTGGGTCCGGCTTCATGCCCTGAAAGACTACTACGGCATGGTCAAACTGCTGGATGAATTTCCCTCCGTCCATCAGACCTTCAACATGGTGCCATCGTTGATTGCCCAGATCGAAGACTATGTTTCCGGCGCCGCGCACGATCCGTTCCTTACTCTGGCGGCGGAAGCGGCGCCGGATCTTGATTTTCGCGAGCGCCAGTTGGCCATCCAATATCTGTTCCAAGCCAACGTCACGAACACGATCGGGCGCTATCCTCGCTATCAACAACTGTGGCAGGAGTTCGGCCGGCACCGCGAGGGCGTGGAGCGGCTCGCTTCCCGGATCAGCAACGCCGACCTCACCGATCTCCAGGTCCTGTCCCAGATTGCCTGGATGGACGAATTCTTTCTTGACGAGCCTCCCATCCGCGAGCTGATCGCAAAGGGTCGCGACTACACGCTCCAGGATCAGGAGTTGGTTATCGCCAAGGAGAAAGAGTTTCTTGGTCGCGTAGTGCCGGCCTACAAAGCGGCAGTCGCAAGAGGCGGAATCGAAACTTCAACCTCGCCGTACTACCATCCCATACTGCCCCTGGTATGCGACACGAATATAGGCGCGGTTTCCCATCCCGGGCTGCCGCTGCCCAAGGCGCGTTTCCGGCATCCGAAAGATGCTCAGGAACAAATTCAGCGCGGCATCGCCTTGCACGAGAAAGTGTTCGGCCAGCGTCCCCAGGGCATGTGGCCTTCGGAGGGGAGCGTGAGTGACGAAGTGCTGGGGATGGCCCACGGGCTCGGCCTCAAATGGCTGGCGACAGATGAAGGCGTGCTCGGCCGTTCTCTGGGAACGTCGTTCACGCGCGATGGAGCAGGGTGTCTTCAGCCCGCGTCGGCGGAGAAGCTCTACCAGATCTACCGTTGGGAGAAAGCCGGCGCTGCCATCAACGTGATCTTCCGTGACCACACCCTCTCCGATCTCATCGGCTTTGTGTATTCCGGCGCGCCTCCCGCTGACGCTGCCCAGGACTTGATCCATCGCATCAAGAAATCGGCACAACCAGTTCTTGACCGTGGCAGGAACGTGACCGTTCCTATCATTCTGGACGGCGAGAATGCCTGGGAATCGTACCCACGCTCAGGCCGTGAATTCCTGCGCCGCCTATACGACGCAATTCAACGGGATTCCGTGTTCGAAGCTCTTACCGTTTCTGAAGCTGTGGAACGCGAGAGCTCGCCCGCGAAATTGGCCTCGATTTTCCCCGGATCGTGGATCAACGCCAACTTCGATGTCTGGATCGGCGCGCCTGAGGACAACCTGGCCTGGGATCATCTCTCGGCTGCGCGCGACTTCTTCGCTGAGCACGCGGCGAAAGCTCCCACCGAAAGGAAAGCCCTGGCCTATGAAGAACTGCTCATCGCCGAAGGCAGCGACTGGAATTGGTGGTATGGTCCCGAGCACCACTCAGCCAACGACCGCGACTTCGACGAGCTCTATCGCAAGCACCTGGCCAACGTCTACCTCGCTCTGGATGCGGCTCCGCCCCATGCCCTGGCCGAGCCTATCAGCGCCGCCGCGCCGGGAATAAGGTTCGCGCCACAGACCGCGCATATCCATCCGGTTGTCGACGGCAAAGATATCGGTTACTTTGACTGGCTGGGCGCCGCTACCCACGTGGCCAATCAGCATTCGTCCGCCATGCACGGCCAGGTTTTTCTCCTGGACACAGGCTATGCGGGCATTGACGACGAGAATCTCTACTGTCGTCTCGATTTCAACGAGCCACCGGCCGAGTGGGCTAAAGCAGATACACGGCTGGTAGTGACGGTGGAACCGGTCTCCGAGGGGCAGGCGGGAACCATTCTTCGCTTGGAAGCCGACATCTCCGACGGCCGGTTGGGTGAATGGGTAATCATCAAGAATGGCCACGGCAAAAGCGACTCCAGCGAACTAGCCAACCACTCAGTCGAAGTGGCCATGGAGGCCATCTTCGAATGTCAGATTCCGCTGAGTCTTCTCAGTGCGACTCCGGGCTCTCTGCTCCACGTACGTTTTTCTGTGCGGCGCGGCGGGCTGCCCCTGGATTCCTTGCCGAAAGAAGGCTCGATCGACGTACGTGTGGTGAGCGATAGCGAGTTGAGCGCGGTACCGTACGCGAAGCCGTAAAGCGGCACACCCATCGCCCTTACAATCCTCTGGTCTTTAACAGGTCGTCATCCCGACGGCCGTAAAGCGAGCACGCGCTTTCTTCAGCGTGCGAGTACCGGGGTCCCCAAGCGGGCCGGTGTTGCACGCTTGGGGTGGGAGTAGGCCGGAGGGACCTTGTGTTCTTCAGGAGCCTGATGCCTACAGGCAAAACACAAGGTCCCTCGCTCCTATTCGGACGCTTATGAGAGTGCGTCCTCATTGACGGAGCTCGGGATGACGGTATCGACAGGGAAAAAGTAGTTCTCGCTACACGCAACAGGCGGCCGGGTTTACCCGCGCCACTTCCACTCTTTATAGGTCGTTCTCAGCTCGGTCTTGAGCAGCTTGCCCGTCGAGGTATG
>DATFQZ010000076.1:0-2211 GCA_035263765.1 Candidatus Angelobacter sp. | reverse complement strand
CTGCAAACGCAGGTATCTGGCAAGCACTTATTACTTGCCCGAAGCCCGGCCGCTGTGGCTGCTGAATCCAGAGGAACCGTTCGCTGAACTGTGATAGGACCATGATTGCTTGCCGCACGCATTATGTCGGTGTGCGTCGAGACCTTTCCTGCGGCGCCTGCGGGCACCTAGAAACTCTGTGTTCACAGCACTTCGGGGCAACCCCCGTCTACAGTTCAAGTTTGCCTGTGGCAGCTTCCCGCTGTCCCACATAACCAATCATTTCGCCGATATTCGGCGGATTGCCAAATAAAACCCGGTAGGTTCATTCGCAGCGGCTTCCAGCGCCGCGGTATTCCTGGCGGATGCGACGATCTGGTATTCTTCGATTACCACGCGCCACCGGGTACAACTCTTCACCACTCCTTTGATTGCTCATTAGCGCCGTGGTCCACACGTTCTTCTCCTGGAGCACAAGCTCCGATTTCGTGCAGAAATCGATGGATTCGTGCCGTGTAGAGGCTAATCTCCTCTTGCGTGCGGCTCCCGTTCCAGCCCAGTTCATCGGCCAGCATTCCCGCAGCAACAGCTGCGGCGCGAAGAGCCATTCGCCAGTCAAACTGCTCGATGCCAAGCCGCCGGCTCAGAAGGTCTTCAAGGCTCGTGACCATCTCTTGCCGCGCGCAATACACCGCTTCCGCACATCTGTAGGGCGCTCCTTCGACGAGAAGTTCGAGCCACTGCGGCTCATTGTCCGCCAGTTCCAGAACATCCCTCGCCCGCGACCCAAACTTCTTCACCAGATGGTCGATTGTAGCTGGTTCCACCGCGTATCTGGCAAGTAAGTCCTCTTTGATATCGTTCTCTTCGCGGTCCGCCCCAAAAAGGGCATAGTTTTGGGTCCGGCACCTGCTGGTCGTGCCGCGCAGTCGTAGCTCCACGGCATTGACGGCATCTTCGGCCATCACACGGTAAAGGCTCCACTTGCCGCCGAGCACGCTGATGAGCCCGCTTTGCGGTTCCACTTCGATCTCGTAGTCGCGGGCAATTTTTTTGCTGTCACGGGCATCCGCGGGTTGGATCAGAGGCCGCATGCCGGCGATGGCGGTTACGATGTCGCTGAGGTCGAAAGGTCGTACCAGATACCTGTTCACGTGGCGAAGAAGAAACTTCGCTTCTGCTTTGGTGACAATCATCTCCTCCCCGGGGTCGCTTTCGCTCTCGGTCGTACCAACCAACAGGCGTCCCATCCATGGAATCGAGAAGATCACGCGACCGTCCTCAGTTGCGGGGATCAACAGCCCTCGATCTCCCCAATCTTCGCGGAGAGGCAGAAGAATATGGACTCCCTTACTTTGCCTGAGTCGTTTGGGTAGCTTGGGGACCGCGTAACGGCGGACTTGATCTGAGAACGGGCCGGTAGCGTTTACGAAAGCACGCGCATGTACCTTGCAGGCCGTCCCGGAGCTTGCATCCTGAGCGTGTGCCGCGACAACGGCGCCGTTCTGATTTTTTTCAAACCCGCAGACCGGCGCATAATTCAGGGCATCCCCGCCAGCTGCGACAAAGCTCTGTACAAGCGCGAAATTGTACCGCCCATCGTCGAACTGGCCGTCGCTATAGATCACTGCGCCAAACAATCGGTCCGGATTGAGCCATGGCATTTCTTTCAGGCAGGCACGCCGGTTGAGGAAGTAGCTTGGAGCAAGAAGAGTAGTTCCAGACAGCCAATCGTAGAACATGATCCCGATTCTGCTGTACAACGCCTGCGCGAGGCTGTGGCAGGGCACAGCTAGCAGCCGACTGCGGGTCAGATATGGGGCGTTTCGCATCATCCGGCTGCGCTCTCGCAGCGCGGTGCGGACAACGCGGTATTGCGCAACATCGAGCTCTTTTACAGCCAACTCAAGATAACGAAGTCCGCCGTGAATAAGCTTGGTGGATGCAGTTGACGTCGCACAGCCGAAGTCACCACGGTCCACCAGAACCGTCTTCAGGCCGCGGAGTTGAGCATCCAGAGCACAGCCGGCTCCCGTCGCGCCCCCGCCAATGACACACAGATCATAGGAATCGGTGAAGACGCGAGCAAGAGTTTCCTCTCGTTTTCTCATTCTTTTGCAGCTCCGCTTGTGAGTGGAAGCGTGTGTGCACGGATTATTACGCGGAAGCCCTACATAAGCGAACTCAATCTGCGGATCCTTCTCTCGATGTGGCATTAAGGTGCGCCGTCCA
>DATFQZ010000075.1:0-2752 GCA_035263765.1 Candidatus Angelobacter sp. | reverse complement strand
AAATCCGGAAACTGAAAACAGCGCTGCACTGGAAGAAAGTTCCTACGGCGCAGCGTGAGGCATTCAAATGGTGTTGCTGCGCGAGAGCGGAATGACGCAACCCGCAATCGCGGAGGCAATGGGTGTTTCGTTGAGCACCGTGAATCGCGCCCACATGGCCTATGACGGTGGTGGGATCAAGGCGCTCAAGCCGAAGCCAATCGGCGGCCGCCAGCGCGAGAACATGACGCTGACCGAGGAAAAAGCTTTGCTCGCCAGCTTTGCCAACGCCGCTGGGGCGGGCGAGATGTTGAACATCCACGATCTCAAGGCGGCCTATGAACAGGCGATCGGGCATCCGACCAGCAACAGCACGATCTACAATCTTCTGGCCCGGCATGGCTGGCGTAAACTGATGCCGCGTCCGTTTCACCCCAAGCGCAACGTCGCGGCTCAAAACGCTTTTAAAAAAACGGCTTTCCAAACGCTGTCAGGCAAGCCCGGCGGGTTGCGGCCAGACGCGGTTGCAGCTTGCGCATCATGTTCGCCGACGAAGCGCGCTTTGGCCGCATGAACCGCCCGCGACCGTGCTGGGCTGCCAATGGAACGAGGCCGCAGGTCGCCTGCCAACTCATTCGCGAATACGTCTACTTGTATGGCGCCGTCAGCCCGAAGGATGGAACCTGCGTCTACCTGATCATGCCTGCGCCCGATACGGAATGCTTCCAGATTTTCCTGGAGACATTGGCCAAGAAGTACCCCAGGCAGCTCATCCTGCTGTTCGTAGATGGTGCCGGCAATCATCAGAGCGAAGAACTCGAGGTTCCTCCCAATATCATTCTACGCCTTCTCCCACCTTATTCCCCCGAGCTGAATCCTCAGGAAAATCTGTGGGATGAAATTCGCGAGAAAATCTTCAAGAACTACGCCCTCAAGTCGATGGATGAGGTCTATGCAAAGCTTGAGGACGCCGCACTCTACATCGAACGCAATCCGGCACTCGTCAAATCCATCACGTCGTTCCCCTACATCGCAAAGTCACTCTGATTTGGAAACGGTATTACTTGGCCACAGTCACCTCTCCACTACGATGCGCTATATCAGCGTCGCCACCAGAACCATCGGCGCAGTGGCGAGCCCGCTCGAGCACTTGAAGCTTACGGTGCCGGAGATGCGGCCGCTGTCGGAGTTGAGACCGTCGGGCTGAGCCGGGCGCAGTGGGGCGTCCTGCCTTCCAGGTGGCGGATGTCTTCCGCCGCCATGGTGAAGCGTATCGCGAGGCCAATTCCGGCCACCTCGATCGCTGCCAACGCCGCGTGATGGCAGCCATTGAGGCGTGCCGTACGGCGGCGTTGGGAGGTTATGTCCGGCAATGCAAGGAGTGCGGGCATAAAGAGATAGGCTACGCCAGCTGCCGTGACCGGCATTGCCCGACCTGCCAAGGCTCTGCCGCGCGTGCTTGGCTGGAAGCGCGCCAGGCCGATCTGTTGCCGGTGGAGTACTTTCATGTGGTCTTCACCCTGCCGCAGCAAATTGCGGCCATCGCCTACCAGAACAAGGAGGTCGTCTACGGCCTTCTGTTCGAGGCAGTGGGAGAGACACTCAAAACCATTGCCCGCGACCCCAAGCATCTCGGCGCCGAGATTGGTTTCACGGCCGTTCTGCACACCTGGGGTCAGACAATGACGTTTCATCCCCATGCCCACTGCATCGTGCCGGGCGGTGGGCTCTCGCCGGACCAGGCGAGGTGGATCTCGTGCCGGCCCGGCTATTTTCTTCCTGAGCGCGTCCTGTCATGCATGTTCCGGGGGGTGTTTCTGGGAAAGCTGGTTGCGGCGTACGAGGAGGAGCGTTTGAACTTCTTCTCCGATCTCGCTCATTTGGCAGAGCCGAGGGCATTTTCGGCCTACCTTGCTCCGCTCCGGCAGCTCGACTGGGTGGTCGACAGCAAGCAGCCCTTTGCCGGCCCCGAACAGGTCCTGCGCTACTTGAGCCGCTATACACATCGCGTCGCCATCTCCGATCATCGTCTTGTAGATGTCGCCGACGATCACGTCACCTTCACCTGGAAAGACTACCGGAACGAAGCCAGCGTTGCACTCATGACGCTGTCACCCGCCGAGTTCATACGCCGTTTTCTTCTCCACGTCCTGCCCGACAGCTTTCAGCGTATCCGCCATTACGGCTTTCTTGCCAACGGCACTCGACAATCCAAGCTCGCCCGCATCCGCCAGCTGCTGCCTCCTGCTCCGCAACAGCAGGTCGTGCCCGTAGCAACCCAAGACACCGTCACGGCGACGACTGCACCAGAAGACCCCGCGGTATCCGTTACTGAGGACGCTTGGCAGCCGACCTGTCCTGACTGTGGCGGCGAGATGCAAATTGTTGAGAGGTTACCGAAAGCGCGTCGCAATGGTGTTCCGGGGAGCGACACGTCATGAGGACCTGCGTCGGCAAGACTGCCAGGCAACCAGTGTCGTCGCATCGTGGGCTCCGATGCGCAAGCGGGTGGATTTGCGCCAACCGCCCTTTTGCCCCTTGCGCAGCGTCCACGCAGCAACTTCCGCCGCACAAAGAAACGGCTCTGCCTTACCGGTATGCCTCCCATCAGCCATATCCCGGACTACAAGGGCCAGCGTCCGCCCGGCTAAACACGCATCAATCCCCATAGACGGGTCGCGGCCGCGCGGGTCCCGGCCGCGTCAAGCGTCCAGCGGTTCAGCTCAATCAAGGTTTATTCGAGGTCGTTAGGCTCGGCCTCCCGAGGGGCTGA
>DATFQZ010000074.1:0-3464 GCA_035263765.1 Candidatus Angelobacter sp. | reverse complement strand
AATTTCAGGTACCTGGATCACAACCAACTTTCCTTGCACGGCCTAACGCTCCGGTTCAGCGGCGGCGCGCAGCGCCGTCCGCTGAAGCGGCTGTTAGACCGCTTGATCTTAGGTAGTCGCCACTAGCAGTTCCTCTGAATTATTTGGCGGCCGAAGGCCATCCGTCCTGCCCGCGAAGTAGCGCTGGGCAAGCGTAGCTGCGGATACGTGCCGAACCTCTCTAAATCCGGAACCTCGGGCCAGTGTCAGCATCTCTGTAGGCGTGAAGAAGCTGATGAAGGGCGTGCCGTTTGCTCGCGCTCCCGCTGCAGCTCGTTCAACCGCGGGACGCACCTCGCGGTCCACCAGCTCGATCGGAAGCATGAACGACATGGCGACCGTGGAGCCCGGAGCGAGCGCCGCGACGATCGTGTCCTTGGTCAGGTACATGCTGACGCCGGTGGACGCCACCACCGCGGGCAGCCCGGAGTCGAAGCCTGACTCTGCCAGCCGCTCCCACCACGCGTTCCCTGCTTCGAAGTCGACTGGCACGAACCGCAGGAACGACGGGATGCCGAGGCCGAGGTCGACGAGGCGCTGGCGCTTCCACGCCTGAGCGCTAGGCTGATCAATCTCGAACACGAGCAGACGGGAGGCAAACTCCGGCCGACGCTGGGCGAAGGTGTCCAGGCCCGCCCCAAGGATGACGTACTGCCCGACACCACGGGCAGCTTGTTCCGCGACGAGATCTTCGATGAACCGTGCGCGGGCCACGATGGAGGCGCGAAAGGGCCGCGTGAATGGGCTCATATCCGGACGGCTGCGCCATTCGTCGTCTGGGGCCACCAGCTTCAAGCCGACTTGGTCTTCGAACACGTGCGGTGGCGAATCGACTTCTACGTGCAGCGCCCGCCACAAGGCGACCCGCACCGCCGTGTTGTCTGGGGCCGCCACTTGCCTGTCATGCATGACGTTTTTTTTCTCTCTCTTGGTTTTCGACTATCGTCGGCCTCTGGGACGCCGGTTACCCGGCGCCCCCCGTGCAGACCCCGGCGTGCAGTACTACCGCACCGGGTTCCTCGGTTCTACTCGCTTCCGCGCAAGACTTAGTCATCAAGCAAACATCCTGCGGCGCGGCACCTCGGTGATACACGGCTTGGCGATAGAGACACACTTAAGCACCCGCTCAAATTGCTTCCACGTGTAGCTTCGCCGCCAGCTCCGACGGTTGAGCCACTTGAAGGCGCACTTCATTGCCCACTCATAGAAGCGGTACAGCGAGTGCGAGTTGCCTCTCACGCCATAGTAATTGTAATGTCCGCATAACCGAGCGTTTAGCCGCTCGAAAAATTCGCCCCTGGCAAATGTCGGTTGAGCTTGATCCATTCCTTGATCCTGCGGCATGCTGCCTGCAATCTGTTGCGGGCCGTACGCCGCTTCATCCTCGGCACGCCTTGCCGGTCCAGCTTCCACTGAAACTCGAAACCCAAAAAGACAAAACGATGCTTCGGTCTCGGATGAAATCGACTGAAACGCAGGATGCGCGTCTTCTCCGAGGCCACCTCCAGGTTGAACTTCGCCAACCGCTTCGGTAGCACCCGGTAAAACCGCTCTGCGTCTTCCCGATAGCGCAAGGCCCACACCGCATCATCGGCGTAGCGACACATGATCGCCTCTCCCCGACAGTGTGGCTTGACGACTTTCTCAAACCACAAGTCCAATGCGTAGTGTAAGTACACATTGGCCAGCAGCGGGGAAATAATTCCGCCTTGAGGAGTACCCGTATCGGGATGAATGACCTCTCCATCCGTCTCCAAAATCCCGGCCTTTAGCCATTTTCGAATCAGGTCTAGAAAGGCCCGGTCATCGATGCGCAGGCTCAGCATCTTCAGCAGCCAGTCATGGTCCATATGATCGAAAAAGCCTTTGATATCAGCCTCAACCACGTAACCATAGACTCCGTATTGCAGGTCGAAGGTGAGGTCTCTCACCCCATCCAACGCGCTACGCTCGGGGCGATAGCTGTAACTGCAACTTAAGAACTCTTGCTCGTAAATCGCACTCAGCAGCTTCGCACAGGCCATCTGAATCAGCTTGTCTTCCAACGCCGGTATCCCTAACGGCCTCTGTTTGCCATCCTCCTTCGGAATGTATCTTCGCCTCACTAACTTCGCCCGATAGCGCTTCGCTTTCAGTCGCTCCACCAGCTCCTTGATGTTAGCCTTGAGATCTTTCTCGTAGTGTGTCGCCGTGACTCCGTCGACACCCACCGCTGCATTCCTGTTCACCTGTGGCCAGCACCACATCAGGTACTCCACGTTCAAGTGCCGGTAAAGGTCCTGAAATCAATGCCTCTTGTTGGCTTTTGCCTTGGTTGCTATTCCCCGCAGGAAGGTTGGCTCGCGTTCTCCCGGCCCAACTCTGTCCGGCACGACTGTCCTATGCGGGTTTCGTAGTTCCGTCAGGTCCTTCCCCATGTACGTGGCTTTCCCACGCTCCGAGTACTATGCCTGATAAGACTCCCCAAAAGCTTGCGGCGGGCTTTTCCTTTCACAGTACTCCTCCGCCTCCCTTGCAGTGTTCCACTCGGCGCTCTAGGTTCCCAGCATAGTCCCGTCTCCGGGTTTCCCCTTGTGTGCCTCATTAGCTGTATACCTTACCCCCAAGCTTTCCCCTGCCAGGAGCCCCTGGGGCCTCCCGGGTTCTTCGGCGTATCTCTTCCTGCATGCCATGGCCTGTGGACTCCGGCGGACCTCCACATCCTCGCCCTATTCGGATGCTTCGTGTTGGCTTCGTGCACGTTAAAACACTCGCCGTCCGCAACAACCCTATCTCGAAGCTGTACCAGCTCTTCAGGACGCGCGGTCATCCCTACGGCCTACAGGATTCTCTGTCTACGCTTCGCCTGTCTTGTTCGCCTTGCGACTCCTCCACAGACGCAAGACTCGATACGGGCCGGTGGCTCTCCCTTGCCCGACGGGGACTTTCACCCCGTAAGATACGCCAAGCTTTTCCCGGCGCGATAACGTTTCGGGTGAGAGGCGCGGCCGCCGCGTTCTTCTCAACCCGATGGTTAGCCATTTCCTACCGGCGACGACGATCTGATCGTGACGTTCCCGCCAGGTTGGACCTGAACCGTAAGCTCATATGCTTGAAGCAGAGACATACCGACGAGCGGTATGGTTTCAGCCTCATGCACCGGTATGCGACGAGCCTACCCGTCCCAAAACACCGTGCCCTCATAGATATCAAAAACATTCTCGCTGCCGTCCGCCAAAAGCGCTCGGCCACGCTCGCGCCACTCTAGCGCCAATGAAATAATAACCGAGGACGGAAGACTGAGCCAGCCGTCAAACCCTGTATCGATAACCGCTTCGATCTCTTGCTCTTGTCCGGTAGGACCACGCACCGTCAGGGGAATGACGGGCTTGACGATCGGCCGTGACCACGCCGCTAATCATCTCTTCGGCGATCGAGATGCTCCA
>DATFQZ010000073.1:0-13311 GCA_035263765.1 Candidatus Angelobacter sp. | reverse complement strand
CACGCGCCTAGACTGTCCTGCACGGACTTCATCGCCACCAGAAATGCCTTTTGCTCAGCAGATTCCTCGCCGAGTTCGGCAAGATAACGGGTTTTCTTCAGACTGATGCGTATCTCGTGCAGCGCGCCGGCTTTTGCTTTTGCCGGCGAAGAAAAATCAGTGGCTAACTGCGTGACCGTCCGTTTTGCCCGTTCGAGAGGTTCTGCTGACTCGTCCAGAAGTTTCGGCGCAGCGGCCGATTGAGCACGGATTGCATCAAAGATCGGGCGGAAGCGTTGCTCTTTGCTCTTGGCGACCACGGCGCTCAAGCGTTCGGTGTGCTTACTGCGCTTCTGCTTCAGCACGTCGGCAAGCAGTTTGCGATCGCGTGCGGTCGAGGTGTTCCCGATGGCCCCGAGCAAACTCAGTTGCACATCCAGATCACGAACCCGGCCGGCACGCTTGCGCAGAAGTGCCAGTTGCTCGAGGGCCTTTTCCTGCTTTTTGCCTATTTCGGGCTCGGCAAATGTAATCAGGCTCTCGATGCGGCGAATGGTGGTGCGCAGGCGGTGAACCCGTTTGGGCGAGATCTCGCGTCCCAAGTACGCCAGCGTCGAAGACAGACCAGCATGCAAGCGTTCGCTGCGCTTTTCCAGAAGGGTCATGGGGAGGACTCGAAGCCAGTTAGCCTAAATGAGGATCGCTCCGCTGGCAATACGTCGCGAGCACGTGACTTTGATGCAGTCCGGCTTAATTTGTTTGCTAGTGGCGTAACTGTTATATAATCTAACGACTTACAGGGCGATGGAGTTCGCCTTTAACCGCCTGCGGGCTGATGACTCCTACCAATTTCACGTTTGGAGCAGTCCGCATGCGAAGCTTGATCGAATGGAGAGCCTACGCCTGGATATCCCTTGGGGCCTTGGCCGGCGCAAACCTGCGCTATCTCCTGAGCAAACTTGTTGCCCGCCTGGCCGGTGCCGCGTTTCCGTGGGGCACGCTGCTGATCAACGTAAGCGGCAGCCTGGTCCTGGGCTTCCTTCTGGTCTGGACGACGGAGCGCGTCCTGGTCAACCCGCTGTGGCGATGGCTGGTGGCCATCGGCTTTTGCGGATCGTACACAACGTTCTCCGGCTACGCGTATGAAACCATGGCTTATTTCGAACAAGGTCACTGGATGCTGTTCGCCGGCAATATTCTCTCGAACAACCTGCTGTGCCTGGGCGCGATCCTGGCCGGGGGCGCGCTGGCGCGAGCGATTTGAACCGCTCTCACCGGCGTGTAGAATCTCGCAGAGAGGTGACGGCGCCGCATCATGACGGATCAACCGCGCAGGGCCGTGCAAGTTTCGGTTTATCTCAACGAAGCCGACGAGTGGCATCATCGTCCTCTGCACCTGGAGATGCTCAAGTACCTGCGTGAGCAGGAAGTGGCGGGAGCCACGGTGTTGCATGCCGTGGCCGGCTTTACCGGACACGGACGCGTCAAGACCTCAACGCTGGTGGATGCCGGAGGCAAATTGCCGCTGGTCGTGACTTTCATCGACATGGAGGAACACGTGGAGCGCGTGCTGCCGCACATTAAGGAAATGGCCGCGCACCGGCTGATCGTGAGTGAAAAAGTAACGGTGGAAACCGGGGAACTGGAGTGAGCGCTCCCGCTCTGGATGTCCTGGCCATTGCCGCTCATCGCGATGACGTGGAGCAGACCTGCGGCGGCACTCTGCTCAAGATGGCGCAGCGCGGATTGCGCACCGGGATCCTCGACCTCACGCAAGGCGAAATGGGGACGCGCGGCACCGCCGAAGACCGCGCGCGTGAAGCCGCCGACGCCGCCAGGATCCTCCAAGTTGCTTTCCGGCAAGCCCTGGACATTCCCGATGGCCGCGTGGAAAACACCTGGGAGAATCGCTTGAAAGTCGCCCGCGTGATCCGCGAACAGCGTCCGCGGGTGGTGATTCTTCCCTATTGGAAAGGCCGCCATCCCGACCACTACACCTGCTCCACACTCGGCTACGAAGCTTGCTTTCTTGCCGGGCTGAGCAAACTCGAATTGCATACGCAGGGTGACGCGAGCGAGCAGACCGCGGGCGCGCAGCCTCCGCATCGCCCCTTCAAGATCATTTACGCCTCGCTTTACTACGACATCCGCCCGACGTTCGTGGTGGACATTACCGCACAATTTGAGGCGCGCCTCGAATCCATCTACGCCTACAAATCGCAGTTCACGGATCAACAGGCGGGCCGCGGCGACTTCCCGGCTCACGCCGAGATCCGGAATCGCGTAGCCACCATGGCAGGCTATTTCGGCATGATGGCCGGCGTGAAATATGGGGAGCCGTTTATTCAAAAAGAGATCGGACTGGTCGAAGACGTGACGGCGATACCGGTCAAATCGATCTAAAACGAGCCATTGCGGTAGAGACGCGGCACGGCCGCGTCTCACATTAACCCCGGTGACACTCGGTGAGGACATATATCAAGCCGTTACGCACTTCTACATGAATTGTCGCAACGATGCATTGTTTCATGGGCCAGGCATCGAGACGTGGCAATGCCACGTCTCTACGGCCAAAATCCAGCTATCGCGCATAATGATTTCGGGCGCCTAGGACTCCAAGGCCGCCACCACTGGTGCAAGAATGGAACCCACGTCTACTTTGCTGGAGAGCGTTCCGAAATTTTGCCCGTGGTCGTTGGCAAGACGCGAAGCCATGAAAGCGTCGGCCAGTGCGGGTGCGCTGTGTCCTGCAACCAGCGTGGCTTGCAGCGCGAGCGCCAGCCGTTCGGCAAGCCTTCGCGCGTCGCTTTCTCGCGGGCCGCTCTTGTCTTTTAGCTGCCCGGCAAGATCGGTTTCCACATGAGTAAGATAACCCGTCAGTCGGGGATCAGCACTCTTGCACTGCTTGAACTCGTGTAGCAAGGCCTCAGCAGCCTCAGGTTCGCGAATCAGCGCGCGCAGGATGTCCAGACAGATCACGTTGCCGGAGCCTTCCCAGATCGAGTACAGCGGCGCCTCGCGATACAAGCGCGGCATCATCGACTCTTCCACGTAGCCATTCCCAGCCAGACACTCCAGCGCTTCATTCACGTGAAACGGCGAGCGCTTGCACAACCAATACTTCGCGACCGCGGTGGCCACGCGGCAGAACGCGCGTTCGCGGGCGTCCGTTGCACGGGCGTCGAAAGCGCGGGCCACCCGCATGGCCAGCAGCGTGGCGGCTTCGGATTCCAAAGCAAGATCGGCCAGCACGTTGCGCATCAGCGGTTGCTCGATCAAGAGTTTGCCGAAGGCCCGGCGATGGCGAGCATGATGCACAGCTTGCGCTAGCGCCTGGCGCATCAGGCCAGCTGAGGCCACAGCGCAGTCCAGGCGAGTGTGGTTGACCATCTCAATGATAGTGTTGACGCCGCGTCCTTCTTCGCCAACCCGTCGCGCCCAAGCGTGTTCGAATTCAACTTCACTCGACGCGTTGGAGCGATTGCCCATCTTGTCTTTCAAACGCTGGATGTAGAAGTTGTTCTTGGCGCCGTCGGGCGTCCAGCGCGGCAGCAAGAAGCAGGTCAGCCCTTTAGAAGTTTGCGCCAGAACCAGGAAGGCGTCGCACATGGGCGCGGAACAAAACCATTTGTGCCCGGTGATCAAGTACTCGCCCGCCCCACCAGCAGGCTCAGCGAAGGTGGTGTTGGCGCGAACGTCAGATCCGCCTTGCTTCTCGGTCATAGCCATGCCGACCAGCAGTCCGGATTTCTCCGACGGCGGAAGAAAACGCTGGTCGTAATTCGCGGTCACGATCTTCGGCTCCCACTCGCGCGCCAGCTCGGGTTCCGCGCGCAATGAGGCCATGCAGGAAAACGTCATCGAGACCGGACACGTATGCCCGGCTTCATTCTGCACGGTGAGCATCATCATCGCCGCACGCGCAACGTGCGCGCCCGGGCGTTTCTCGGTCCAGGGCAAGCTATGCAGCCGGCGCTCGATCGAGGCCCGCATAAGGTGATGCCAGGCGGGATGAAAAATCACTTCGTCGCGGCGGTTGCCGTAGCGATCGTGAGTGTGCAAGATGGGCAGGTTCTCATTGGCGTCAAACCCCCACCGCTGGACCTCCTCCGTTCCCAGGAATTGTCCGAGTTCCGCGAGCTGTGGCTCTGCCCAAGCAGCGCCCTCACGCTGTACGGCCGCAGCCAGGGTGGGGTCGCTGAGGAACAGGTTGTAACCCGTAAGCGGAGGAACCTGATTGAGTGACGCTTCACGTCCGGCGGCCGTAATTTGCGTTGGCGCTTCCATGTCTCTCATTGTCCCTTCTCTTGCTCTTGCGCTTTGTCGGGCGCCACCTCAGAGTACCTACTCCGAAGTCATGCCAATCGCCCTAACCACGTCTCGATCACCTGATCAAACGCTTCCTTCGGTCTCCCCAGCTTAACTATATACACCCAATCACCGCCGGGAGCAGCTGATCTTTAGGATGTCCAGGCTTGGCAGAAATGCGCCGGCGCTAGTAAACTTTCTGCCCATGAAAAGAACGCTCGCTCTTGCCATCACCCTATTATTGAGCCTTTCCGCAGCCTCGGCCCAGGATTGGGCCAAGCAAACCTTGGAGAAGTCACCCCGCCATCAGGAGTGGGTACAGATCAAGCACGATAACCGCACCGTGCAGGCTTTTGTTGTCTATCCGGAAGTCAAACAAAAGGCGCCGGTGGTCATCGTGATTCACGAGATCTTCGGGCTGAGTGACTGGGCGCGCACCGTGGCTGACAAACTGGCCGCGCAAGGATACATCGCCATCGCCCCGGATTTTCTTTCTGGCATGGGGCCGAACGGGGGCAAGAGCAGCGACTTCCCCAGCGTGGACGCCGCGCGTGAGGCTAACTCCAAGCTCGATCCTGCCCAAGTGACCGCCGATCTGAACGCCGTGGCCGACTACGCCAAGAAGATTCCGGCAGCCAGCGGAAAGATTGCCGTGGCGGGGTTCTGTTGGGGCGGAGGCCAAGCCTTCAACTTCGCCACCAACCGCAAAGATCTGAGCGCAGCTTATTCGTTCTACGGCCCACCCCCCAAAGATGTGTCGACGATCACCGCTCCGGTGTACGGCTTCTATGGCGGCAACGACGCACGTATCGATGCCATGATCCCCGGCGCCGTCGAAGCCATGAAAGCCGCTAGTAAGACTTACGAGCCGGTGACTTACGAGGGCGCCGGCCACGGCTTCATGCGCTCCGGCGAGGACCCCGCGACCGATGCGGCTATTCAGAACACAGCCACCGACCCGGACACCCAGAAGAAACACGACGCCGCTGTCGCCAACAAGAAGGCGCACGACCAGGCCTGGGAACGCTGGCTGAAGTTACTGAAATCGCTTTAAGCGGCAGCTTTGGCTATTTTCACCCCGAGACTCCGTTCGGGGGTCTCGGTACAGATTGGCTGATCCATGCCGTTGTGGCACCGGCACCCTCGCCCATGAGAACCAAAAGCCACATCTGGGGCGCCCCAGCAAGCCATAAACCGCGCTTGCTAGGGCCCCCGCGTTAGCCCGCTAAAAACCGTGCGCACTGGGAACCCCAAAGTTGACGTTTGGGGAGTTATCCCGTCTATGGAACCGGGGACCCAAATTGGGCGTATCAATAGCTGCACCTTTCGGAGGTACTGATGAAAAGGCAGACAAGTATCCTTCTAAGGCTCCTGGCCCTGGCTCTGGCCACCGCAGGGCTGGCCGCTCCGGCGCTCGGGCAAGGCTCGGAAGCCCAGCCAGAGAAGTTTCAGCGCACCTTTACTCTCAACCCCGGCAGCACCCTGCTGGTCGACAACTACAAAGGAACCATCCACGTCACCGGCTCGAGTACGAACCAGGTGGTGGTGAACGTGGTAAAGCGCTTCGATGGCAGTGATTCCGACCGCAAGTGGTGGATGGAGAACACCACGGTCGACTTCTCCAACGACAACAGCCGTGTCCAGGTCAAGGTCCATTATCCCAATCAAACTTGGAGTTGCTGGCTGTGCGGCCACGGCGACTACACCGCCGAAGTCGAACTCGAGATTCAGGCTCCTCGCCAGACCAATCTCGAAATCGAGAGCTTTAAGCCGGACATCAAAGTTTTGCGGCTCAACGGCGATATCCGCATCAAGAGCTACAAGTCCCCGATGACGATTGAGTCCACGACCGGCTCGATTCGCATTGACACTTACAAGGATTCCATCCGGCTGAAGGACATCAATGTACGTGGGGCATTAGAAATAAAGTCCTTTAAGGCGGATGCCGAGATTGATGCCACGAGCTTGGGTGAACGCGCTGATCTGGAGAGTTCCAAGGGCACGATCGTGCTGCGTGTGCCTCAGAACGCCGGGCTGACGGTGGACTTTCAAGGTGGCCGCCGCTCAAGTTTCAGTTCCGATTTTGCTCTCAACGCGGAAGCCGGCAGCCGTTTCGGACGTGACTTCCACGGGACCATCAACCAGGGCGGCGCAAGCGTGCGTCTGCGGACGGACAAAGGATCAGTCGAATTGCGAAAGCTCTCTGCCGCTCTCTGAACTGGTTCGCGGCGAATTCAAATGCGCTTATGTTGTCGACAACATAAGCGCATCTGTGTGAGACACTCGGGCAAAGCCGACAACGCCAACACCTCAGCTTTTGAGAAGCGGCTTGCCGACATGAAAGCCGGCAAGGTCTAATCAGATCTCTGTCAAGAGAAGTTGTTGGAGCTTTGGCCGAGATTCTACCGGCTCTGAAAATAAAAACTTGACACTCAGGTTGGAGCCGCTTAGTGTTGCGTCCCGCAGGCGTGGCCCATCTCACGGGTCACCATCTTATAGTCCTTACCTTCTCCTAGGGAATGCCTGTTTTCCGGGTTTCCAGCGGTATTCGGATCATTGCAACCAAATCTTCCGATCAGGAGAGTGTCATGTCTGTTTCACGCCTAATGGAAAGAGCCGGTCTTTGTGTCAAAGCGACCTTGATCATGTGCGTAGTTTATCTGGGAGTGGCGTCTCTGCGTGCACAAACATCAGACCCAGCCACCACGCTGACTTGTCCCGCGAATGGGTCGCCCTCGAGCGGCGCTCGCGGCGACGGAAACGATCTCCAATGCCGGATCACAACTCTATTGAACAAGCACCAGAATCTCCTCCAAGCGCTACAGGGCAAGCTGGCAAACTGCGGCAGCGACCCCCACTGCAACCAGATACTGGACCACATCAACAAAGCCAGTTCGGCAAACGCCCGGGCCCAGAAGGCGAACGGTCGAACGACAGGCAAGGATGGCACTAGCGACTACAGCAACTTGAACAACATTCGCAAGGCCAAATGCACCGGCAAGAATAGCGATTGCGCCAGCGGAAACGGGACAATCACCGGCGGCGATAGCGATCCAACAGTGGGCCAAGACCTGGCTGACCAGCTCGACGATGCCGCCGATGGCCTGGATAAGGCCACTACTGCTTTGTCCAGCACATCCACACCGTCGCAAGCGCAGCTGGCTCCTGGTGCCGTATCGGCGACCTTCGTCAACCTTTACGACTACACCACGGACAAAGACTATCCATCAGGACTCCACTTGGGAAACCCTGATCCTAAAGCAACCATTGGCGCCAAGTTTGCTGCCCTCCTTGCGGCACAGGTTGTTGAGGCCACCCGAGACGCCATGCAAGATGCATGCCTCCAGGACCTGGTGGTTCTCGGCACGGGCGGCAACAGCTCTGTGGGGTGTATACCCTTGATGATTATCGCCCGGGCCTTGGATGCGACCCACGAGATTCTGGAATTCATCGACAACGACACCACGGCGTGGGAAGTCCACGGTGCTTATCTCAGGGCGGACAACCTCAATAAGAACTTGGGGGTGGTCGATGGTGACATAGGCACCGTCCAGGCTGCCGTCGGCAACGCCCAGACGACGTTGAACAATCTCACAGCTGCGGTCGCTCAGCTTCAGTCGCAACTCACCACGGTGCAGAATGAGCTGGACACTAGAATCAACAAGGTGCAAGGAGAGATTGACCAGAGGCTCATTGTCTCCAGGACAGACGAAAACCAATTGTTGCAATTGCTCCTTGTCCCCGATGGACAACGATCGATTCCCGCCAGTCTCTTAAGCTGCACTGGCGATGGGAGTACAAGCATGCCCTGCCCGCCGATTGCCATTAGCTGCTCAGCGACGACGGGTCAGTGCTCGTTCAACAAGTAAGAAAGGATTCACGCAGCCTACAGCCGGGGCGAAGAGGAAGCGCCACCTCCGTCCACCCTGGTTTGGCGGGTGGCCCTCGATAACGTTCACACATGACGCAAACGGCAACACGCTGACCAAGACTGACTCGACAGTCGACAAGGATTCGAAGTCGAACTGCAAGCGCATTTTCGAATTTCTTAACATAAAAGTGATTCTCGAATGCCCGCCGGCAGGTAACCCGACAGGAGGAATCCTTCCTGTTTTTTCGCCCATGTCATTCTTTGTTGAAGTCACAAAGCGTTCCCCTAGTGGTTTGTGATGGTGAGCTGGGCGGCTCAATTAGCTCAGCAAAGCCAGGGAACGAGCCGGTACGGAGCGGATTGGGTAGCACGAAGGACTCCAACTCCGGACTGGCTTAGCGGTGCTAGTTGCGAGTTGCCAATTGCTAATTCGGCGGCGTCCACGGACTGCCTAAAGCGGCAGAAGCTTTGCTGGGATCGCAGTTGTTGTTCGGAACCGGCTGCGACGGCACGGCCGGCGGGTTCATGTTCGGCGCATTAGCGAAGTCAAAAAATTCCGCGGACATGTCCGGTTGGGCTGCATCGCGAAACGTCAGGTGAGGCAGATGAAAGCGCGTCTCCACCAGCTTCAGCACCGCGGTGTTATCCATAGGCAGGTGAGACACAAAATGAGGCTTCGCAAAAGGCGAGATGATCATCACAGGAACGCGGAATCCGGTCCGCGTGAAGTCGCCAGGAGGATCGCTGCTGGTCAGATCTCGCGGTGCCATTCCATCAGGATTCGGCACGTGCTGCGTCGCAGCATCCGTGGCATATCGTCCTGGCCCCACAGCCTGCGTGCCCCCATTGACGGCTAGCTCTTCAATTGGCTGCCCATCAATCATCGGCCCCACGTGATCAAACAAACCTCCCGCTTCGTCAAAGGTCTCAATAAAGATGGAATCTTTCCACGAAGTGCTGCCGATCAGGGCAGTAATGATCGAGCGAATGAAGTTTGCGCCTGACTGAATATTCGTCGTCGATCCTGGGTGCTCGTCGTGCCCGCTATTAAACGACGGCTCGATGTAGACAAACGGCGGCAGCGTTCCGTTTTGAAGATCGGCGAAATACTGGGAGAGCGGAAACACATGGTCCTGTTTCGTCGAGCCATAGGGCTGGAAGAAGTTGAGGAAGGTAATCGGTTTCCCGTTTGCATCGTTATCGGCGGCATAGATTCTCCAGGAGACGCCCGCGCTATCCAGCAACTGGAAAATTGTAGTGGCCGAAACAGATGCATTTGGAGGATGGGCGTGGCCCTGTGATGTTGCCGCCATGGCGTAGAGTCGCGCCGCTTCGGTTTGTATGGGCGCCGGGGCATACCAGCGGTCCGATGTCGCGAACTGCGTCGCGAAGAAGTAGGGTGAAGGCAGGTCGTTCTGGTTATAGAAGCCCATCACGCGCACGCCTTTAGTGTCAGGGTTGATGCCCATCGCATCACCGCTGGCGGTGTGGACAAAGCCGTTGATCAGCACCGGATTTCCATCCGCCGGCTGGTCGCGGTTCACATCGCCATGGCTCTCCAGCCAGGCTTGAGCGGAGTTATAGGTGCAGGCGGTTACGTAATGAAAATTCATGATCGAGCTTCCGTCATCTGCCGGCTGGGAGAACAGGGTGTCTAGTGCATCCACATCCCGACCGAGGCCCTGGGCGGCACGATCATCGTTGATTTTTCCGAAGTAGGAATCGTACGACCGGTTCTCTTGAAGCATGACGACGATGTGGTTCACCACTTCCAGGCCCGGCGATGGATTCGGGCTGGGGCTTGGATTGGGGCTAGGACTCGGTGAAGGTGTCGACGTCGAGTTAGGATTAGACGCCAGCGTCGCCATTCCGGAACAGCCGCCGAGAAGCGTGGAAATCAAGGCGACGAAAAGGGCAAAGCACAGCTTCCAAGGGACAGTCATAGTTCAGATCCCACCAAGAAAAACCGCCGCAGCTCAAATTGCACCCATGCAGAGCTGCTGCTGATTGTCCTTGGATGGAAGCAGAGCAGGAAGTGTTGGCTGTCTCTTCCTTAACTAAAGTGTGAAGACGCAGCTTATCAGCCGGGCCATTTCGATCTTCTAACGGCGCGGGCTTTATTGATCGCTGCAGAAACACGAAGCCGGAAGCCCACCTGTGGCGAGCTTCCGGCTTTTGCACGCGCGCTAACGCCGATACCACGGGTTCGAGTTGTAACCGCGAGAGTAGCCTTGCAGGTACGCGTCGCGATATGCCTGCTTGTAGTAGCCCCTGCTGCCGAAACTGCGCTCATAACCACGATCGGCGTGGTGATAGCTGCTGTCATGCGTCGGGCGATAGCTATGGCCGGTGCGCCGGTCGTTCAATCCATCGTTGAAGCCATCTTGATAGCCAACGTGCCGCGCCGTGCTCGCGCCGTAGTATCCGCCACGGTCGTCGCGATCGTGGTCGCCGTCGTACCGCCAACGGTCATCATCCTGCCGCCATTGGACGGCCACTACGCTCTGTGCGCTGGCCAGAGCGCTCATGCCTGCGATCAGGGAAACCCCCAGCAAAATCGCTCGAAAATATCTCATGTTTCCTCCGAATACCCTTTCGACAAATTCTTCTTGCTCTTATCGAGGGCGTTAACGCCTGTCGACTTCCCTTGCTTGTAAAAACACGGTCAAGAACGCTGCCACTCTTTTTGAGGCTGTTAATTTATGTAAGGAAAACTTTTCTCGGGGGAAGAAAAAATTACCGAAGCGCAGTCATGAGGGGCCACTGAATGGACGGCTGTTCGCCCAGCGTGTGGCAGCCTGTGCGAAAGTGGCGCTCTTGAGGAAGCAAGCACCGGCAGGAGTGCCGGTGCCACACAATCACGGAGACCTTCACGCCGCGGAATCTCTCTTCCGTGTCATGTCAATCGATCCGGTTCGGGATGGTATCTCGTGGAGGGAAGCAGCGTATGACTACGCACGCCTTGGACGCCTCGCCTTTGCTGATCGAGATCCGCCTAACGGGCCACTAGCGTGTTGTGACCTGGCCCTTCTCGGGTTGCGGTGTCCCATTTTGTGTGGGCGGCTCCAAAATCTTGAGCGTGGTGGTCGCAATGGAATGCGTTGGACGCCGCGTGCCGTGCAGAGTGCCCAGGTTTTCCATGCGCCGCTCTGTCACGTTCCTTTCGGGATAAGCCAACACCATGAAGGCGGTGCACGTTTCGGGACTTAGACAACGATAGGAGTGGCGAAGGTTGGAGTCGAAGTAGATCGAATCCCCGGGCTCGAGCACGTTCTGGTCGCTTCCGATAGTCAACTCCAGCTTGCCACTCAACACGTGGAGAAACTCGAATCCCTGGTGCATGTGTGGGCGACCGTTGTTTTCAGCTGACGGCGCAAAATCCGCGAGGTAGGGCTGGAACTTGCGCTCGCCGTTACCCAAGTCGAGCCGCGCCAGATCATACCCGTCTTCGCAATTGAAACGTCGCTCGCCGGAGGTCTCACGCTCCTGCTTACGCGTGATCGCGATGATGCGGCGCCGGTGCTCGTTCTGGAAGAAGTGATCGAGTGTGACGTCGAACACAATGGCGATCCGCAACAGGGTAGCGATCGTGGGAACAAGTTTGCCATTTTCAATCTTCGACAACAACGCCGGAGAGAGGCCCGTGCGTTGTCCCAGTTGCGTCAAGCCCATGCTGCGGCGCAGCCGCAATGCGCGAACTTTTTGGCCTATGAGGTACTGCGAAAGTTCGGCTCGTAGAGCATCTGGGATCGGCATAACTGTTCCTCTCAGTACGGTTCGGACGCAACGGGTCAATAAGGCGCTAGGGGCGATGTCCGCCATGCTGCTTGAGCATCGCCCACGAAAGCGCCGTCTTCGCCGTGCCTGAAGCGACCGGACTTTTTCACGGCGGAGATGTTGTTTGTCACCTTACCGTTTCTTGTTGGCAACGCGGCCCCCAGAAACTGGCGCGGCCGTCGTTGGCTTCTTTTTTTTCGCTTCGGCAGCAGGGGAGGCAGACGACGGATTGGGAGGTGTGTTTTCCGCGCTCCTCGCCGTGGCCTGGTTGCTCGACGACGGACTCCCTGGAATTTGCGTGTTGCAAGTCGTCGCCAGCAAACACGTCAGGAGGATTCCCACCCCACCGGCTGCTCGAAGCTTCATAACGTCTTCCGATCCGATGACTAACTCAGTCATCCTGAGTCTTGCTACTTTCGAGTTTAGATTTCTCCTGTAAATCCGGTATCCGGTGGATTTTGCATTAACCAGAGCACGTTGCTGTAAGCCAATGTGTCTCTCGTGGGCTCATTTGGGCGTAGTTTTACGTGGACCCGCCGTTTTTCACAGGTTCTTTCCCGGCAGGAAACCGCCGTTTCCCGTTCGAAAGCGGTGCTCAGGCTACGGGGAGCGCTATGAGCCGAGTTATGAGAGATGTACTGGTCCCCGCTGGAATTCGAGGTGCAACAAGCCGGGGCTCACCGACAGGAGGTGGCAAGCAGGGGCGAACGCTTGGCAATCTGGCGAGGGGCAGCAGCCGCTTCGCGGCTCGCAGTTGGAATCGCAACTCATCTAATGGAATAGAATGCCGGCCCAAAGCCGGACGTTCTTGATTGCCGTTCTCGCTCCCGAGTCGTCTCGTCCGACCCAGGCGGGGTTGAAGTCCATCCCAGTGCGAAAGCTGAACCTGTTGCTAAGACGAATATCGGCTCCTCCGCCCATCGCCGCCGCGAAACCCGTTTCGCTGGTCTTCAGCGAAAAGGAGAACACGCCGCCAGACACTTTGGCGCCAGACACTGTGAAGGAAGCGTTGCCATGCGCTAAACCCACGAGTCCGTGAACATAGGGCGTGAACCTGGAATGGTTCCGCAGCTTGAATTCCGGGCCGGCCAGAAAATTGAAAAGCTTCGGATTGATGGCGACGTTCACCATGATGGGCGAACACGGCAATGGCGTGCATACTCCTACCCGGAAGCCCTCGCTGTGGGGTTGCACTGAGAAATCACCCTTGAGTCCAAGAACACGATTGAAGTTGAACAGCAAGGAGGCCTCCGCGCCGTGCGTGCTCGAGAACGTGCTTGGTATCCCGGTCGACGCCCCGGGAAAATTGAGATCGGTATAATCGCCCGCTTGACCCGCGGCGACGTATCCCCCAAAGATCTCGTACTTCGGGAATT
>DATFQZ010000072.1:0-49162 GCA_035263765.1 Candidatus Angelobacter sp. | reverse complement strand
CGCCACCTTCTACCAGGCCCTGATGATCAGCCAGGCGCCGGTGATCGCGTCGCATTCATCGTCACGCGCGCTCACCAATCATCCGCGTAACATGACAGACGACATGTTGCGCGCTGTGGCCCGCAACGGCGGCGTGGTGATGGTGAATTTCTACTCCGCGTTCGTGGACGAAGATTATCGCAAAGCGGCGTATGATCCGGAGAAGGTCAAGCAGCGCGAAGCTGCCGTGGAAGCGTTCAAGAAAGAGCACGCGCATGCCGATGGCAGCATCATTACCTACGCCGAAATTGCGCCGGTCGAGAAAAAGTGGGCAGCGCAGTTTCCGCGTCCCCCACTCAAGTCGCTGATCGAGCATATCGACCACATCGCCAAGGTTGCAGGAGTGGACCACGTCGGCCTGGGCTCGGATTTTGACGGCGTCACTTCCCTGCCGCAAGGCATCGATTCCGTGGCTGACCTTCCCAGAATCACGGAGGCGCTCGCGGCACGCGGTTACAGCCGCGAAGACATCTTAAAGATCCTGGGCGGAAATTTTCTGCGCGTCATGCGCGAGGTGGAAGAGACCGCGCGCCGCCTTCAGGCCGAGCGCAAGGAATCAGACGCACTCTCTCTTGAAGACGTTGAGCTGATGCTTGGTAATCGCGTCAGCAGCGCCCACCTGGTGGATGTCATCATCCAGCACGGCGTGAATTTTGATCTCACGCCCGAGCGCCGCGCCGCATTGAAGGCTCAGAAGGCCGATGATGCGGTGCTGGATGCTATCGTGAAATCGAGAAAGCGGTGAACTGCAAGGATCCTCATCCTGAAAACACCCATCGCTAACGCTTGGGCCAAAGCCAGACTTGCTGTGACCTTGCTCCAATTGGGACACTGTTGGCGAATTCTGTACGCCGCACAGCACCCGATGTGAGCACGGTGGATTCATCCTCGAATTTCTCTTTGGCCAAGGCGAGAGCCAGCAGGCCTGACCTCCAGGACAATCGTCGCGCTCAGAATTCGATAGAGCTGATGCACCCAGCGACCGAACACTTCGAGCCGCGCGGCTTCGACAGGCCCACCCTCGCCTGGCAGTTGCCTGGGGCTGCGAAATGCTGCTGACTCGATGCAGCCCCAACTTATCATTCTGAACCGAAGAGGAAGGGTCTGATGTACTGAAGTATTGAACGGCCTTTCTGTACGCTTGGGCGCCTACTAACCTTCCTAGCTTTCGGCCATTCATGTCGCCGTTCTTGAAGTGAATGCCCCCATAGCGGCGCGAAATGCCAGCTTGGTCGGCAGCGGCTGAAAACGTCGGCCAAGAAAGCGTCAGGTCCCGAGCGGGAACTTTGCCTGGCGCGATCTTCGAACTACCGGCTTTAATACGAACAGAGTAACCGAAAGCGTCCCTGCCCGTGAACTGCCGGAGGACCTCGGCAGCTGCAGCACTGAATGCGCTATGGCCGGAGACGTACTCTGGAAATGGAGGGGTAATCACCCAGGGTTTTTGATAGGGCTGCCATCCTGCTCCATCAATTTCCTCAGTGCCCTTAGAAGGGCCGCCCCAGGCTCGAATTCTCTTTCCCGAGAACAGAAAATGAATAGCCGTGATCGGGCGAACCGAATCGTACGCCCGTTTGGCGTCCCAGGTAGCAATGCTGGCGTCGAATAGGGCGTTCGTCAAAACAAAAAACAGTTTCACTTCGGCATCAAGATCGAGGTGATCGCGGGCAGCAACCCATTGAGCGAAGCCACACCAATGGCCGGGCGGCGTGTCTGACCCCGATCCGTCGCTCCAGTACTCCGCGATCATCTTTTCCCGATCCGTTAAGTGGGCGCTGATTTCAACCAATTCCGTCGCCTGCTGAATGTATTCCTCACGATTCTTCTTCCATGTATACGGTGGATCGGGCCGAAACTGGTCGGGTGAGGTCAAGGCAAACGTAGTGACTCTTCCCCAGAACGGGGTGAGAAATTCCTGGATCATGTACTGATCGCGATTGACGATCCGCAGGGGCTGCCAGTGGTCTGGATCAACCAGTCGATCAGGGCCGTTGACGGGGCGATAGCCGCTGTAATCCTCATATTCTCCAGGACTGAGGTCGCCTAGTTGGTTAGCGCCATCGTGATGGCAAGCGTCAATGACAGCCTGCGCGATTACGTTACCGATTCCTGAAGGCGTCGCAAGATCGGCGGAGGTATCATCCGGATCGTATCCCACGGCATGTAATTTTTCTCTGAGCGAAGCACGTCTGCGAGGAAATAAATCGGCAAGACATCGATATGCCGCGTAGCTGATGGCTTTTTGTTTGTTGTCTGGAGTGGCTTCAGAGCCTGGGCGCCGCAGCTCCGGCGTATCGGGTATTATGAGACGCAGTGTAGGAGTGTAGACGGCCCAGGCATTATAAGCGCATGTATGGACCATGGCTAAAGCCCGGGCGGCCTCGGTTGGTCCGCTGTGTTCCGACTGAATAACTTCCAGGGCCACGCGGTTCCAATAGATGACAAGCGAAGTGGCGGCGAATGTTGGTGCATTTGCTATGCACAACGAGCTGAGAAACAGGGTGCTTAGAATCAATCGTAAGATCATGGCGGGATGGACTAGCTTGTGTCGGCAAACAAGATCGAACACCTAATCAAGTTGATCCAGCGCTATCTTTCGACTGGACTTGTCCGTTTTATACGTTCCACTAACTCAATGGTCTGCTGCAGATCATCCCGGGCAGTATTCGCTGTTCGCAACGATCCAAGATACTTAAGCAGAACCATGGTTGCCTTAGGGGCACGGTTTTCCTCAGAGTCGATCAAGCTTGGCGCGGCGAATGACGTTCGCACGATATACAAAATCATCTTTACTTCTTCGGCGCTCGTTGAATCTTCAGACACAGTTGTTTTTCGTTCTCCAAGATACTGAAGAACGCCAAGAGCCGCCTTATCACCCATTCGGTTGAGGGCCGTCTGAACAAACGACATTCCGTAAGTCGGGGAACTCGCGTTATCAGCCAGCACCAGTGCGACTAACTGTTCAGCATCAGATCGTTTGGGGATTTGAGCAGCTTCATTCGAGGTCTGTGCCAACGCTACGCCGCACAACAACGACATGGATAAAACCCGTATCACATTCATATCTACTCCTTAGCGCGAAACGTTAATGTCTCCATTGTTCGTAATCGACCCGTGGCCGGGTGACGTGCCACCCTCAACAAAGTTGTTGGTGCGCACAGTGTATTTGCTGTTTCCTACGAACATACTGATAATTTGCTGAACCGGAATATTCGTCTGGGAACTAAAGAGGCATATGCCTACCGGAGCGTCGTGGTAAGTACCGTCGGTCTGAGTGTTCCGCGTGCAATCCGGCGCCTGCGACGGACAAGTCCAACCGCTGGCAGGCCTTCCCTGGGTGGTATCATCCTCCCAAGCCGCCATGTTGCTGCTTTGAATTGGGCGACTATTCTGATCAAGCACTTGATATGTAATGTCAATCTTTATACCAATGTTCTGGCCCGCTGTGCAGCCGGCTGGGGCTCCGTCGGCTATAACCACCGGTTGATTCGCAGGAGGAATTGTTAAACTCGTCGGAATTTGCCCGAAGAAGTTTGTCGATGCGGGCTGTTGGTTGGCAGTGACAACGATGGCCTGATTTCCTCCTCCTGCTGTTGAATTTGTCGGAGTCAGCGTGACTTTTATGTGCATGTCATCAACAACATTCACGTTTGACACTCCTATGTTCGCCCCCTGCGCAGCGCTGACGGTGGCTCCGGTAAAGCCTTTTCCTGTTATGGTCACCGGAGTTGCCGTACCCACCAAACCCAATGAAGGTGAAATGCCGGTTATTTGAGGCCCGTCCGTGACCTGCGCCTTATCTTGAAAGTTCTGCATCGGACACTCACCAGCCAACGGCTGCCCGCAATCGGAAGAGGCGGGAAGGTTTGCTGTGAAGAAGAGCGTCGCGCTGCCCGGTCCTACCGCGGTCATGAAGCCTGAGCTCACTGTTGCCACAGCCGCATTACTGCTGCTCCAGCTTCCACCCGTTGTTTCATCGAGTTCGGTCCCGTCGCATTGTTCTGATATCGCTTGAAATTGCTCGGTTGCTCCCACGGTACAAGCATCGCTCCCGGGGTTCAGAAATACATCCGAGGTTCCACAGCAAGGCACACAACAATTGGTGCAGGTGCCTGTGACCACGTTGAATACCGCTCCCGAAATGATCACGTTGATCTGGCCGGCCGGGCCTTCAGCACTCTCGAAACTTGTGCTGCCTTCTGACGTGCCCGGCGGAAACACGTTTCCTGAGGGATCCGGCGCGTTGGCTTTCACGATGTTCTTGACGTCGAGCATGAGTGAGCCTTGCGGCACCACATGCACAGGCATCTTGTACTTACCATTATCGCCGTAATAGAGCGTGACTAGCACATCTTGGGGTTTGTCGGTTGGATTCCAGATGCTGTACATGGTGTTGGAACTATCGGTCAGATCCCAATAGCTGCCCAGTTTCCGATGGGTGCTGCTGAGGGCCTGGGGCTCCACCTCGAACACGTAGGTGCCGCTCTGATCGACGCTGCCCGCGGCCATGACCACGTCTCCCACCCGCCCGGTATAGGAAACCCCCACATTGATCGATCCACTGAGCTCCTGCATGCCTAGGCTTCCCAAGACGTTCGGCAGGTTGATCGTTTTGCTTCCCAAGGCAGGCAGGTTCTGCTGTATTACTCGAGAGACCGGGGTGGTTTCTGTCATGTGGCTGAACTGCAGTGCCATGTCGATCGGTTTCGCAGTCGTGTTTCGAAGCACCAGATAGGGAGTGAACCGGGTTTCGCCGGGAAACTGCATCATGGGATCAGGCTTGCCCACCATCAACCCCGCGCTGCCCAGGATCACGGGCCCTGTGCCAACATCGGTATGCCGCATAAACGGGATATTCGCCGAGTATCCCTCTTTGGGATTTAAAAGGCCGCCCGCCACAAGAACACTGCCCGCCTCGCCATAGTATTCGACGCGAACGCCTCCGAGGCGGCGTTCGGGGGAACGGTCGGACTCGTTTTCGAGCGGAAACATGTGCGTCGAATGCGAGGGCAGAATTACTTCCTCGGGCTGTGATGATGCGCCATTAGCACTCATCAGACGAACTGTCGCGTGGACGTCCGTGTTGGTCCCGTTACTGATGGCTAAGAATCCGTCGACATCCGCATCATGCTTCCACCACACACCTTCCCAGCTCTGCGCTCCGGAAGCAGGCTGGCCGGGCATGGTCGCGTCGCTAAACGGGTACATCAAGGACAAGCTTCGCGAGCTATCTTGAAGCGCAATGGTCGCAACCAGGTGTCCACTTGAAGGATGCCGATAGCTCAAGGCTGCACTGCCGAATGAAGAGAGATGAGTTAATACTGATGGCGGCGCTTTAGCCAAAGCTTCATTGATGTTCACTACTGCAATACCTGCGGGCGGGATGTTGACCGGCGCCAACCGATATTCAGTTCCGTCGGCCATGTAAAGAACGGGACTTACTTCAAGAGTCGCCGCCACAAGAGCGTTTTTCAGTCTGATGTTGGCCACAAATCCGCCATCTGTTCTCCACAGCCCCGAGGCGAGAACATGCGTCAGGATGGGCCGTACTCGCGGAGGTCCAGGCTTGTTCGTGACAGATGGCAGATTTAACTTATCGCGCAGAACGATGCTGCGCACGATTTCTGAAGTACGCCCATTCGAGCTGTTTTCAATTTTGGTTTGTTGGCTATTTGCCAGGATCGAGAAGACGAAAGATACAAGTAAGAAGCACCGGGATGAACAGGAGTTGCAGATCACTCTTCACCTCTAGAACCAGTCGAAAATACTCGCAAAATAGTGTACACAAGCTTCTGGTTCACACTATTTAAGATCGAAGAAAGTTTTATATCTTGTCGCTAAGCCGAGTACCAGAATGGAACTAGAACGGTAGATGGTGGTGAAACCGAACCATCCTAACGATTACTCAAAGGCGAGCCTTGGTCGGCACAGCAAGTGTATACCACGGCCAAACTCTCTTGAGCAGTAAGATCAAAAACCTCGGATCTGTGTGCCTGAAAAACCTTGACAGCGCCGGCTTCCTCATACATGGGGTTACCTTTTGGTCGCGCCTCGGGGCGCTTGTAGGCAAGCTACGAATGCAGGCGTCCTAGTAGAAGCAAGCGGTGCCCTTCTACTTTCCCGCCTTCCTGATGTAAATATTCCCGTTGAAGTTTTTGAATTGCATCTCTGGACCGCCGCCGTTGATGGTCCCACGAACCGTCTTCTCAACCCTGACTACGTACTTGCCGCCTTTGCCCCGGTTATCTTCCACGATCGGCTGCGGAGCTGGATTCTGCAATTGAATATCGAAGTCGCTGAACACCTCGCCGTTGTCGGTACGCAAGCTGAGATTGGCCTTTGTGTCCGCAGGAAAAGTTACATCGACGGCGCCATTCATGGAGCTGAAGGCCATGGGTTTCTGGGGGTCGACCCGGGCGAAGGTCACCAGCAGTCTCCCGTTCAGGGCATGAGCCACGGCGCTGCCGGAGATGTTCTTGAGGGTCACCTCGCCATTGATGTCGTCGACATCAAGCTCTCCATCCACTCCAGTCACGCTAATGTTGCCGTCGTTGACAGTGTGCAGCGACAACGACGTGTGCACCGGAACCGTGATGGTCAGATCGATGATGCGCATGTAGGACTCGGTGCCGACACGCACCTGGTTGTTCTCGGCCTCCACGGATAGCCCTGTGGACGTCATCGGGACCCTTTTAAGACCAGCGGAAGGGGGTTCCCCCGAGTCTTCCGTCCCCTCGCGACGGCGAAGGCCCCGGCCCCGCCCACGGCCTTCGCCTTCGCCGTGTCCGTCGCCTTCACGCACCTTGGCGTCGACGATGACTTCCTTGCCTTCGTAGGCCTTGACGGTAATGCTGCCATTGACCAGGTGGGCGCGAACCTGTGCCGGTCGTGACGGATCGGCCAGCGGAACTGAGACATGGTTGCTGTCGGGCCCCTGGGCAATTAACCACGGCCCAGCGAATAAGAAGATGACTGCCGCGATGAATTGCATACGAAATTTGAGTGAGTTCATAGGATTAGTCATGGCGTTCTAGAACGCGTATGTCTCCATTCAGATTGTCTGCCTTGATTTCCATACCACCGGCGCCGACCCGGCCTCCGGTATAGCGATCGGTGCGGAAGATGAATTTGCCGTCGCGACGCTCGCTGGTGGCCGCCTTGGCCGGTAACGAGGTCATTTCGAAATCGGTGTAGATGTGCCCGTTCATCGTCTTGAAGCGGAAGTCCGCGGACAGGCCGCGGATGAAATAGAGGTCAACCGGCCCGTTGATGGTGCCGAAATCGCCATTCTCCTTGGGATTCTCGCGAAAGACCACCTTCACGCCGCCATTCACGGTGCGAGCCAGGGCCTTGCCGCCGCCAACGTCTTGCATCTCAATCCCGCCGTTCACGTTGTGTACCGAGAAGTTGCCGGTCACATCACGCACGTTCACCCGGCCCATGTTCACCGTCCTGAGGCTGAGGTCGATGCTGCGCGGCACCTGCAGCTGAAAATCCATCTTCACCACGTACCCGCGGTCACCATGCCAGCCGCCACAACATCCCTCGCCGTCGCAGTTGCAGTTGCAGCGGAACGGGCCGTTCACGTAGAACTTCAGCAGGTCCGGCTGGTCAGTGATGTCGAGCGTCACTTCCTTTTGGGCGGCTTCCAGCCTTTCCTTGGATTCAGCGCGGACCGACTTGTTGACCACCAGCTGCACCTGGTCCGATTGCCCGCCGACCACCTCAATCGAGCCGTAGACGTTGTCCACGTTCAGAAGCTTGTGAGCAGCGCCCACGGTGAATGTCTTGCGGATGGTTTCCTGTTCCTGCACCGGCATCAGAGAATCAGAGTCGTCGTCATGCCGGTGCTGATTGCCGCCGGCTCGGGCGCTGATCGATGGCTGGTTTAGCATCAACAGCAAAGTTATCGCCGATGTCACGGCTAACAGAAGATGTTTGGATCTCATATCGTCTCCGTTCGTGTTGACTTTCGGCTGCGGCCTCTCACCAGAGCAGCGTTGCTGCTCGGGATCCAGAGACTCCCGCCCGGCCACTTGCGGGACTCGCTCACTCCACTAGCCGCTTCAACTCAACTTCTGAATGCCCCACGCCGCATGCTTGCGCACATTGGGATCCACGTCGGGCATTTCCTGTAACCGCCGCAACGGTCCCACGGCGCTCGATTCATGCAGGTCCACCAGCAGGTCAATCAATGCCACTTGCACCAGAGGCGACTGCTGTTTTTCCAGCGATTCCACCAGTCCCCGGCTTACCTCAGGCCGCTTCCCGTACCGCCCCAGAGCGTCGAGCGCTGCCAGACGGACATCCACGTTGCTGTCGTAGCGCAGCGTGTGCACCAGAGCATCCAGCACCTGGGGATCGGGTTCTTGTATGCGGGTGCTATAGCTCACACCTTGCAAGCGCCCGGTGGCGGATTGCTGCTGCAGATACGAGAGGGCAACCAGCTGGTTGTTCTTTTGAAGCTCATTGCGCAACTCAGCAAGTTCCGCTTTCTCAGTTCGATCGCGATCGATATACCGGCCGCCGAGAAAACCCGCGACCAGCAGCACACTAGCCCAACCCGCGCTCAGTGACGGAGTCCGCATCCAGCTGACCAGGTCCGCCAGCCCGAGGAATCTTTTCCTTTCCGAGGCGAGACTGGCTTTCTCCCACCGGCCCTGCTGGTAGCTTTCCAGCATGGCATCGAAGCGCGCCCGCACTGAAGGACTTGGCTGCTCTTCGGGGAGAAGCTGCAGCTTCTTCCAGATTGCTACCTCTTCGCCGCAACGCGAACACCCCGCGACGTGTTCCTCGACCAGCATCGCCCGGTCTGAGTTCAATTTGCCTCGCAGATAATCCGGCAACAGCTCTTCCATCTCTTCGCACTTCATTGCAAACTCCCGGAGCCGGGCCAGGTGCCCGCTCCTTCCGAACTTGATCCCCGCAGGGTCGTGCGGCCCTGAACGCGGAGATAGATCTCCCGCAACTCCTGCAGAGCGCGATGCACCCTGGTCTTCACCGTTCCAACTTCGCAATCCAGAAGCTGCGCGATCTCTTCGTACTTAAGGTCCTGAAAACGGCTGAGCACGAGAACTTCCCTCTTTTCTTCCGGCAGCTGCATCAGCGCACGACGCAGCAATTCAGCCTCTTGTGCCTCTTGCGCGGAATCGGCGGGCACAAACGCGGGCGACATTTCCGGCTCCAAACTGGTCTCCGGCTTGTGCCTCCGCAGGTAGTCCACCCGCGCGTTGCGCGCAATCTGGTACATCCAGGCGCGGAACGAGGTCTCGGGACGATAACTCTGGCGGTACTTCAAAATGCGAAAGAACACTTCCTGAACCAGGTCCTCGCTGCCCGATCGCTCGCCGGTCAACTTCAAGTAAAAGTTGAACAAAGGCACTTGATAGCGCTCAAACAGCACGCCAAGCATCTCGCCCACGCCGCTGCGCACCTGCGCCATCAGCTCCTCGTCAGACAAAGAATTCTTCATCAGCTCCAGCCGAGCGTGTTGTTTCTCTTCCTTCATAAACGAATACTGGACTCTCTGAAAAAGGTTACAAGGATTCGGACGCAGCTCTGGGCGGAAAGTAAGCTCCGTGTAACACGGTTAACTCCGGCCCTTCTTGGCGAACACCCACCGGCGAGGGCGCCGGTGCCACATGATTCTCTACCCCCAAACCCGAGCTGCCTGGCTCTGCTCGCTTTACTTCTTTTTGGTCTCCGTCTTTAATATCCAGTTGGACTTTTTAGGAGAGATGAATGCTCTTTCGCGCTGCTCTGATCTTGTTTATTCTCAACGTCGCTGCTGCGGCGCAGACCGCCAGCCCAACCGCGCCGCAAACGAAGAAAGCGCCGGCAAAAGGTACCACGACGACGACCGCCAAAGCGCCGCAAGCCATTTTGCACACCACAGCGGGAGAAATGAAGTGCGAGTTGTTTCCGGATAAAGCTCCCAAGGCCGTGGACAACTTCATCGGGCTGGCTACGGGTAAGAAAGACTGGATCAACCCTCTCACCGGCCAGAAGGTCCAAGGCAAACCGCTTTACGACGGCGTTATCTTCCATCGCGTGATCCCCGGCTTCATGATCCAGGGCGGCGATCCTATCGGCACGGGCAACGGCACCCCAGGTTACAAGTTTGACAGTGAGTTGCACGCTGATCTGCTCTTTGACCGCCCTGGACGGCTGGCTATGGCCAACTCCGGGGCCAACACCAATGGATCGCAGTTTTTCATCACGGAGGACCAACGGCCTCCGCTGAACCCTTGCCTTGAAGAAGCGGGATGTGACAAACCCTTCGCGCCGCCGAACAATCATGTTGCTAAAGGCTGGGGCTATACCATCTTTGGGCAGTGCGACGCCGCCACTGTAGCGTTGGTGACAAAGATAGCTCAGGGCCCGTGCCGGGGCCGGGTCTGCGACGGGAGCAACCCGCGGCCGGATAATCCGGTAAAGATCACGCACATTGAGATTCTGAACGCGCCCGCAGCGAAACCGGCCCCAGCGAAACCTTCGGCGGCCAAGCCTGCTGCCCAACCTTCCGCCGCGAAGCCTGCTGCGTCACCCAAGCCTTCATCCACACCAAAGCAATAAACGAAAGGAAATATCATGGCTCGAGCACAAGGAACCTACGCAATTTTTGACACCTCCGAGGGACGGATCATATGCCGTCTATTCGAGAAAGAAGCTCCTGTCACCACCAAGAACTTCATGGAGCTGGCAGAAGGCAAACGCAACTGGAAGGACCATGTCAGCGGCAAAGGCGGCTCAAGTCCGCTCTATAGCGGCACCCTTTTTCACCGCGTGATTCCCGGCTTCATGATTCAAGGTGGCGATCCCAGCGGAACTGGCATGGGCGGTCCCGGCTACAAGTTTCAGGACGAAACACAAGGATCACCTCACAAATTTGACAAGAAAGGCAAACTGGCCATGGCCAACGCCGGCCCCAACACCAACGGCTCGCAATTCTTCATCACCGTGGCGGCCACGGATTGGCTCACCGGCAACCACACGATCTTTGGTGAAGTGGTGGAAGGCCAGGAGATCGCCGATAAGATCGCTAACGTGCCCCGCGGCGCACAGGACCGTCCGCGAACCAACGTAGTGCTGCAGTCGGTGACCATCGAGCGCGTGGCTTAGACGCGAAGGGCACCTTGGACCCATATTTGAAAATTGCTGTCTTCCTGGCTGTGTTTGGACTGTTATTTGTAATCGCCAGGGTCCTGGCGCGCGCCGGGGAGACCCATGTCGATTCGTCCTTGCCGCCAAGTTCTGACATTGCGCCTGTTGTGGCGAACGATCCCTTGGTTCAAGATCCTCCCCCACTTACCGGCGCCGAATTCGGCATGCCCATCCCACTCCCTGCCATACAGATCATGGACAATGGAAGCTTCAATCGTCCCATTGTCACGAATTACTACTTCGGTAAGATCGATTTGGCCCGCGGGCCCGCCGATCCTGCCTGCTTTTATGATGAGTTCTTTTTGGAACTGCGACACCCTTCAAACCCAACGCGATGGACCAACAGGTACATCGTTGCGACTCCCGCGGGCCTTAGCCAAGCAATGGATCAGAACAAATTCGACTCGATCTATCTTGACGCAGGCACAGTAATCGTCCCACGGTGGGACTTGGGTATGATCCTACAGACGGTAATTGATCAGATGATGCAGGACAACGCCCCCGCGGAAGCCTCCGAGAATAAACCGTACGTCGAGGGCACAACTTAAACTAATCATAGCCGCGCTGGACAGAGACGCTACCCCTAAGAACCCTGCTCGGCTGTGACTCTCTGAGCTAACGCTTCCTCCTGTTGCATCGCCTTGGCAAAGGCCTGTTCAAGATCGGCAATCAAGTCATCGGCGTCTTCAATGCCTACCGACAAGCGCACCAGATCGGGCGCCAGCGCGCGCTCTTTTCGCACATCGGCGGGAATGCTGGCGTGAGACATGCACCCCGGTAAAGTGATGGACGAGTTAACGCTGCCAAAGCTGACCCGGATGCGGAAGATCTGCGTGGCTTCGGCCACGCGCTTGGAGAGGTCAAACGATCCGGTCTGGAAGCTGATGACAGCTCCCGCGCCGCGCGCCTGGCGGAAGTGAAGGTCATGGCCACGATGTTCCTTGCGCCCGGGGTAATACAACTTCTGGACTGCGGGATGCCCCCTGAGATACTCGGCGACCCGCGCGGCATTCGCCTGCTGGGCGTCGATTCGTAACTTGAGCGTCTTGATGCTGCGCAGCAAAAGATAAGCTTCAAACGGCCCCAAGCACGCGCCCTCGCCGTTTTGCACGTGATAAATCCGCTCGCCGATCTCCGGCGAGCGCACGGCGACCACGCCGGCGGTCACGTCGCCGTGGCCGGACAGATACTTGGTGGCCGAGTGCACCACGACGTCCGCGCCGAGATCCAGAGGCGTCTGCAGATACGGCGACATGGCGCTCGAGTCAACACAGAGCAGAGCGCCGTGTTCGTGGGCCAGCTCCGCCAACGCCCGAAGGTCGACGATGCGCAACAGCGGGTTGGTCGGACTCTCCACGAAAATCAGCCGGGTCCGGGGAGTGATCTGCGCGGCGAAGCGCTGAAGATCGCAGGCGTCGGCGTAGCGCACGCCGATGCCCGTGCGGTCGAGAATCGTAGAGAAGAGACGGTAGGTACCTCCGTAGAGGTCATCGCCGGCAAGGATTTCGTCTCCGGCGGAGAGCAGCCTGGCCACGGCGCTGATGGCTGCCAACCCGCTCGAGAAGCAATAGGCTGCGTCCGCATTCTCGAGGCGTGCCAGTAATGTTTCGAGAGCAGTGCGCGTCGGGTTTCCGCTGCGCGAATAATCGTAACGGCCGAATTGCTCCGCGCTCTCTTGTTCGAACGTGGCCGTCTGATAAATCGGCGTGGCTACGGCCTTGAAGGGATCGCCCGGACAGGCATCAAAGTTGACGAGACGGCTGGCAATTTTCACAAGGTCCTCCCGGCGGCAATGCAGGTTTCCGCGACCGCTGATTTTCCGGTACGAGAGACGTCGAACACGTCGGCGATCACGGACTCGGTGGCCGGCCAGCGGCCGGCGCCCTTGCCCCGGACGTAAACGACTTCGCCGCCTTCCGGATGTATCTCCAAACAGTTTTCTTCGTTGCAGGTTCTCGCGAACGCGTGATCGCGGTCTACCCATTGCGGCTCCACGCGCGCTCGCACGCCCCCGGCATCGCGATCGAGGCTTGCCACCAGGCGGATGGAGTGCCCTGCTGCGGCCGCTTCCCGAACCGACTCGGCATCGAAGGCTTCGATCCCCTTGCGCTCGATTTCGGTGGGATGCAACCATCGACCAAAGGCGGTTTGGGCCAGCAAGGCAAGTTTGTGCGCCGCGTCACTGCCATCGAGGTCGGTCGAAGGATTCTGCTCAGCCAGGCCAAGCCTTTGCGCAGCGAGCACTGCTTCTTCGCGCGGCACACCCTCAGCCAGACGATCGAGGATAAAGTTGGTAGTTCCGTTCACCACACCACGCAGCTTGTGGACGCTGCGGGTTTGGGCGATCCGGCGCACCTGTTCGAGCATGGGCGCAGCGCCGCCGACAGCGGCCGAGAACAGGAGTTGCACTCCGCTTTCTTCCGCGAGGCGGCGCAGCTCCTTACCGTGATGGGCAATGACCATCTTGTTGGCGGTGATCACGTGCTTCCCTGCCCGCAGCGCAGCGGCAATCAGTTCTTTTGCCGGCGACAACCCGCCGATCAGCTCCACCACCAGCTCACATTCCGAATCGATGACTTGCCACGGGTCCTGAGTGAGCAATGCGCGCGGCGTGCCGTCGTCGCGTGTTAGGCGCCGAACACCGATGCGCGTGATCTCGAACGCTTCGGGATGCGCTGCCAGCGCGAGGTAGACGCCCAAGCCAACCGTCCCTGCGCCCAAGAGACCGATGCGCAGTGGTTCCCCGCGGCGTAAAGGTCCATAAAAACTGGCCGGCTGGCTGCCGACCAGCGATGGCTGGTCAGAATTCAGCGCCGCCACTTCAAAGAATTGTCCATAATGACCAGCGAAGTCGATCGCTTTTCCCTGCACGACGACATGGCCAACGCTCGCAGCTTCCGACCACGGCAGCGTGCGATAACGCCTCGGGGCCGGGCCCGGATCTGCAGGATCGTGTTCAAAAATACCGTCCACGTCTTTGACCAGCCGGCAGCGGTCTGCCTGGAGCTCGTGCGCAAGGAAGATGGCAGTCAGATCGGAGCCGCCGCGACCCAGCAACGAAATCGCGCCATCATCCTGGCGGCCAACAAAGCCAGGGATCACCAGCACCGGCGCCTGCTCCAATGCGCGAAGAGCGGCATTCGTATCGAACGTGCACGGTTCGGCATCGAGGACCGGCCCGCGCGTGCGCAGGCCAAGGCGAACCTCGTCAAGCGCCACCGCAGGCACGCCGGCACGCGCCAGCGCAAGCGAGAGCAAGGCGGTTGAGGTGGCTTCGCCCGTGGCCAGCAGCGCGGCTACTGCTCGCTCGTCTGTTCTGGCGCCGAACGATTGAGCGCGGGCCAGCAGTTTGTCCGTCGTGTTGTTCATGGCGGAGGCTACTGCGATCACGCGATGTCCGGCGCGGACCCAACGATAGATCTCGTGCACAATGTGCGAAAAGTCGCCATCGTTGCGCAGCACCGAGCTGCCGAACTTGAGGACTGTCAGCGGGTAGCGGCGCACTGTGTCCTCCCTTCCACGCCGGCAAAGGCCGCTGCCAGAGCCTGGTCGAGGTCGGCGATGATGTCTTCCGGCGCTTCCAGTCCGACGGAGAGGCGGATCAGGCCGTCGGTGATGCCGATCTGCCCGCGTTTTTCTGCAGGTACGTCGGCATGCGTCATCGATGCCGGATGGGTGATGAGTGTTTCCACTGCGCCCAGGTTTTCGGCAAGCGAGCACAACTTGACGGAGTTCATGACCACGATGGCGGTTTCGGAGCTGGCTTTAATTTCAAACGAGAGCATGCCGCCGTGATCGACGTGCTGGCGCTCCGCCAGGGCCCGCTGCGGAAACGATTTCAATCCCGGAAAGTGCACGCGCTCGACCGCCGGATGCGCTTCCAACCACTCGGCGACGATCTGCGCGTTTGCTGAATGGAGCTTCATACGCGCGGGCAGCGTCTTGAGGCCACGCAGGGTGAGCCACGCTTCCTGCGGCGACTGAATGCAGCCTGTGGTCTTGCGAATCAGCCTAAAGCGGTCCAGCAGGGCGGTATCGCGCGTGGCCAGCGAGCCGCCAACCGTGGCGTTGTGCCCCTCGATGTACTTGGTGGTGGAAAGCACGCTGATGTCGGCGCCGAGATCGAGGACCGGCTGCAGGACCGGCGTGAGGAACGTGTTGTCTACGGCCAGCTTGATGTCGTGCTTGTGAGCCACGGCGGCGATGGCGGCAACGTCGCAAAGCTTGAGGGTCGGATTGCCCGGGGTTTCCACCAGAATGATGCGCGTCCGCGGCGTGATGGCCTGTTCCACGGCGTGTATGTCCGAGGCATCCACAAAACTGGAAGAGATGCCCAGCCCTTGGAGCAGTTGCTGAAACAGCCGCACAGTTCCGCCATAGACCACCTCGGAAACGATAGCGTGGTCACCGGCCTTTAGCACCGAGAAGAACAGCGTGGCGATCGCGGCCATACCAGTCGCGAAGCACACGGCCGGCGGCGTGCCTTCTATCGCGCCCAAGGCGCGCTCCAATGCGTCAACGGTGGGGTTAGCGGCGCGCGAATAGGTAAATCCTTTGTGAACGCCCACGGCTTCCTGCACATAGGTCGTGGACTGGTAGATCGGAGTCAGGATCGCTCCGGTGGCGGGATCGGGCGAGAGTCCGCCGTGAATCGCGACCGTGGCGTTACGCAAATCATGCTTGGATGACACAGGAGTTCTCCCTTCTGAAGTTGAGCCAAGATTTCTGCTGAAAAAAGAATCGCCGCCGGTTCTTCCCCAGGCGGCCGCTCAGTGAAGGGAGATTGTTAGGCTGCTCAGACTCCCGACGCAGGCAAGGCGCCACCTGGGGCGCACATGGCCATAAACATTCGGGATATCTGACGCAAATACATAAACGTTGCTCACACGTGGGTGTGAGTGTGTCGATTATACCGGTCTTGGCTGGCTTGTCAATATCTATATCTATCTGCTCTGGGCAGTGGTGCCGTTTTACCGAGACTCATGTGGCACTGGCGCCCTCGCCGGTGGGTTCTTTCCTTAAAAACCGTCCCAGCCGAGGGCGCCTCCACCCCACCGCGCGAAAACCGCGCGCGTTGGGGACCCCGGCGGCTGTGCCACAAGAGTGTTCAGTCGGACGCATTTTTCAGGCTGTTACAATTGGGCACTCAAGGAGGAAACTCCCGATGCCTCCCACGAGTGTCAACGGCAAAATCTGTTATATCGAAATGCCGGCAACTGACGTTGCCCGCTCCGCGGAGTTCTACAAGCAGGTCTTCGGTTGGAACATACGCAAACGCGGGAACGGCAGCGTCGCCTTTGACGACACCACAGGCCAAGTAAGCGGGACCTGGGTGCTGGGACGGCACGCCACGGAGAAGCCTGGGCTCCTGTTTTACGTGATGGTTGACAACGTCGCCAACACGCTGTCTGTGATCGTCGCCAACGGAGGCGAGATTGTGCAGCCTCTCGGCATGGACGCACCCGAAATCACCGCGAGGTTCCGCGATCCCGGCGGCAATGTTATCGGGCTGTACCAGGAGCCGGGAAAGAAGCCTCGTTGACTAGGCCGGGGCTGAAGCCCCAAAGAAAAAGAGCCAATCTTTCGCGGCTCTAAAGAGCCGCTCTTCCACCATAGTCGCTTTTCCACCATTACACGCCGATCACCTTGATCAGCTCGGTCACAGCGTCGGCGCTCTTCTTGAGAGCGGCTTGTTCTTCTGCCGTGAGTTTAATTTCGATGATCTGTTCCAGTCCGTTTGCGCCCAGCTTGCACGGCACCCCCACGAACAGGTCCTTGATGCCGTATTCGCCCTGCAGATAAACGGCGCAAGGCAGGATTTTTTTCTTGTCCTTGAGAATGGCTTCAACCATCTCAGTAGCCGCGGCCGAGGGTGCGTAGTAAGCGCTGCCAGTTTTCAAGTACTTGACGATCTCTGCGCCACCCTCGCGCGTGCGCTGGATGATGGCGTCAAGGCGGTCTTTCGCAATCAGCTCGGTGATGGGAATCCCAGCGACCGTGGAGTAGCGCGCCAACGGGACCATGGTGTCGCCGTGACCGCCGAGCACGAAGGCGGTCACATTCTCCACGCTAACGTTGAGTTCCTGGGCGATGAAGGTCCGAAACCGCGCCGAGTCCAGCACGCCGGCCATGCCGATCACCCGGTTGCGCGAGAACTTGCTTAGTTTGTAGGCGGCCTGCGCCATGGCGTCGAGTGGATTGGACACCACGATCAGGATGCAGTTGGGCGAGTGGGCCACGACTTTGGCGATGACGTCCTGCATGATCTTAAAGTTGATATTGAGCAGGTCGTCGCGGCTCATGCCCGGCTTGCGGGCCATGCCGGCGGTAATCACCACGATGTCAGAGTTCGCGGTATCGGCATAGTCGTTGGTGCCGAGCACGAACGAGTCGCGCTTCTCCACCGGCATGGCTTCAAGAAGGTCGAGCCCCTTGCCTTGGGGGATACCTTCGAGCACGTCGATGAGCACGACGTTGGCCAATTCCTTTGACGCAACCCAGTGGGCGGCGGTCGCGCCCACGTTACCGGCTCCTACAATCGTCACTTTCTTACGCATGGGAATCCTTCCTGGGAGTTATCTGGCTGCCACTGGCTTGCGACGGTCGACCATATTTTCGATCATGTGCGTCGCGAATTCGCTGGTCTTAACCTTGGTGGAGCCGGGCATCAGTCGTTCGAAGTCATAGGTTACCAGCTTCTGCTGGATGGTCGTCTCGAGCGAAGTCTCAATCAGCCGCGCCGCCTCGCTCCAGCCCATGTGGTCGAGCATCATCACACCGGAGAGCATGACCGAGCCGGGATTAATGACGTCCTTGTCGGCATACTTTGGGGCGGTGCCGTGCGTGGCTTCAAAGATGGCATGCTGGTCGCCGACGTTTGCTCCGGGCGCAATGCCCAGTCCCCCGACCTGCGCCGCGCATGCGTCGGAGATGTAGTCGCCGTTGAGGTTAGGCGTGGCCAGAATGTCGTATTCGCCGGGCCGCGTAATGACTTGCTGGAAGATGGAGTCGGCGATGCGGTCATTGATCATGATTTTCTTTCTCCACTGACCGTCGCCGTGCGACTTGCCGATCGAATCCAGCACGCCCTTCACTTCCCCGTAAATCTCCTGCTTGAAACTCTCTGGCGCGAATTCCATGCCGGGTTCGACCATGGCGGCGTTCTGCTCGACAGAAAGATTCGGGTTCTTGTCCTTGTTGTCGAGGATCCAGCTCTCGCGCTCGGTGACAATCTGGTCACGGAATTCGTCGCGCGCCAGATCGTAGCCCCACTCGCGGAACGCGCCTTCGGTGAACTTCTGGATGTTGCCCTTGTGGACCAGCGTCACGGACCGGCGCTTGTTCTTCACGGCGTGCTGAATCGCCATGCGCACCAGCCGCTTCGTGCCGGTGATCGAAATCGGCTTGATACCCACGCCGGAATCTTCCCGAACGCGCTTCTTGGTCCCGGCCAGCATCGTGTTGTTGAGGAAGTCAATGAGCTTTTTCGCCTCGGGCGTCCCCTGCTTCCACTCGATGCCGATATAAACGTCTTCCGTGTTCTCTCGGAAGATGATCACGTTGAGCTGGTCAGGATGCTTCACGGGCGAAGGCACGCCCTGGTAATAACGCACCGGGCGAATGCAAGCGTAGAGATCGAGGATCTGACGCAAGGCAACGTTGAGCGAGCGGATGCCGCCGCCCACGGGCGTGGTCAGGGGGCCCTTGATGGCGATGTGGAGATCGCGGATGGCGTCAACGGTCGGCTGCGGGAGCCAGTCGCCGAACTTGGTGAACGCCTTCTCGCCGGCGAAAACTTCGAACCAGCGGATCTTTCGCTTTCCGGAATAGGCCCGCTCCACGGCGCTGTCAAACACTCGAACCGAGGCTGCCCATATGTCGCGCCCGGTACCGTCGCCTTCGATGTAGGGAATGATGGGATTGTCGGGGATCTGCAGCTTGCCGCCGCTGAATGTAATCGGACTGCCGCCCGCGGGAAGAGAAATTCCGTTATAAGAAGACGCCATGAAGCCTCCACGATAGAAATACGTTCACAATCAAAACTTTCTAACTTAACATCCTTACCGGACACGGCGCAATTCGCGGGGACAAGTATTCCCCTGAGCCGCCGCGGCTAACTTTACTGCGACGGGAAATAATGACCTATGATACGCATCACACATGTTTTTTCTGTAATCCTTCTCGGTTGTTGCATTGCCTCGGCCTTCGCGCCCAAGAGCCAAGATCTCTACAAGGTCACCCTGGTCCAGGCCGCTCCCGGGAAGCTGCCGGAGTTGATTGACCTCTACAAGCAGCGGGCCGCGGCTCTGCAGCAAGCCGGGGATGAAGCCCCGTTGTGGATGCGGCACAGCCAGGGCGACCACTGGGACCTGATGATCCTGTATCCGATGGGCGGTTACCCGGAGTACTACGAAGCGGAACGGATCAAAAAACGGGCTCAGGCCGAGCAGGCAACCGCAGAGAAATTCAAAGAAGACATCGCCTGGCAGGAAGATCTATTTGCCTATGGTCCGCCCGCAGCAGAGCTGCGTAAGGCTTTTGCCGCAGGCGGGTTCTTTCACGTGGAGATGTTTGTAGCCCTGCCTGGCAGGTTCGCCGATCTCTACAAGGAACGCGAAATGGAAAACGCTTACGCCAAAGCCATCAAGGAGCCGGAAAACTTCATCTTTGTCCGGGACCAGGGCGCGGCTTGGGATATCTTCACCATCGGTGTCTTCCGCGACCTGAAACATTACGCTGAAAGCGCTGACGTTCCCGCTAAAGATCAGGACGCTGCTGCCAAAGCCGCAGGCTTCGAAGCTCCGAGCCAAATCGGCCCGTATCTGCGCCGCTTCATACGCGAGCACCATGACACGCTGGCCGTAGCGGTGAAGTAAATGGCGTATATCGGCGTGTAAAGCAATTCACAGGCCGCGCCAAAAACCATTGGTCCAAAGACCTGAGTGTCCTGTCGAATGAGTTGCCGGCGGACTAGTATGCGGGTATGTCGCAGCAGAAGCGGTTGCAAGGCCTCCTCCTGGCCATCCTGAGCCTGGCCAGCCTCAACCTGGCAGCAGAGGATGTCGCGCGCTCCAAGGTCGAAGTGCGCAGGATCATCCTCCACAGCCGTCATTTGGGCGCGCACGGAATGGGTTACAACGAACGCTCCCAGATCGAGATGTCGCAAGAGCTTACGCCCGCCGATATTCCTATGCTGATTTCATTCTTGAACGACTCCGACCTTCGCGTGGGCGCTCAATTCGGGCTGGCATCGCAATGCGAGGCGGCAATCATGCCGGTCCAGCGGGCCGTCATCACGGACGAAAGCGTGTCATCCCTGGACGCCGACGACATCATGGATCTGATTGCCGATTTCGGCAAATGCCGGCCGGAGACCCAGGCCGCGGCCCGCGCCATGCGGGCTGAGATTGACAAGCTGGTTCAGGCACGGCAGGCGCAGAGAGCGCGGGAGCGCGAAGAGCAGGCTGCCAATGACCAACGAATTCAGAGAAACTCGCTGAAAATGATTGACCCTCAGCAGCAAAAGACATTGAGCCCGACTGAACGGGAGGAAGCGTTCCACAGGGCTATCAAGGCGGCTGGACTCGAGAATCCCCAGACTCCGGCGCAGAAGGCGCTGGTGGACCGCATGTACCGGACCATGGTGCTCGACGAACCGTCACCCGCGAAGACTCAGTAGCCTTCCAACACGCGAAGGAAAGTGGCTCTTACAGTTTCGGCAGTGGCGGCCAACTGTGTTTGGAGACCATCTCCTTCGATTCCAAGAATCCGCTGCGCCAGGCGCTCAACTGATTTCCGCGCATGCTCAGCTTCCGGCAGCTCTGGGCGCGCGCGGCCAGTAATCAGCCGGATGACGTGATCGGCGGTGCGGTAGAGCAGCGCGGCGTCATAAAGCTGAGCGTACAGGGGCTTATCAAGGAATTTCATCTCTCGCAAGTGCCGTAAACGGTCGAGAGTGTTGCCCTGCGCCAGGGAAGCTTCTCGCAACATTAGATAAGAAGTCATGAAATCAATGTCATAGAACCCGCCGCGAGCGAGTTTAAAGCTGTGCGGATAGCGATTAGCTTTTTCAAGCCGGTCACGCATTTCCAACACGGCTTCCGGAAACCGCGGCTGTGCCGCGATTCTGACGATCTGCTGCCAGGCAGCGGTAACAACCAGCGGCGCCAGCTCCTCCCTGCCGGCGATAAACCGGAGCTTGGTGTAACTGAGCGCCTCCCAGGCCTGGGCTTCTTCCGCCAGGTATCGCTCCACCTGCGCCGGAGTAACCACGAGTTCACCTGCGGCCCCGCGAGGCCGCAGGCGCGCGTCTACGGCAAAGATGGTACCGTCTTTGGTGTATGCGCTCAGGGCGTGCACCAGTCTTTCCGCGTCTAAACGAGCTTTTTCTTCATCAGCGTCGGGAGCGCGGACAAAAAGCAAGTCGGCATCGGAGGCGATGTCAAACTCTTCCGTTCCCAGACGCCCCAGAGCAAAGACCCCCAAGGACCTTTCGCCCTCGACGACCTTGAGCGCGCGACGGATGGCAGCGTCGCCGAGGCGTGCGATGTCCCGCATGGAAGCGAATGCCGCGCGGGGAGCCAGCACGTCTCGAGCGCCGACAGCGAACGCACACTTTCTGAAATCGCGCCGAAGCTGGGCCAGTGCCAGGCCTGAGTCGCGCACGTTGCCGCTGGGCTGCAGCATGCCTTCGACGGGCGTCGGGGCTCCGCCCGGTACGCCCGGCCAGGAATGTAACGCCACAACGGCATCGGGATGACGCACCAGAATGTCGGTAAGGTAGTCGCTGGTGTCAAAAAGAGTGAGCGCGCGGCCGACAGCCTTCGGATGCTCGATCAGCGGCGCGTAACGCTCTCCACTGGTCAGAGCGGAACTCAGAAAACGCTGCAGATTGCGGCGAGCATGAAGCCCCAGACGTGCCCGCGAGATCACGTCGTGCAGTTCGGGCGAATCGACGGCGACGCGCTCCATGACTTGCGCGAAAGACATCTCCCCGATCGTTGCTGCCGGGGCGCCCAGCGTTTCCGGGGCAATTCCTTTTTCTCGTTGCTGCTGGCTATGTCGCTCGCTGTGAATCACGCGATCGTAAATGTCCCCAACGCGCGCCATACGGGTTCGCAGTTCGGCCACGAAGGCTTCCGGCTTCTCGCCGTCATCATCGCGGCTCACGGCGCGCTCGACCGCCCGCACTTCCGCCGCCGCCTGCGGCAAATGATGGACCTGCTGGCCACGCCGCAGTTGCAACGCATGCTCCACTCTCCGCAAGAGCTCGTAAGCCTGTGTCAATTCGTGGAAATCCTTGCCGCTGAGGTGTCCTTTGTCATGCAGTTTGTGCAGCGAAAACAGCGTGCCGCCGGAGCGCAGCCAGGGCTCATCTCCGCCGTACACGCGTTGCAGACACTGCGCCAGGAACTCGATGTCGCGTATCCCACCGCGATCCAATTTCACTTCCAAGGTGGCCGGCGTCTTACTTGCGGCAGCCAGCCGGCGGCGGCGGGCCTCAATCTTTTCACGCGAATGCAGCGCCGTCTCGATCGCCGCAAAATTGATCGCTTCCTTATAAACCTGCCGTTGGACGCCACGGATGAACTCGCGAGCCAATGCTTCATCTCCGGCGCAATATCGCGCCTTGATCAACGCCTGCAACTCCCAATCTCGTGCGATGTGTGAGTAATAATGGAGCGCCTGGTCCAATGCCACCACCGGCTCACCCTCGCTGCCCTGGGGACGAAGTCGCAGATCGATGCGGAAAGGCGTTCCCTCGGGCGTTGCCCGGGAAAGAATCTCTGTCAGCAGCTGCGCCTGGCGGACGAAGTGTTCGCGTGGTGACGGCTCATTTTCGCGTTCGTGCTCGCCGTAGAGGTAAAGGAGGTCCACGTCCGAGCTGTAGTTCAGCTCGTTTCCGCCGAGTTTGCCCAGCGCCAGTACGGCAAACGGCGTTGCGATCTCCCGGCGCTGGCTGTCTCGATGGCGGGCCTGTATCTGCTCCATCGCTTCCTCGAGCGCACGGTCGATGACGGCATCGGTCAGCGCGGATATCTCCTGAGTGGTTTCCGCGAGTGTGGCTACGCCGAGCGCATCGCGCAGCAGAATGCGAACGTATTCGCGCTTCCTGAAACGGGCCAGCAGGGCCGCAACCTCGGCGTTGGGACGCTCTGCCCGAAAGCGCGCCAGGGTATCGTGATAATCCTCACGCGTGAGAGACCTTTCGAGCCTCTTGTCATGCAGCAGCCGTTCCAATAGGTCGGTGTTTTGAAGAACGGTTTCACCGAGCCAGTAGCTGTGACCGAAGATGAGAATGACGTAGCGCAGCAGAGTCGGGTTGCGGCTGAGGAGGTGCAACAGATGTTCGTCGCCCTTATCGATCAGCCGCTCAAGGAGGTTCAGCGATTGGTCAGGATTGGGAGACTCGGTGAGCAGCGGCAGCAGAGCGTCCAGAGAAGCGCCAGGCGTATGCGCGGCGATTCGGTCGAGTTCGCCGCGCGCCCGGTCTGGCTCGCTAAAAGCGCTTAGATCAGGCGATGATCTGCCCGGGGATGTGTTGGAAAGGCGGCTCAACAGGCCAAGCATAGCAAAAGAACTGCGCTATGCAGGTGGTGCTTGAGAGTGGTATTCCGCCGGAGGCTTTTGCCGGCAACCTCCAGAGGCAGGCGAGTGGCGCGGGACGCCACTCGCCGCCCTTCTCATTGTTGCTCAGGCCAAATCGAATTGAGCAACTCGGCCAGACGATAGCCTGCCCAAGCCACCCGCTGGTGCGCGGTCTGTACGGCTTGCTTTCTGTAGGCCGCGCTTGGCCTCCCGTTGGGCGAGATTCCTGCGTAGGCCACAGATTGAGCAAGGTCGGTGCTCTCTTTTGCCCACCCCGCAAAATCCTCAACGCCGCCTGCTTTCCAGGCCGGGTCACTATCCGGGAATTCCGCAGTGATGCGCTTGGCTGCCGGTGCAATCTGACTCAGCGGGGGAGGAGCGAAGTTTGCGCCTGCCTTCGGAAAGTCATTGCTGCCGCCATCCCAATAGCTGTGCAGCTTGACAACCTGCGGCTTCCCGTCCGTTCCGGTCAGCTTGATCTTGAACAGATTTCCACCGCGATCGCCTTCCGGAAGCTTCGCCGAGACCTGCGTGGCACAGTGCAGCGGCTGATGGATGTCTCCAACAAAGTGGATGATGAAGCGCAACGCCTCAGCTCTTTGATTGTCGTCGGTGCTGGTTTTGAGGATCTGGACGTACTTCCCCAAAGCGGCAATCACGTTTTCTGATTCAGGCAAGTCGGTCGGAAGGTTCGTGCCATCGGCCGAAATTGGAAAATCGGCAAAGTGTAAAGGCAGCGTATTCGCAAAAGCCTCCTCCGGCCGCAGATCGTCGGGCCAATGAGAAGCGTTCACGAAATCCAGGCTCTTGGCGGTGATTGCGGTAGGCTCAATATCGAGTTTGATGAGCTTGTCGACTTCTGCCTTGGCTCGAGGGTTGAGCCGGGCATAAGCGATGTTAGCGACGATCATGTGCCCGCCCGGTCCCCAGCTTAAGGCATCGCTGGAGAGCAGCAGCATGCACAGCAGCAAAGCTAAGTAGATTCTTAAAGTGGACTTGGAAAAGTATGTCATCGACTCCTCTCTTCTAGGCAAACGGAGAGCGAGCCAACCGGGAATATCTCAGGATGATTGCAGAGGCCCGCATCTCTAAGGTGATTCGGCAGGCCTTTTCGTTTCTTCAGGAATTCATTTTTTCATCGCGGCTTCAACCTGGTCCGCGGTGCGCGGCAGATCGCGCGTAAGCATCACCAATTTGCCGGTCTGGTCGACGGTAAACATATCTTCGATGCGTACGCCCAGCTTTTCCTCGGGGATATAAATCCCCGGCTCCAGTGTGAAAACCATGTTCTTATTCACTGGCGAAGCATCGCTCGCGTCGTGCACGTTCAGCCCCACGTGGTGGCCCAATCCGTGGATGAAGTATTGCCCCAGCGGCTGACCGTGGAGATCTTTGCCGTGGGAGTTAATGTAATCGTACGCGACTTTGTAGAGGGAGTCCGGATCAGTTCTGCTGGTAGCCAGTTTTGACTTCCCTGCCTGGAACGCCTGTATGGCGGCCTCTTGCGCTCCCAGCACGATGTTGTAGATCTCGCGCTGGCGCGGCGTGAACTTGCCGTTGACGGGCACGGTGCGGGTGATGTCGGTGGCATACATGGAGTACTCGCCGCCCACGTCCATGACCACCAGGTCTCCATCATTCATGACTTTGTCGTCAGCGGAGTAGTGCAGCACGGTCGAATAAAAACCGCTGCCTACGATGGGAGCATAGGCCGGGCGTTCGCATCCGCGCTTGCCGAATTCGTACTGCATGAGCGCGGAAATCTCCCGCTCCGTCACCCCGGGGTGAATGGCTTTGAGCGCCGCGCTGTGTCCGGCTTCCGACGCTTCGGTGGCGCGAACAATCATCTGCAACTCACCGGCGTCTTTCACCATGCGCAACGACGCCAGCAAGGGCTTGGCGTCACGGAACAAAGTGTTGTTCGGGAACGAGTTGCTGCGGCGCAGCCACTCGATCGGCCCGGTGGACGCCGTCGTCCGGCCGTTCGCACCGATGTCGGTGTACACAACGGCCCGCGCTTGCGGCAAGACCTTCAACAGTTCGTCGTGCATCTTGTCCAGCCCCGCGACTTTATCGAAACCCGTGGCGCGCGACGCGTCGGGGTCCTCAGGGCCGAGCTTGGGGCCGGTCCATTTTTCCTGGGTCAGGTTGTGCTCGGGAAGAAAGAAGATCTCCTGGTAAGGATTGGAATTGATGAAAACCGCCGCGCCCGGCTCTTGCCATCCGGTCAGATAGTAGAAGTTGTCGTCCTGGCGAAACCCATAAAGATTATTGGGACCATCTGCCTCAGTGGGCGCAAAAAGCACCAACGCGCCGCCATCCATTTTGGCAGCCAGGGCCACACGTCGCGCTCGATAGTCGGCGTTGTTCTGGCGTTCCGTTGCCACCGCCGCGCTTGCCACAAACAAAATGAGAACTGCCAGAAGCCGTTTTCGCATGGTTCGAGGCCCCCTAGGGTTTGGTGAAAAACGGGATTCTAACATTGTTGTGGCACACCCACCACGGAGACACGGAGGCACGGAGAAAGCCGGGGTCAGCCGCAAATCAACGCGAATTTTTAGAATCAAAAAACTGCTGAAAATACAGCCTGCCCGCGAGCCTTTCTACTTTTTGTCGGTATTCGCGAGCATTCGCGGCATTCGCGGCTACGCCTTCTCGCTTTTTCTCCGTGTCTCCGTGTCTCCGTGGTAGGTTTACTTCCGTGACTTCTCACGTGGGAAAGCCTCTCGCCGGGGTGAAAGTTGTAACCTTGGCCCTCAACACGCCCGGCCCCGTCGCGGCCGCGCGTTTGGCCGGGACGGGTGCACAAGTGACCAAGGTCGAGCCTCCTGCTGGCGATCCACTGAAGACAGCGGCGCCCGGCTGGTATCACGCTCTGGCGAGTGGTCAGACTGTGGTCTCGCTGGACCTGAAGGATCCATCCGGCCGCCGGCAAATGGAGACACATTTGGCAGGCGCTGATCTGTTGCTGGCCTCGTTTCGGCCCTCAGCTCTGCGCAAGTTGGAGCTGGATTGGGAGAGTGTTCATCGCCGCCATCCCAACTTGTGCTTCGCCGGCATCATCGGATACCCGCCGCCGTTCGAGGAGCGCAGCGGACACGATCTTACCTATCTCGCATCCACCGGTCTGCTTTCACCGCCGCAGCTGCCGCTTTCTTTGTATGTTGACCTGGCCGCGGCTGAGCGCTGTGTCACCGCAGCCTTGGCCTTGCTCTTGAACTTTTCTCGTAACAAGCAAGCCGGATGCGAGTTTGTCTCCCTCTACGATTGCGCCTGCGAGCTGGCTGCGCCATTGCACGCCGGATTGACGCGTCCGGGCGGTCTTTTGGGCGGGGGATACCCGCTGTATTCCATGTACCAGGCCAGCGACGGATGGATCGCCGTGGCCGCGCTGGAACCGCATTTCGCGCAGCGGCTGCTGGTGGAGTTGGGACTCACCACGGCGGATCGCGCCCAGCTCGAAAAGACCTTTCGCACCCGTAGTGCCAAAGCATGGGAAGAGTGGGCCATCGAGCGCGGCCTGCCCCTCGCGGCGGTGAAAGAAACTTGAAATCTTAAATTTCAAATTTACAATTCAAATCTCGCGACCAAGGAGCATTTGGTGTGTTTGACAAGAACCTACTCTCCGGAAAACGGATTCTGATCACCGGCGGCGCGACCGGCCTGGGCAAGAGCATGGGCCGGCGCTTTCTCGAACTGGGCGCCGCAACGCTCTGCATCTGCGGACGGCGCGAGCAGGTCCTGGCGGAAGCGGCCGAGGAATTGGGCAAGGCCACGGGCGGCACAGTGAAAACCTTCTCTTGCGACGTGCGGGACAACGCGCGTGTGGAAGAAATGATCGCGCAGATCTGGAAGGAAGGTCCGCTCGACATCCTGGTCAACAACGCCGCCGGCAATTTTCTTGCGCGTACCGAAGATCTTTCCTTAGGCGCATTTGAAGCCGTCATTGGCATTGTGCTCATGGGCACGCTGCACGTGACGCTGGCGTGCGGCCGCCGCTGGCTCAAAGAGGGGCATCGCGCTAGCGTCCTCAACATCACGACCACGTATGCAGAGAGCGGTTCCGGCTACGTGGTGCCGTCGTCGGTGGCCAAAGCCGGCGTGCTCAACCTCACGCGCAGCCTGGCCGTCGAGTGGGGCAACCGCGGCATTCGCTTCAACGCCATCGCGCCCGGCCCGGTTCCCACCGAAGGCGCGTTTTCCCGCCTGATGCCGGTGCAATCTCTCGAAGCGCTGGCCAAGAAACGCAACCCACTGGGACGTTTCGGCACGCACGAGGAGCTCGCAAATCTCGCCGCATTCATGGTCAGCGATCAAGCCGGCTACGTGAACGGGCATCAAGTCGTGATGGATGGCGGCGAGTGGCTCAAGGGCGCCAGCGAGTTCAGCCATCTTGGCGACTTGCTGACCGAAGAGCAGTGGCAGGCCATGAAGCCGAAGAAGAAGTAGAAGTACCTCAACCTGATCTATGAAGCCCGACAAATCCAAGACTTCCAGCTAGAATCTTATGTTGCAAGTTGTAGCACATGAAAGGAAAGCAAGATGGCAAACGTAAAGCTGATCGTGATGTACCCGCGTCCTAAGGACATCAATGTGTTTGAAAAGCTCTACCAGAGCGAGCACGTCCCCATGGCCGTGGAAAAGCTCGGGGGCAAGACCAAGTTCGTGGCCACAAAGATCACCGCCTCGCCGCAAGGAACCCCGCAGTTCTACCGCATCGCGGAAGTGCACTTCCCTTCCATGGAAGCGCTACAGGCTTGTGCCGCATCTGCGGGCGGTAAAGAGACGATAGGACACGCAGCGAAGATCTCGTCGGGAGGGCCGCCGGTCGTCATGATCGCGGAAGAAGAGAGCTTTACGTTTTGATGCAAGACACTTTGAGGCGCCTTACACATGAAAGCCATTCAAGTACAGAAACCCGGAGGGCCGGAAGCCCTCATGCTCGTCGATCTTCCTGTTCCCAAACCCAAACCGAATGAAGCCGTGGTGAAGATCGCGGCTTCAGGCGTGAATTTCATTGACGTCTATTTCCGCGAAGGCCGCTATCCTTCACCGCTGCCGTTTGTTGACGGCCAGGAGGCCGCCGGCACCGTAAGCGAAGTGGGCGGCGAGGTGAAATCGCTCAAGGCGGGCGATCGCGTTGCGTATACAGGCGTGCTGGGTGCTTACGCGGAGTACGCCGCCGTCCCCGCCGATCGCCTGGTGCGTGTCCCTGTGGGTATTAGCGATCAGCAGGCGGCCGCCGCGATGCTCCAGGGAATGACGGCGCATTATTTGCTCTACTCCGTCTATCCGGTAAAGAAGGGCGACACTGTGCTCGTCCACGCCGCGGCCGGCGGGATGGGCTTGTTGCTTACGCAGATGGCCAAGAACATCGGCGCGCGCGTCATCGGCACTGTGGGGTCGGAAGAAAAGGCCAAACTGGCGCGTGATGCCGGCGCCGACGAAGTGATCAACTACAGCACCCAAGACTTCGAAGCCGAGACCAAGCGCCTGACCGCGAATAAAGGCGTCGACGTGGTCTATGACGGCGTAGGCAAAACGACTTTCGATAAAAGCCTCGAGGTTCTGCGGCCCCGCGGAACCATGGCGCTGTTCGGCGGGGCTAGTGGTCCCGTCCCGCCGATCGATCCCCTCAGGCTGACGCAACGAGGTTCCATCTTCCTGGCGCGGCCGAGCCTGATGCACTTCATCGCGACCCGCGAGGAACTGGAAAAGCGCGCGAATGATGTCCTGGGCTGGATTGCTGCCGGCAAGGTGAAGCTGCACATCGGACACACGTACAAACTCGCCGACGCGCAGCAGGCGCACCGGGATCTCGAGGGAAGAAAGACGACAGGCAAGATTCTGTTGATACCGTGATCCCCAAATGACTGTTTACGCCATTGCGCAACTCACCATCACCGATCGCGAAGCTTACAATCGCTACCAGTCCAAGTTCATGGGTGTCATGCGCCGTTTCAAAGGCCAGGTGCTTGCCACGGACGAGAGCCCGCAAGTTGTCGAGGGCAAGTGGGATCGGGAGAAGGTGGTCTTGCTTTCGTTTCCCGATGAGGCTGCCTTCTGGGAGTGGGAACGGTCGCCCGACTACCAGGAGATCGCGAAAGACAGAAAAGCCGGATCTACTGCGGTGGTGTTGTTGGCGAAAGGGTTTCCGTCGACCGCAACAAAAAGCTAGCCTATTCTCAACTGGAGATTCCCGATTATGTCCACATACGGCTTCATCGAATACGAAAAAGCCAGCCCCGAAGTCCACGCCGTCTATGACGACATTATGGCCACGCGAAAAATTGATAAGGTCACGAACTTCTGGAAAGCGCTGGCCCATGATCCTGTCCGGCTGAAACGGACGTGGGAAGACACGAAAGAAATCATGGCCGCCGGCGCGCTCGATCCTCTGATGAAAGAGCTGATTTACGTGGCCGTGAGCGTGACCAACCAGTGCGACTACTGCATCGCCGCGCATACCGCCGCCGCGCGCAAAAAAGGCATGACGGAAGCCATCTTCAACGAAATGTTGGCGGTGGTCGGCCTGGCCAACCAGAACAACCGCTTGGTTGCCGGGCATCAGGTGGAGATCGACGAGCAGTTTAAGGCCGTGGGATAAAGAAACGGCGCACCCATTACGGGTGCGCCGTGGGCGAGGTCTGGAGGTAATTTACTCGCCCTGTTCTGCCGGCTGGCCTTCAGCGGAGTGCATCACTACGAAGCTGCTTCCGCCGCGCGACCAGACCAAAACTAACGCGTCCTGGCCATCGGCCACGCCGCCTAACTCACGCTGGACGTCGCTGACCGACTGAACGTCCTTGCGGTTCACTTCCGTGATCACATCGCCGCGGGAGATCCCGGCATTGTCCGCGGGACTGCCAGGCTGGACGTTGGTCACAACCACGCCGCGCACGTTCGCGGGAAGCTGCAGTTGCTCGCGCGCGTCGGGATCAATTTCCATCAGTCCCAGTCCCCAGCGGGCCTTGCCGTGCTCTTGACCAGCCTTGGCTTCGCCGTGACGCGCGTCCAGTGCTTCGAGCGTCACCGGAACCGTCTCGCTCTTGCCGTCGCGGATGATTCCCAATTCAACTTTGGTTCCCGGACGCTGCTGGCTGATGAGAACCTGGAGCTGTCCGGCGTCGTCCACCTTCTTGCCGTTGACCTGGGTGATGACGTCACCGACTTTCAGACCGGCCTTGGCGCCAGGAGAATCAGGCTCGACCTGGCTGACCAACGCGCCGATGGCTTTGTCCATGTGGAAGAACTTCACGTTCTCCGGGGTTACGTCCGTGATGCCGATGCCGACGCGGGCATGTTCAACTTTGCCGTACTTGAGCAGGCTCTCCACCACCGGCTTCGCGACCTGCGCGGGAATAGCAAAGCCCATGCCGGAAAACGAGCCCGACGGCGAGATCAAGAACGTGTTGATGCCCACCACCTCGCCGCGGGCGCTGACCAGCGGACCGCCGGAGTTTCCGGGATTGATGGCCGCGTCCGTCTGGATGAACTCACCCGGCGAGCGGCGGTCTTGAGCAAAAGGATTCGGGCGGTTGAGCGCGCTGACGATGCCCCGCGTCACCGTGAAGCGGAACCCGTAAGGATTGCCGAATGCCAGGACGGTTTGTCCAGGCATCAGCGCTGTAGAGTCGCCCCAGGGCAGGCTGGGCAAGTTGCTGGCATTGACCTTGATAACGGCGAGATCGGTCAGCGGATCGGCGCCGATCAGCTTGGCCGGAAGCACGCGCCGATCGGTCATGGTCACCCGGATGTCCACCGCGCCATCGATCACGTGGTTGTTGGTGACGATGTAGCCGTCAGGGGAGATGATGATGCCGCTGCCCAAGCCGTGCTCGATCTGCGGCCCCGGACGCATCCCTGGTCCGAACTGCTGGCCGAAGAACTTTTGGAATTCGTTCTGGTCGTCTTCGGAGGTCTCTTGATGTTTGCCCTTTGCGGCAACGGTTACGTTCACCACCGCCGGCGTTACGTGTGCTGCCAGGGTTTCCATGGCGCGGTCGAGCGACAACAACGGGCTGACGCTGCTTTCATCTAAAGCTGGGGCCGCAGCCGCAATGGGCGCAACGCTGGAAGCGCTGGCCGCCGCGGGTTTAAGAAGAACGTAGCTTCCCACCGACAGGATGACGGCCAAAGCTGTAACTGCCGCCACCGTGCGAGGGGCGTTGAGAGATTTGAATTTCCTTGCAATCCACGTATTCATTATCGTTTTCACCTCTATAAGTCTGTATAACTAATTAATTAGTTTTGACTGCAATACTTCGTCCGCAGCCTTAGTGCCGTTCGCCAGTTTAGATTTTTCTAGGAGTCTCTTTCTTCGAGTGGTGTGCGGGAACGTCCCAGCGCACTTCGACCACGCTGATCTGCCACAATCCTGACTGTGGGGTCTGCCCGCCGGTCACAAATTGTGTCTGCACCACGGTGACCAGGACTTCAGCCATATCGCTCGGCACGATCTCGGCAGGTGTGTGTCGCGCCTGAATCAGCTCCGGATTATGGCGCCCAGGATGCGACCTTTTCCGGCCCCGGGAAAGCGCTGTACGGCTCCGGTCATCATTCTGCGTCGGGGCGTAGAACGCAGGAACCACGACCGGATTCGTCTTCGCGTTCAATGAAGCTAAGACCGGCGAAGTTCCACCGGGATCACGTTCGGTCCTCCGGGCCGCGCTGTTTGCGAAGCCTGAGGAGGATCCAGTCGCGGCCGCAGTCTGGGTGGCAACGGGATCGGCCACCCGCACCAACGGCGGGGCCTGCGATGTCCAAACCGCGCTGATCGCGCCCGCAGTTACCACCATGGCAACAGCCGGCTTCCAAGAGAGGGCGCGGGAACGGCGTGCGTTCTCATTCGCATTCAGACTCAGGATCCGCGCGATGCGCCAGGAGAGATGCTTCATGCGGTCCACCGCCGCCTGGGCCAGGGCCATCTTCCGGCGCAGAAAACTTTTCTCGGCGACGCGCGCCAGGCATTGCGCATACACGCGCGGCTCGGGAACTTCGCTCAGCACCGCCTCGTCGCAGGCCATCTCACGGTCCAGCGCTAGTTTGCGTTCGATCCACCAAATCCCAGGATGGAAGAACAGGGCGGCTTTCACGACCTTCTGAGTCAGGTTCGTCCAGTCGTCCCAACGCCGCAAATGGGCAAGTTCATGGAGCACAACGTACCGCAATTCGCAGGCAGAGGTTTCCTCTGCCAACCACTCAGGAATAACCACGACCGGCCTGAAGAATCCGACTGCCGCCGGTACGCTGGACTGGGGCGAAACCAGAATCGAGACCGAACGCGACAGTTTCAGCTCGGCAAGCGCCGATTGCAATTCCCGGCCCAGGAGCTCGGGATTGATGGGGGTGCAACTCCGGCGCAACTGATGGATATGCCACAACCCCGCGCCTACACGCAGCAATCCCAGGAAAGCCAGCAGGGCCCAAATAGCAAATACGGACTCTGCCCAAGAAGCCGGTATGGTAAGCAGCGCTTTGCCAGCAGCGGCAGCAGAAATGGTTTGCGCACGTCCTGCAGTCATTCCGGCGACACCCAGCACGGGCAGCACGGCAACGGCGATCAGAGCCGAAAACCAAACCGCGAACCGGGTACGCGAGCTTTTGGGAGGAAACAAGCGCATGGCCAACGAAAGCAAGGCGGCCAGGGCTATGCCCTCAGCCAGGCAATAAAGCATGCGGTCGAGCGCCACGGACGCCATCCAATTCAGATTGGCCGGCAGGGACATCACGACTCACCGCCCTTCTGCCCCGCCAGCTCGCTATGGCCCAGAAGTTCGCGCAGGCGTTTCAACTCAATCGCATCCAGGCTCGAGTCTTCGAGCAGATTGAGCACCAGCAGTTCGTGGGAATCCTTAAAAAACCGGTTGAGCAGGTTGCGCACTTCAGATCGCGTCGCTTCTTTGCGCCCCACCAGAGGCTGGTAGACATGGGCCCGTCCATCTTTCACGTGTTTCAGGTAACCCTTCTTTTCCAGAACGCGAATGGTGGTCAGAACAGAGTTGTAAGCGAGAGCGGTACTTTTCGGAAGAGATTCAAGCACCTGGTGCACCGTGGCCGGGCCTTTTTGCCAAAGAACTTCCATCAGGCGAAGCTCGGCTTCCGTGAGGGTCGGTGATTTTCTCGGCGGCAAGTTCTCCTCTTCCTCCCCGGGGGTGTCTCCCTCCGGCTTCTTATTAGACGTTCCACTTCTTAAAATGTAACTAATTATTTAGTTATACGCAACCGGGAGGCTGCCAGTTCCATGAAAAGCGCAGACCCAAGAACCGGCGTTTTCGAGCGAGGAGACTCGTTAAGCCTCAAGGTAGGACGTTTAAGCCATTGATAAATATTAACTTACACTCACTTCACGATCTTTGGTCTTTGACTATCAGCATCAGCAAGGCGCCGACGAACGAGTTCACCCAGTTTTTCCTGCAGTAGGGTAAGCGAGTCGGCCAAATCCTGCACTCCCTGAGACTGCCAGGTGGTGCCCTCCTGATCGATTTCACTGCAGAGATCTTTCACCATCTGGGAGAACCGGCGCAGGCGCTCTGCGGTGAGAAATGATAGGACAGCGCGTGGGTCGCGGCCGGCATGGCGTGCGTCCATCAATTCGTTGACGGTCCAGGCAGTGGTGCGCGTATTGTCCAGCGCTTGCCGAAACTCTCTGAGCTGCGGCCCGGCGGGCAGCTCCCCTGCTTTCAGGTCTGCGTCGAGCGAGCGGAGTTCCAAAGTGAGGTCGATGAGGCGAAGGGAGAGCGGCTTGCCTGGCTTCTGTGTCATGACAAATTCAGCCCCCGCCCCTGGGAGTCCAGGCATTCCATCGCGCAATAGGGGAATAGTTCGACATAGTAATGCTTTTCGGGGCCGAACCGCAAATACCGGCCCAGATAAGGAAAGTATGCAACCTAACGCTATGATTTTCATTCATCGTTTTGTAAGGTTTTGTAAGGTAATGAAGCGTGACGAATAACAGCCTGGCGGCCGCGGACGCGCAAAAAATTCTGGCAGCGGCTCGTTTCGCAGCCGAGAGACATGCCGGGCAGAAGCGCAAAGGCCAGGCCGCGGAACCCTACATCAATCACTTGATCGAAGTCGCGGAGTTGGTTGCGGCCAGCAGTCCGGCTTTGGACGCGAACCTGGTGGTGGCGGCTTTCCTGCACGACACGATTGAGGACACCAGCGTGACGGCGCAGGAGTTGGAGCAGCGTTTCGGCAGTGATGTGGCAGCCCTTGTGCTGGAAGCCACAGATGACAAGTCTCTTCCCCAAGAAACCAGGAAAGCCCTGCAAGTTGAGAACGCTCCGTATAAATCTGAGCGCGCGCAAACTTTGAAACTGGCAGACAAGATATCGAATTTGCGATCGTTACTGGTCAGTCCGCCGGCGAACTGGACCCCCGAACGCAAGCGTGAGTATTGCGAGTGGGCGCGACAGGTCGTATCAGGATTCACCTCACCCAACCGACTCCTCATGGCTGAGTTTGAGAAGGTCTACAAGCAGCTCGCCGGGTGAACGCGCGCACTATGCGGCAGCGATCGCCGACATCGCGCGACATCGGATGAAACATCCCGTCGTGCCGAAGGACGTGAAAGATGAGCGAAAATGTTACACGTAGAGACGTGGCATTGCCACGTCTCAATGTTCGTACCCTTCCACGCCGTGGAGGGTACCCGAGATAAAGCCGTCGGTTCGAGAATGAGACGCGGCAATGCCGCGTCTCTACAGGCGGGTTTCGTTGCGGAGGCCGGCCGGCGATTTCGTGCGATGACAGCGAAAGTCCTTCAACCATCTATCTTGTCGCACCGGACAGCTACACGCGGGCATGCTGCGTCCTTTCGCCATGGTTCTCGAAGTCCGCTCATCGCGCCAGCGTGGCTGCCCCGGCCTCAGCCTGAGTGGTCTCGCGGTACCAATCAACGGTCCTTTTGAGGCCTTCCTCGAAATCGACCTGGGGAGCGTACCGCAGGTGCTTCTGGGCAAGGCTGATGTCGGCCAACGAATGTTTTACGTCACCCGCGCGGGCAGCAGCGTACTGTACGGCCCCTCGAAAACCGATGATCTTCTGGAGCATCTGGTAGGTCTGGTTAAGCGAGAAGCGGCTGCCGGTGGCGATGTTGAAGACCCCGCCCGATACTTCCGCTGCCGGCGCAGCCGCGGCCAACAAGTTGGCCTTGACCGCATTGTCAACAAAGGTGAAATCGCGGCTTTGCTCGCCGTCGCCATAGATGGTTGGCGCTTGCCCCTGCAGCATCAGGGTAATGAACTTTGCCAGGACGGCGGAGTATTGGGAGTTTGCATCCTGGCGCGGTCCAAAGATATTGAAGTAACGCAAGCTCACGGTTTCCACGCCATACACGCCGGCGAAAACCTGCATGTAATGCTCGCCCGTCAGTTTCTGCACAGCATAGGGAGAGATCGGTCGTGGAACCATCGCTTCGCGTTTGGGAAGGACTTCGCTGTCGCCGTAGGCGGAAGACGAGGCGGCGTATACCACGCGCTTCACTCCCGCGTCGCGCGCGGCGATCAGCAGGTTCAGCGTACCTTCAACGTTCACGGAGTTGGTGAGCTTAGGTTCGGCTACCGACTTGGGCACTGAGGGTAAGGCCGCCTGGTGAAAGACGCAATCAATTCCCTGGCAGGCGTGGGCGAGAGTGGCGGCATCCAGCAAGCTGCCTTCGCGGAAATCGAGTTTACCTTCCAGCCCGGCAATATTTCCCCGCTTACCGGTGGAAAAATCATCGAGACCGCGTACCTGGTCGCCGCGCTCCATGAGAGCGCGCACAATGGCCGAGCCAATAAAGCCGGCAACTCCGGTGACAAGATAGTTTTTCATGCAAATTGATATGCCTGTTTTCTGAGGATGCACGCATGGGCTGACTGCCCGGGGGGAAGCGACAGGCTACAGCCGATGCCAGACATTCTAATCGAACCGGGCCGGTTTCTGCGTCACGAATTGCGTCAGGATCCTGCGGAGAAGCCGTGTGCACGTGTCGGCTTCAGACCGTGTTGTTTGATCTTATAAAGGAGGGCTTTGTAACTGATGTTGAGCTGCGTGGCTGCGCGCCTGCGGTTCCAGTTTGCATTGTCCAGCGCGCGCTGGATCTCCTTAGCCTCGGCATCGTCTTTCAGGCTGCGTACCAGCGCCTTCAGGCCACCGCGGGCAGAGAGCGGAGGCGCTGCCTCTTCATAACCCAGCGACTTACGCTCGAGCTCTTCAATCATCAGGTCTTCCTGTCCAAGAACCAGATAGCGTTTCACAAAGTTACCCAGCTCGCGCAGGTTTCCCGGCCAATGGTGGCGCATGCACGCCTGTACCAGGCGGTCAGACATCGGCAACGGATTCTTCCCGAACTTTTCCGCCAGATTGTTCATGAAACAGGTCAGCAAGATGGGTATCTCCTGACGCCGCTCGCGCAGCGGCGGGATGGTCATAGTGAAAGCGTTCAGCCGGTAATAAAGGTCTTCGCGAAGTTTGTGTTCAGCGATGGCCTTTTGTACGTCGACGTTGGTCGCAGCCAGAATCCGGGCGTCTGCGGTAACATTGGCGCGCCCTCCGAGGCGGCAGAACTGCCCATCCTGCAACACGTGTAGAAGTTTCGCTTGCAGAGCCGCGCTCAGCTCGCCGATTTCATCCAGCAGGATCGTGCCCTTGTGGGCCAGTTCGAACTTGCCCGGCTTAGACTTGGAAGCCCCTGTAAAGGCCCCGGTTTCGTAGCCGAAAAGCTCGCTCTCCAGCAGTTCCGCGGGCAAGGCCGCGCAATTCACCTTCAGCATAGGACGATGCGCGCGAATGGACATCTTGTGAATCAACCGGGCCAGGATTTCTTTTCCTACGCCGCTCTCCCCGAGGAGGAGAACGGGGACATCCACCTTGGCGATGAGCGCGACTTGGGCACGAATCTGTTTCATCACCGGGCTTGCAGCCAGGAAAAAGAGTTCATCGTCGAGGTTTTCCACCACTTCGGTGTCCTTTACGCTGTACTTTGTGGCCTGTGTATTTGTGGCGACCCCGGACTCGAGCACCCTGCGGATGGCGCCCTGCAGCTGCAACGGTTGAAAGGGTTTCGTCAGGTAGTCTGCGGCCCCCAACTTGATGGCTTGAACTACCTTGCTGGTCTCAGCCTCACAGGACATCATCAGCACCTTTTGCTCGGGACGAATTCTCTTGCAGGTCTCCAGGGTCTCAAGGCCGTCCATCCCTGGCATCAGCAGGTCCAGGATGATCAGGTTGGGAGCAAGACCGCTTTGCATCCGTTGCAAGGCTTCGTCGCCGCTGCCAGCGGTCTCCACCTGGTAGCCTTCGACTTCAAGAAGCGTCTTGGTGTAGCGCAGTACGCTGAGTTCGTCGTCAACGATCAGGATGCTGCCGCGCATTGCCCTTCGTCTCCTCGCGGTTGCCCGTCTTTAATTCAGAAGCAAGGAGAACTTACTTCCCCGCCCTGGTTCACTTTCCACCCAGATCAACCCACCACAGATTTCGGCGAGACGCCGGGCTATGGCCAGTCCTAGTCCGGCGCCGCGAGAGGACGCGCCCGGCAATTGCACAAAGTCTCCAAAAATCTCGTCATGGTGATCCGGGTGAATTCCTGGACCGGTATCAAGCACGTCGACGCGGACTGCGTTTTCTATCTTCTGATCGCTATGCCGCTCGAGATTGAACAGGAACGCAGTCTCAGCGCGCCGCCGGTCCCAAAAACAGGAATGTAAACTCACAACGACACGTCCGCCGGTGGAGGTGAACTTGATTGCGTTCTCAATCAGGTTGGAGACGATATGTTGCAGTTTCAAAGCCTCGACGCGGACCCAAGGATCTCCTTGCGCCGGCAAGAACTCGTACACGATCGATTTCTGAGCCGCTAGAGGCGCCCAGTAGTCGAATATCTCGTGGACGTGGAAATTGGCTTCAGCACGCTCCGGTCGCGCTGCGCCCTTCACAGTCTTGAGCCGGCACAGAAGCAGCAGGTTCGCAATCAGCCTTTGCAGCCGCTCCGCGCTTTCCTGTATCTCGCCCAGCACGCCGCACTGCGTTTCCGTCACTGGACCAAGCTGGCCATTCTTCATTAGTTCGGTGTAGCCAAGCATGGCTACCAACGGAGTCTTGAATTCGTGCGCGGCTGAAACCAGAGGAAAGAACTCCGGTTCCACGAAGGGGTCTCCATCGCGACGGCCCTTCTTGGGCTTCACTGGCGGATGCACTTCAACCACGGTGCCACGATCTGAGCCAGACCGCGCGCCACGCAAGGCTCGAGTCTCGGCATCCGCCGGCACGAAGCCCTTTCCGGCTTTCGGGCGCAGCTGACCGGTTGCGTCCATGGCGGCGTTTCCCAAACTCACCGGCATGAGACCCCCTCATTGATCCCAGTCGTTCTTCAGTACAAAACCTCTCGGATGAACGGGCAAACTCGGGAGAGGATCACAACGTTACATTCATGGGGCCCTGCCGTTGTCCAGACCCATTGGCCCTTACCGGCGAGGGATGATAAAAGGCCTTGTGACCAACCCACTCCCAAGTCACTTAGGAGAAGAATTTCCACTTGCAAAAAATGAGATTGAAAACGCCGTCCCGCGGCCCGAGGGAACTTGCCGAAAGGGACTGAGACGCCCGTCTTACAATCCAGCTCTGCCAGGAGTGGGACGAGTTCTCATGCTTTTGGGATGCCTGAACTAAGATGTTGGTCCAGCTTTGTAAGTGATCTCAGGCCTAGCTTGCCTTGCTCGCAGACCGCAACGCCCCTGCTGGTTCGGAATTCTTTTCGCAGACATGTGAGGCGGTGGCAACGGGAGACGATGGGTCGGTCCGGGGCAGCACGCGCCCCGTTGATAGTCCCGCGTCACGAATTTTGTAGAGGAGAGCGCGGTAGCTGATCTCCAGCACTTCCGCGGTCCGGCGGCGATTCCAGTTGTGTGCTTGAAGAACCTTAAGAATTACGCGCCGCTCCAGCCGCCGTACTGCCTCGCGCGTTAACTTCTTCAACAGAACAGGACCTTCTTCAGGGATTTCAACTTCTGGAACTTCGCCCACCGGTTCCGCCAGGTCGCTGGCGATGCACCCCTCGGTTCCGAGGATGACGTAGCGCTTCATCAGGTTCTCCAGCTGGCGAATGTTGCCAGGCCAGTGGTAGGACCGCAGGAGTTTCATCAGGGATGAGGAGATCGGCGGCGCTTTCCGGTTGTAAGCCATGTTGAAATGATCGAGAAAGTACCCCACCAGCTCAGGAATATCGGCGCTGCGCTCGCGCAGCGAAGGCATGGAGATATTCACCACGTTGATACGGTAAAACAGATCTTCGCGGAAGGTTCCCGAGGCGATTCCCTGCCGCAGATCGCGATTCGTAGCGCAGATGACCCGCGCCTCCGACTTGGTATCTTCCTTGCCTCCGATTCTTGAGAACTTTCCGTCCTGCAAAACTTGCAGGAGCTTGGATTGCAGCGGAAGGCTGAGTTCTCCGATCTCGTCAAGAAACAGAGTGCCGCGATTGGCCAGCGCAATGAGTCCGGGCTTGGCTGCGTACGCTCCCGTGAACGCTCCCCGCTCGTATCCGAACAGTTCGCTTTCGAGAAGCGCATCGGGGATAGCCGGGCAGTTGATCTTGAGATATGGGCCCTTCGCATACGGCGACGAGTAGTGAATCATCCTTGCGATGATCTCTTTACCTGTGCCGCTGGGCCCGTGAATGAGAACGGGCACATCGGCGGAAGCGATCATGGCTAATTCCCGGCGCACCTTCTTCATCGCCTCGGAAGATCCAAAGATAGCGGACTCGGGCGGCAACTCGAATTGGGGCTCGGTAAGCGGTTTCATCGTCCCTCCGTTGGCTCCGTCAGCCGGACAGTCGCTGCGACGCACGAAGCATTTGCATGTGCAGCACCAAAACTCCCGGGTGGGGAGCGATCGCGAATGCCCGCAGCCTGTAAGTTGTTCTTCAACAAGTGGTTAAAAGATGCGCCGAAAACTTGCACGTGCGATCGCCCGGGAGAAAACCCCTCCTCGCAAGCGAGACAAGCATGGGAAAACACTTTCTCACTGGCTATTCGTGTTCTCACACCTTAGTCCGCAATCTGGCTGAAGGCCCTCGCAGGTTGGTGGGGGAGCCGATTGGTTAGGGCGGGTGAAACGTTCTCCTCTTTTCGAGCACAAGTTAAGAAGACAAGCAGGAGGGCACTTCCATGGCTACTTCGCAAGCGGCTCCGTTTTCTGGCGCCCAGTCAGGTCTGGTACCAGAAGCGGACTCTCACGCAACGTCGTGGAAAACGATTTATCCGCCGGAAGCTTGGCGAAGGATCCGCGCTGAAGGGATTTATTTGGGATCCGTGCTCGTGTTTGCCGTACTTGTTGCCACCATTCTTTTGAAGAAAGACGGCAGCTTGAAAGACACCGTCGACAGGCTTCTCTATTGTGGCCTTGGCGGTATCACCGGCAGTTGGATCTACTCGGTGAAGTGGTATGTAAGGTCCGTCAGCGGAGGGATCTGGAAACATGATCTCGTCGCCTGGCGTCTGACCTCACCCTTTTTGGGACTCTTTCTTGCAGTATCGACCTACATCATCATCCAGACGGGGCTGCTGGGAGTAACCTTCGCCACGAAGGTGGACAATGACCACAAGGGATACGCTTACTCCATCGGTTTCCTGGTCGGTTTGTTTTCCGACGACGTAATGGGAAAGCTTACCGAAGTCGCAGGAACGCTCTTTGGCAAAGCGAGGTCTGACGGTGCTCCTCCTCACCCTGGCAAACGAAGCGCGAGCGATCCGTCAAAGAGTGCGGGAGGCAGCGAGAAAATTTGATCAGAATTGTCCTCAGCCTGGAAACGTACACACGCCGACGTTCCCGCTCAGACTCGGGTTTGTGTCGCTGTCGCCACACAAAAAATGCTGCCTAACACGGGACAACCCCTTATGTCCCGCGCTTGATCCAAGCGTCTGATCAGGAGGCAAACACCATGCGGTTTATGTTGAAAGCGATCATGGATACTGAGAAGGCCAACACCGCGGCCAAGGCCGGCACTCTCAGCAAGACGATTCAGGCCATTGTGGATGAGCTGAAGCCCGAGGCCGCTTATTTTACTGACGACCACGGCAAGCGAACCGCGTACGTCTTCTTTGAAATGCGCGACGCGTCGCAGATTCCATCCATTGCCGAACCCTGGTTTCACGCCTTCAACGCGCATCTGGAGTTCCATCCCGTGATGGTCCCCAAGGACCTCTCGAAGGCGCGTATCGAAGAAACGGCCAGAAGGTACAGCCCGGCTGCATAAGCAGCGCGCGGCTTTAGGGACCGGAAGCTGCGCCGCTGTTTTCGAAGAAGCTCCCAGGCAAGGAAAAATCGTAGCCGTAAACTTCCAGCGCCACACCCAGCTTTTGGCCAGGTAGGCGTTCGTTGATGCGAAGAACCTTGCCGTGGCAACCCACAAACATCGGTTCCGGCGTCAGAGTGAGGTCCTGCGGCAGAACGAGAACGCATTCTAACTCCTGCCCCGGTAAAACCTGGGCTCGAGTCAAAAAATAGAGGCCGTGCGCGCTAACATCGCGGGTTTCTGCAAATTCCACGTCGGCACCGCCGGCGAGGCGTAGCCGAAGAAAGACTTCCAAGGGAAGCCGCGCTATCTTGCGCCGGTCCGGATGACCCACTTGAAACTCTCCTCCGCAGCCGGTTAAGACGTCACGGCCCCCAACTTAATCTCCCACAACGGAATCCTTGCCTAAGGCATGCCACGTGCCCGCCAAAGCCGCAGCAAAAGATACGTCATAAGCTCGTTGCACGAGCCTTGCCATCAACTTATTTGATTTGTTTTTAACATTTTATAGATGGTTTTCGCGGATCGTGCCAATCCGGGCGCGTTAGGCATGCTTCCGAAGAGGCTGTGGATATTAATTCTTTCGATATAAGTCTAGTTTGATCAATGCGATAGAGACCATTGGCTCGCACGCACGGGTGGCCCCATGGTTGGCCAATTTGTGAAAAGCTTTTCGTTTCGAGATCCTTATTTGGCGGATGGTCCGATTGACTCGCACTTCTGTAACGTTCACGGGAAGCAGTTTCGGGATTAACATTCGGTGCATGGCGACCCAAGCAAGTCTGCAGAACGGCGCTGCAAAGCCCAAACCCTCGCGTCCCGAAAAGGCCATCTTCCGGCGTTGGCAACGCTACCGGCTCAACCTGCCGGTACGGCTGATTGCGAGCCGCGAAGACACCACCAAGATTACCCAGGGACGAGTCCACGACGTAAGCGAAGGCGGCGTGTTGCTCTTTGCCGGAATCGAACTACGCGCCTTGGACGAAGTATTCATTGAGTTCACGCTTCCTTATTCCAGCACGCCCGTGCGCGCCCCCGGCACCGTGCGCCACCGCCGCGGCTACACCTACGGCGTGGAATTCCGCTGCGATACGCCCACCGACAAAGAACTGGTCGCCAAATTCCGCAACTTGATGCAACTGGCGGCCCACGCCAGTCTGTAGTTCTTCATCTCCGTCAGTTTTCCCGAGCGGGTTCTGAGTTCCCCGAGCCTCAGTGCTCGTCCGCAGTGCCGCCTGCGGCTACATCGTTCGTGTGAGCATTGTGACGCACATCACAGCCAGCCTGTGACCCCTCGCCCGACTATGGTAGCTGTAGCCTGGATCAACTGAGGAGCAACTATGCGAACGAAGAGTGGGCTGTTCAGTTTTCTTGTGATTCTTACAATGCTGTATCCGGCGGTTTCGCGAGCAATACCTGCCTTTGCCCGGCAGTATCAGACGTCCTGTACCACCTGCCATAATGATTTCCCCAAATTGAACGACTTCGGGAAAGCGTTCAAAGATGCGGGATTCAAGTGGCCGACCGACAACGAGACGTTTCTTAAGATCCCAGCGGTCATGCTGGGGGCGCCGGCGCAAAAAGAGCAGTTTCCGCACGCCGTGTGGCCGGGGACGATTCCGGGCATCTCTCCGATCGGGCTGCGCATGAATGTCTTCTTTCAGGACACCAGCGCCAACCGCGGAAAATTTGGCGCTCTGGCCGGCCCTCCGGGAACGGTTCCTCCCTTCATTCCCAAGACCGACTTCAGCAGCGGGCTGTTCAGCATTTTCAGCGCAGGCAATTTCGGCAGCGACATCGCCTTCTGGGTGGACTCCGACTTTAACGTGGGTGGCGATAACACTGCCGGTGGCCTGGGCGACGGCTATTTGAAGTTCGTCAACATCGGTCGCCTGATCCACATGCCCCAAAACTCCCTCAGCCTCCGAGTCGGCCGTTTTGAGATGGATCTTCCCTTCACCCAGGCGCGCGGCATCGACATCAGCAATTACGATATCTATGCTCAAGCCAACATCGGCGCGCAAACCGCGGGCTTCGCCCAGCAAAATGTCAACAACCAGTTCACCCTCGCCGACGTCGCCAACGGCGTTGAGTTCAGCGGGGGGCTGCGCACGGGCGGTTACCACTACTCGATTGCCATCGTTGACCAAAACACCAACGGCGTGAACCAATCTTCAAATACCAGTCCATTTGTTCCATCGCCCACGGGCGGCGCGAACGGCGGCATCGGCTTCCAGTCGGATGCGAACATTAAAGACCTCTACACACGGTTCGACTACCGATTCAATCTGGAGCGAGATCCGGCGAGCCGCAACGCGGTGCAGGCAGCAGGTCCTACAGGTCCACGCGACCACACTTATCTGACCTTAGGAAGCTACTACTTCTATGGCCGTTCCGCGCAGCGCTTCACCGGTGAGACCTTAGCAGGCGACCCGGCAGTGCTGCTGGTGCAGGAGCCGTTCTATCGCGTCGGCGGCGATTTCACATTCAACTACCGCACGCTGCAGATCTACGGCTTGTACATGTACGGGCACGACCATAACCTTCTGCCCGTGGATAGTACCGGGACATTCATTCCGCTACCCATCGACCCCACAGGACCGGCGCCCGTGAGCTTCCTTCGGGCCGGACCCGCCACGTTTAGCGGCGGGTTTATGCAAGTCGACTACATGCCCTACCCGTGGATCATGGCCATCATGCGCTGGGATGCCGTGAACTCCGGTCCTGACAAGATCAACGGGCTGGCGTTCAATACTTCCACGCCGTTCGTTGCTCCCTTTAACCAGACCCGCAACCGTTTCACCCCGGGTGTGCAGTTTCTGATCCACGCGAATATCAAAGCTTCGTTTGAATATCAGATTCGTCCGCAGCAATACGTAACCGTAATCACCAACCCGATCACCGGATTGCCCGTGGCCGTTCAGCCGTTCCGTACCAACACTGCTGTGGCTGGGCTGGAATGGGTCTTTTAATAGCTGAGGAGAAAAGAAATCATGAAACTTGTAAAGTTGTTCGCTCTGTTCGCTACGGTCGCACTGGTTTCGCAACTGGCGATAGCGGGCTCCGTGAAAGGCAAGGTAACACCTGGTAAGTCCGTGGTGTACTTGGAAAGTCCGTCGAGCCCGGTGCAGGCGTCGGGGGACAAGAAAGTCACGATGGACCAAAAGGGCTTGCTGTTTGATCCTCACATATTGGTGGTTCAAACGGGCACAACGGTGGAATTCCTGAACAGTGACAAGGTGCAGCACAACGTCTTCTGGCCATCGGTTTCCGGCGACAAGAAGAAGAGCCACAACATGGGCACCTGGCCGCAGGGTGAGAGGCGGCCGTTCAAGTTTACTGACCCTGGCGTGGTGTCGCTCCTCTGCAATGTGCACCCGGAGATGTCCGGATACATCATTGTTTCTCCGACTCCTTACTTTGCCGAGACAGGAGCTGATGGCTCCTTCACCCTGGCCAACGTACCTGACGGGGACTACACCATCACCGCATGGCACGAAGGCAAGAAGCCGCAGTCCAAGAAGATAACAGTGAAAGGCGATACCACAGCCGATTTCACGCTCCAATAGCCTGGCCGGGCAGGGCCGGCTATGGCCTCCCTGCCCGCGTCACATCACGGTCGTGCGGGGACTGTTATGCAAAAGAGATTCCTCAACAAGACTGTCGATCGGGATTGGCTGAACACCAACTTCCCGTGCATGATGGCTTGTCCTGCGCACACCAACGCCGGGCGATACGTTTCGCTGATCGCCGACGGCCGTTTCGAAGAAGCGTACCGCTTTGCCCGCGACCCCAATCCCATGGCCAGTATCTGCGGACGGGTATGTGCTCATCCTTGCGAAACGGCCTGCCGCCGAGGTGAGATTGATCGTCCCATCCAGATCCGGGCGCTCAAGCGCTTTTTGACGGAGCGCTACGGGCCCGAGTCCAAAAACTTCCAGCCCTATCCGGGGCCCAAGCAGCCCAAGCTAGATCGCAAGGTGGCAATCGTCGGCGCCGGCCCGGTGGGGCTCTCAGCCGCGCACGACTTGGCGCTCATGGGCTACTCGGTCACGATCTTTGAAGCCGCAGCGGTTCCCGGCGGCATGCTCTACCTTGGCATTCCCGAGTATCGCCTGCCTCGCGACGTAGTAGAAGCCCAAGTTAGAGAGATCCTGGACACGGGTGACGTTTCGCTCAAGCTGAACCAGCGCGCGGGCAAGGATTTCTCCATCGCCGACCTTCGGGCCCAAGGCTTCGATGCGGTGCTGGTCGCCGTCGGGGCCCATCGCAGCCGAGATCTTTCCATCCCTGGCGTGGATCTCGACGGAGTCCACAAGGGAATTGATTTTCTTCTCAATGTCAACCTGGGATACAAGTTCACCATTGGCAAGCGCGTGGTGGTGATCGGCGGCGGGAACGTGGCCATGGACGTCGCCCGCTCAGCCGCGCGACAAGTGGTCCAGCAGCATGAGATGCAGACTGAGACCTGGGCCAAGAACCTCACCGCTGTGGCCGCGCACGAGATGGTGGACATCTCTCTCTCTGCATTGCGCATGGGCGCCAGCGAAGTTCATATCGTGTGCATCGAGCGCCGTGACGAGATGCCGGCCGCCATGGAAGAAATTGAAGAAGCGGAAACCGAAGGCATCATTATTCATGCCGGCTTCGGCCCCAAGCGAGTGCTGGGCGAAAACGGACGCGTGTCCGGCCTAGAAACTCTTCGCACCGAACGCGTCTTTGACGAAAGGGGCCGCTTCAATCCCCAGTTCACAGCCGGCACGGAATCGGCCGTGCCGTGCGACACGGTGATTCTGGCCATTGGCCAAGCACCCAACCTGGAGTTCCTGGACAAGGATACGGGCGTCGCGATTTCTCCGCGCGGATTGATTGAAGTTGACCGGCACACGCTTATGACATCGGCCCCTGGAATCTTCGCCGGCGGCGACTGCGTCTTTGGGCCGCGGTTGATTATTGACAGCGTTGCTGACGGCAAGCGCGCCGCTGCGGGCATTGACGAATTCCTGCGCGGCCAAAAACCAGTCGATCCGGTCATCGAGATCGAGGTGCTCGATCAGCACCAGATGATCACCAACTACATGGAGATCGCACAGCAGTCCGTGCCCATGTTGCCGCTAGAACGGCGTACCGGTGTCACCGAAGTGGAGATCGGCTTCGACGAAAATTCGGCAACGTTGGAAGCCCAACGCTGCTTGCGTTGCTGGATCAACACCGTCTTTGAAGGCACTGAGGTAGATGGTTCAGAGTGCATTTTGTGCGGCGGCTGCGTGGACGTTTGCCCGGAGCAATGCCTGGAGTTGGTGCCGCTTGCGGATTTCGAGTTCCCTGAACCGGTACTGGCGCAAGTGGAGCAGAACCAATCTCTGTACGAAGTCGAGCTGCGCGGTTATCGGGCCCAGGAACTGGGCTCCGGCCAGGCGACGGGAGCGGTCATGATCAAGGATGAGACCCGTTGCATCCGTTGCGGACTGTGCGCACTGCGCTGCCCGGTCAAGGAAATCACGATGGAGGCCTTTCATTTCAAATCCGCCTCATCCACCGGATTGATTCCCATTCAGTCGTTCGATCTAAGGAGCGCGACATGAGCGATGACAAGCAAGAAGCGCCGGCCCATCCGGCCCAGGGTTCTGCCGCCCACAAGGACGGCGAGTGCGCTGATTGTTCCCGCCGGGAATTCTTCGCCAAGCTCGGCTTGGGCTCCTTGATTGTGGCCGGAGTCGGCACCGGATTGTTCGCTTACGAGTATTTTTCTCCCAACGTTCTGTTTGAGGCTTCGCCCATCGTCAAAGCCGGCAAGCCCGACCAGTTTCCGCCGAACTCGGTCACGCTGGACGCGCAAAGCGGAATCTACCTGGTGAACAGCGCCAAGGGGTATTACGCCCTGGGAGCTATCTGTACGCATCTGGGATGCCTGACCGCGTGGAAGCCGGAGTTGGACTTGATTGCTTGCCCGTGTCATGGCAGTCGCTTCAACCGGGATGGCATCAAGGTCGCAGGACCAGCCCCGCAGCCCCTCCCGTGGCTCAAGGTGTGGCTGGCGGACGACGGGTATCTGATGGTAGACCGCTCGACCCCTTTGAAAGTCCAGGAATTTGTGAAGGCATAAAGCCATGGCACCAACCATCAAGACGGAATGGGAACGGATCAGGAACTCCGGAGTTTGGCGCTCCATCTTCCGCAGCGGTTCCGGCGCCAGCAATCTGCATCGAGCCGAAGCGATCCAGCAAAACGTCTTCTTGCACCTTTTCTCGGTGAAGATTCGCTCGCGTGCTCTCGAATTCAAGCCCACCTGGTTTCTCGGGGCGCTCACGCTCACCACCTTTTTCATCCTGGTGGTAACCGGCATTCTGCTCATGTTTTATTACCATCCTTCGGTCCCGCAGGCTTACGCGGACATGAAGGACCTGCAGTTCGTTGTGGCCTCAGGAGTGTTCCTCCGCAACCTACATCGCTGGTCGGCGCACGCCATGGTGTTCCTGGTGTTTGCACACATGTTCAAAGTGTTTTACCGCGGCGCCTACCGGCCGCCTCGGCAGTTCAACTGGGTCATCGGTGTCTTCCTGTTGCTGGTCACATTGCTCCTCAGCTACACGGGATACCTGCTGCCCTGGGACCAGCTGGCCTTCTGGGCGGTCACCGTTGGCTCGAACATCGCCAAAGCGGTCCCGCTGGTGGGCGACAAGGTGCGTTTCCTTATGCTGGGCGGCAACGAAGTCAATGCAAATGCTCTCCTGCGTTTTTATGTGCTCCACTGCGTAATCCTGCCGTTGGCGGCAGTGGCCCTGGTGGGAGTGCATTTCTGGCGCATCCGTAAGGACGGCGGCCTTTACGTTCCGGAGAAGAAAACACTGTGACCGATCCGAACAAATTCCAGGCCGAGTTGCAGTCCGACGTGCGAAAGAACCCGCACCGCATCGCCTTCCTCACTCGGCGCAGCTCACCTCAGGTCCGCCCGCAGGATGACGAGCGGGTCATGACTTACCCAACGGCGCTCGCCAGGTTCGTGATTGCCCTCGAAATCGGTTTCCTAGCTCTGGTCTGGTGGTCGCTGATTGCCAATGCTCCCCTGGAAGGCATCGCCGATCCCATGCACAC
>DATFQZ010000071.1:0-21922 GCA_035263765.1 Candidatus Angelobacter sp. | reverse complement strand
CGGCTCCTCGCCCCGCATAATCGCGCGGATTCGGGATTGCAGAAAAAAGACCTCAGTGTTCCTCTGTGAACTCTGCGGTTAACCGGGTTTCGCCTTCTTCACTTCCGCGGTAAAGCTTCCTCGAGCCACACGTGTTGAAACCTCCTGCCCCGGCCGAAGCTGCGCGGCGTCAGTCACCCAATCGCCGGTTGCGTCAAAGACCAGTGCGTAACCGCGGTCGAGGATCTTCACCGGGGAAAGGGCTTCCAGCTTGGCAGCAACCTCGTTCAATCGCGCCCGATGTCCAGTGATTCGCGCACGCATGGCGTGCAGCAATGCCAGCACGCCTGAGGCAAGCCGGGTGCGGGTGATGACCAGCGAGCGGCGAAAATCAAAATGACGTACGCGTGCCGCGGCCACATCAAGGCGGCGGTTGTAGTCCCGCAAAAGGGATTGGTAGTTGGCGGCGAGGCGGAACACAACTTCGTCCAGGCGCTGAGCCCGGCGCCCCAGCAGGTCCTGGATGCGCGCGAAGGCGCCGTGCTGGGCAAGCTCGGAGAGCCGGTTCTTCGCCATGAGCAGCCGGTAACGCGCGGCCCGCGCCAGGCGTTGTTCCAGATGCGCCAGGTGCTCGGCCAGGCGATGCTTGGACTCGATCACCAGCTCGGCCGCGGCGGAAGGCGTGGGCGCCCGCAGGTCAGCGACAAAATCGGCGATCGTGAAATCGGTCTCGTGGCCGACAGCGGAAATCACGGGCAGCGAAGAAGATACGATGGTCCGCGCCAGGCCTTCATTGTTGAATGCAGCCAGGTCCTCGAGCGATCCGCCGCCGCGGGCAATGATGATGACGTCAACATTCCGGGCGCGGTTGAAATATTTCACGCCGGCGGAGACCTCCGACGGTGCGAATTCGCCCTGCACCTGCGCGGGATAGATGAGGATCCCGGCGTTCTCATGCCGCCGCGCCAAAACGCTGAGCATGTCGTGCAATGCCGCGCCACGCGGCGAAGTGACGATTCCGATCCGCCGGGGGAGCAGTGGCAGCGGCTTTTTGCGCGAAGCGTCGAAAAGCCCCTCTTCTCCCAGCCGCGCTTTGAGCTGCTCGAACGCCACCTGCAACGCGCCTGCCCCCAACGGCTCAAGAAACTCGGCGGAGAGTTGCAGTTCTCCGCGCACGTCGTAGATGGTCACGCGTCCGCGGGCGACGATCTGCATGCCGTTGTCCGGGCGGAAACGCAGCAGCCGCGCCTGCGAACGGAACATCACTACGCGGAGCTGAGCGTCGCCGTCTTTGAGCGTGAAATAAAGATGGCCGGATTCAGCGGGACGATAGTTCGAAACCTCGCCCTCCACCCACACGTCGGTGTAGCCGCGCTCGACGGTGGTGCGCACCGCGCTGACCAGATCGGCCACGCGCCATATCCGGCGCGCCGGCCCGGCGGTGAAAGAGAATCCGAGCTGGTCTTCCTGGGACATTGAGCGGAAAGTCTAAAGCAATTCCATCATTACTGCATTCCGGTTTCGTATGCAACCTTCGCTTGTTGTGGCACCGGCACTCCTGCCGGTGCTTGCTTATCCCACAAGAATATTTCTGCACAGGCAAGAGTGCCTGTGCCACACACTCAAAGCATCAGCTTATCTTCCCTGCAGCGATCTCAGTGGCGGCCGCGGCTGAGAAGCCAGAGAACCAGTGTAAGAACGATGCTGAGGATGATGGAAGTGGCCAGAGGAAAATAAAAAGTTGTGTGCTTGCCGCGGTAGACAATGTCGCCGGGCAGGCGGCCGAGAGGCAGGTTGAAGCGGCCCGCGACCAGCAGTAGAGCACCGATGGCCACGATGATGCCGCCCAGAATAAGCAGCAGCTTGCCCAGCTCGGTCATAACCCAATTTTACTGCCCTGGAAACGGAGGCGCTATTATCGCCAGGGTGGAGCAGGCATTCATGCCTGCGTTAGCAGGTGCCAGTCGCTGGCTTTAGCCTCTGAGGAAAGTTCTGAAGCGCTGCTTCGCTCGGTGGAGCCGGGTCATAGAAGTTTTGTTCTGGACACTTTCTTCGGAGCCCCCAAAGAGAAAGGCTGTAGGCCGCTGCAGCAAAAACTCACAGTGGCTAAAGCCCAAATCAGTGGTGGCTCTTACGCAGGGCTGAAGCCCTGACTCCACCCTGCACAGGCAGCTTTCCAGAGTCGGGCAAGACTCAAAGGAAAAAAAGAGACGCGGCAGTGCCGCGTCTCTGCGGGAAGGTTATTTTTTACTTCCAGTACCGGTCTCTTAGCTCAGTTTGTTTACTGACCAGCGGAATCTCCACGCCGCCGATGAAAACGTGCTTCACGTCCGTTTTCACGTCGAGCGGATCACCATTGGCCACCACCACGTTTGCCATCTTGCCGGTGTCGAGCGAGCCCAGGTCTTTGTCCACGCCAAACATCTGTGCGGGGTTGAGCGTGACGGCTTTCAGTGCTTCGTCGGCAGGCAGGCCGAAGCCGACCGCGTATCCGGCAGCGTACGGCAGGTTACGCGCGTTGTGGGCGTCGTAGGTGGCAAAGGCGATCTTGATGCCGCGCTTGGCCATCTCCGCCGGCAAACGATAGACGGCGTCATAACGCTCCCACTCCTTCGGCTGTTCGTAGATCGGGCCTACGATCACCGGGAAGCCGCTGGCGGCGACTTTGTCCAGAACTTCCGAGGCGTGCGATAGATGATTGAAGATAACCTTGAGGTGATATTCCTTAGCCAGGTCCAGGATGGTCTCAAGATCGTTGGGCTCCTCCGCTGCCAGCACCATCGGCTTTTGTCCGTGCAGGTAGGGAAGGAGCGCTTCCAGTCTCAGATCGCGCTTGGGCGGCACGCCGGCCTTTTCAGGATCGGCAGCTTTCTTTTTCTCATATGCGGTTAGTTTGGCTTCGTAGTCCTGCGCATCGATGAAAGCCTGGCGCAGCTGCGCGGCCATGCCCATGCGCGTCTGCGGGAATTTGGCGGTGGCGAAACTCTCGTTGCGGCGTTGGCGTCCGGTAAAGTTCAAAGGCAGAGCCACGTCGCGCACCATGAGCATCTCGTCAGCGGATTTTCCCGCAAGCTGAATGAGGACGTCCTGTCCCGGCAGCGTGTCGCCGGCGCCCGGAGCCACCACGGCGTTGGTGATGCCGTTGATGCGTGCCACGGGAATCAGCGCGGTCTCGGCGTGAAATGCGTCATAGACATGCATGTGGGGCATGATCTCGTCGCTCGGTTCCTGGGTGTCATCGGTCATACGGTCGGCCGAGACTTCGGTGAGACCCAGGCGGGTTTCGGCGTCGATCAACCCTGGATAGACGGTCATGCCGGTCACGTCGATCACCTTCGCGCCGGCGGGAATGGCGGTGGAAGCCGGACCAACGGCAGTGATCCTTCCGTTCTGCATCACCACCACGCCGTTTTCAATCACGCCGTGGCTCACGGTCAGCAGCTTGCCGCCGCGCAGCGCGATGGTCTCTGTTTTTTGTGGAGCAGTCTTGGACGGCTGGGTCCACGCGGTCGAGAGGAGAGCAAGAGCAATCAGGAATGGTTTCAGCATGGCTTACTGGCCCTCCTTATAGTGGGTCAAGCCCAGTCCGGGCAGCGAACGGTCGAAGTAAACGTCGCCGTCGATGATTACTTTGTCCACCAGCGCGGCGGAAGACAGCGGGTAGCCGTTCCAGATCGTGATATCCGCGTCTTTACCGACATCGAGCGAACCCACGCGGTCGTCCACGCCGATGATCCACGCCGGATTCAGGGTGATCATCTTCAGCGCGTCCTCTTCGCTCACGCCGTAATGAATGATCTTGCCGGCTTCCTGGTTCAGACGGCGGGTCACGTCTTCAGAATCGCTCTTCAGCGCCACTCGCACTCCTTTGTGCAGTGAGATGGCGGCGTTCCAGGGGATGCCGTCCCACGCCTCATATTTGAAGCCCCACCAATCAGGCCAGGTTGCGATGGCCACGCCGTTCGCAGCGATTTGATCGGCGACTTTGTAGGCTTCGAGCGCATGGTGAAACGCGCGAATCTTGTAGCCGAATTCCTTGGCGATGGCCATCTCCGTCAGGAACTCGTCAGCGCGATAGCAGTGGATCTGCACCAGCAGCTTGCCGCGCAATATGTCGGCCAGGGCTTCCAGCCTCAGGTCTTTCTTCGGCGGTGTGGCGTCCTTCTCGCCTTTCTTGACCTTGGCCTCATAGTCGTCCCACGAGCGCATGTAGTCGCGGGCTTCCGTGAACGCCTGGCGCATCACGGCAAAGTTCCCCATGCGCGTGGAGGGCACCTGGTTCTTGCTTCCATAAACGCGCTTGGGATTTTCGCCGCTGGCGAACTTGATGGACTGCGGCGCGCCGGGGAAGAGCATCTCGTCGCGCCCCAGGCCGAACTTGTGTTTGATCACCACGGCCTGGCCGCCGATCATGTTGGCCGAACCGTGCAGCAGCAGAGACGTCGTCACCCCGCCGGCCAGCGCGCGATAGATGGCCTTGTCGTCATAGTTGAAGGCGTCCTTCATCATCATCTGCGGCGTGACGGGGCTGGTAGCTTCGTTCACGTCGTCATCGAGCGCGATGTGCGAGTGCGAATCGATCAGGCCGGGCATCACGAACTTTCCCGTGGCGTCGATCACCGTGGCGCTCGCCGGCGCGTCCACCGTCTTGCCGACGGCGGCAATCTTGCCGTTGTGGATGTAAACGGCGCCGTTCTCGATTTTGCCGTGAGTCACGGTCAGAATCGTGCCGCCGCGGATCACTACGTCGTTCTGTGCAGCAGAAGGCGAAGCCCCGGAAGCGGCTTCTTCAGGACTTATGAGATTTTTTGCGGTTGGGTTTTGCTGGGGTCCGGTCTTCGACGGCTGAGCCATGGCGAGCTGGGCCAGCAGGAAGCACAAGGACAGCAGCATAGCCCACGAATGAGGGCGACGCGCCATGGATGTCTCCTTTGGTTGAAAACGAGAACGCGATTCTAAGAGGTGTACCACGCGGAGTCAATCTCTAGATGGTGGAGCGCAGGCGCCCCGCCTGCGACGCCACGCAGTCGGTATAATCGGCCCATGAACGCTCCCGCGGCTCCCGCAATTGCCATCGACAAGATGGCCGCAGACGATTGGAATGCGGTCCGCTTGATCTATGAAGAAGGAATCGCCACCGGCAATGCGACGTTCGAACAATCAGCGCCCGCCTGGGAAAAATGGGACGCCGGACATCTTGCAACTTGCCGGCTGGTGGCCCGCGCCGGAAGCGAGGTGCTGGGCTGGGCGGCGTTGAGCCTAGTCTCGGGACGCTGCGTATATGCGGGCGTGGCTGAGGTGAGCGTTTATGTCGCTGCGCGAGCCCGCAATCAAAAGCTCGGCTCCAGGCTCCTGGTCGCGCTGGTGGCGGCTTCAGAAAACGCCGATATCTGGACGCTGCAGGCAGGGATCTTTCCCGAGAACGTTGCCAGCATCGAGCTGCATAAGAGATGCGGATTCCGTGTGGTTGGAACCCGCGAACGGCTGGGCTGCATGAACGGCCGCTGGCGCGATGTGGTGCTGATGGAGCGGCGCAGTCCTGCGGTTGGCGTAGAAGCTAGTGACGGTGGACAACGGTGAGCGACCGGGATTATCTCAGCTGTGGAAGAGTGTAATGAGTGAGGCCGAGCTCAAGTCCGCGCAGGAATCCGAGATCGTGGCGCTTGAGCGGGAACGGCTGGCGATGTACATGTTGTGGCCACCCGATCGACCCACGCCGCAGATCCCGATTCTCGCTCCCGGATTTCGCCTTCGGGCCTTGGCGTCCGAACACTTTGACCAAGCCAGGCCAACTGTAGAAATCGATGGCGCCCTCACCGACACGCAATGGAACAGTTTCCGCAATCAGGTGTTGCCCGATGGGCTTTTCGTCGTAGAGGATCAACAGTCAGCCGCATGGGTAGGAACAGTCAGCGCCGTTCACAACCCTACGGCCTCGCGGTTCTATTTCCCAGGTGGCGGAGAACTGGGCTACCTGCTGGTTGCTCCCCAGTACAGAAATCGGGGACTCGGCAGCGCGTTGATTTGCGCAGCTGTCGAACGGTTCCGGCGAGCCGGCTATCACCATATTTTTCTAGGCGTACAAGGCTGGCGGTTGGCGGCGATTCGTTGTTATGTTCGCGCGGGGTTTCAGCCCTTTCTCCACGCTCCCGAATTGGCGCCTCGTTGGACGGCGATCTTCCAAGTTCTTGGCCTTGAAGCGAACGAGACCCATTGGCCTACACGTCTGCTTGAACCAACTTCCTGACCCTTACAAAATTGCGCTTGATATCATCGACTCGTGTTGCGAGCCGCAATCCAAAGAATCGGTCACTGCCGAGGAATCATTTTCATGGCCCGGTCCGGCTATACAATTAGCTGCCATGCTCAAAATCCTGCTCATTGCGGCAATCGTTATTCTTATCATCATTGCTGGCGTGCTTGGGCTCGCCGCGAGGAAGCCTCCACGCTTTTCGATCCAGCGCAGCGTTACGATCCGGGCGGGGCCCGAGAAGGTCTTTGCTTTGATCAACGACTTGCGCCGATGGCCTGAGTGGTCTGATAGCGAGAAAGATGGTTCTACGCTCGCGCGGAAATACAGTGGCGCGCCTGCAGGCAGGGGCGCAATCTACGAATGGGACGGGAAAGGAAATGCGGGGGCCGGACGCTTGGAGATCGTCGAGTCTTCTCCAACGTTGATTCGCCTGCAGGCTGACTGGGCCCGGCCTTTCGCAGCCCGCAACATCAATTGCTTTAACATTGATCCGCAAGGAAATGGCACGCGCGTAACGTGGACACTCGATGGCGAGAATGTGTTCATGCTGAAGGTGATGACGGTATTTGTCAGCACCGAGAGCCTGATGGGACCCCACCTTGAAAAGGGACTGGCAGGCCTGAAAGCCTCTGCCGAAAAATAACGTGAACCTTGAGAAGCGCAAAGTAGATCTCTTTTCTGAAATCCCGAACGCGGCAGCGGAGGGATCCATATAGCCACGAGGGTTTACAGGATGACGATCACGACTCAGCCACGATTGAGGAGATTTCAGCGGTGCTATTTCGTCTACATCCTCGGGATTTCAGAAACAGCCAGCACTGCATGCGAGCCGTAATCCAACGCGTCCGTCGCTGCCGCGTGCTCATCGAAGACAAGGTCGTGGGCGAGATTGGCGGGGGCCTGCTGGTGCTGCTGGGCGTCAGCAAAACGGACAACGAGGCCGCGGCAGATTACCTCGCTGAAAAAATTCTAGGCCTGCGGATCTTCGAAGACGCCGAAGGAAAGATGAACGTGTCCGTACAGGACTCGGGCGGCGCCGTGCTGGTGGTGTCGCAGTTCACGCTCTACGGCGACGTTCGGCGCGGCAAGCGGCCGTCATTCGACGCTGCAGCCCGGCCAGAAGAAGCCAGGCGACTCTACGAGTATTTCGTCGAAAAGGTCCGCGCCGCCGGCTTGCGGTGCGAGACCGGTGTGTTCCAGGCCATGATGGAAGTGGAGCTGGTAAATGCGGGGCCGGTGACGATCTTGTTGGATTCCGAAAAGATGTTTTGAAAAAAGCAAAAACCTTACCGCGGACTTACGCAGATCAAGCGCGGATCAGCGTAACCCGGTCTTGGATCCGCGCTCATCCGCGCGAATCCGCGGTAGGCCTTCCTTGCCTGGCGCCCTGGCTTCTCTCGGACAAGGAGCTTTGAGTCTTCGAGAATGCCTGAAAGATTGCGTCCTTCGCGACTGCTGTGTACGATTCCTTTCGCTATGAAATGCTCTGCCTGGTTTCTTCTGCTCACTGCCACCGCAGTCTCAGCACAGACCCGTCCTGCCACGACTCCCAACGACGAGACAGTTCAACTTCTGCAGACTCTGGCCGATGCCCATGGACCGTCGGGCTTCGAAGAGCCGGTGCGGAAAATCATGGTGGACCGCATGAAGCCGCTCTCGGACAAGCTGAGCTACGACGGCCTGGGCTCGGTGATCGCTGTGCAGGGAAACAGCGGTCCCCGCGTGATGGTGGACGCGCACATGGACGAACTCGGTGGCGTCATCCGCCGCGTGACAAATGACGGCTATCTCACCATGCAGATGCTGGGCGGTTGGCTCGACCAGGCGCTGGTGGACCAGCGATGGGTCATCATCGGCTCCAAGGGACCTGTGCGCGCGGTCACCGGCATCCGCGACATTCACATCGTTCCCCAGGAGGAGCGCACGCGCGTGTACCCGCGCGAATGGATCTTCCTCGATGTTGGTGCGAAGAATGCAGCGGAGGTCGCGCAGATGGGCCTGACGCCGGGCGATCCGGTCGCGCCCGACGCTCCCTTCACGGTCATGAACGGCACGCAGAATTATCTCGGCAAGGGTTGGGACGATCGCGTCGGTTGCGCCGTGCTGATTGAAGCCATGCGTCGTTTGAACAAAGCGCAGCATCCCAATCAGATCTTCTGGGTGGCTACCGTGCAGGAAGAACTCGGGGTTCGGGGCGCGCACACTGCCAGCGAGGTCGTGAAGCCTGAGATCGGGATCGCGATCGAAGGCGGCGTCACGCGCGACTCGCCGAGAGTTGGGCCCGAGGAAGCGCAGGAGCTTCTCGGCCGCGGGCCGGCTCTTTTTCTCTACGATTCGAGCCAACTGCCCAACCGGAAATTCGTGAAGATGATCACGCAGGTAGCTAAGGAAAAGAATCTTCCACTGCAGACCGATCTCATCCAGGGCTATGGCGACGATTCCTCAGAGATCCAAAAAAGCAACGGCGGCGCCCCAACCGTAAACCTGGCGGTGCCCGTTCGTTACACGCATGCCCACAACGGCATCCTGAACCGCAACGACTTCGACCGCACGGTTGACCTTGTGGTGGCAGTGCTGGAGAGGCTGGACGCGAAGACAGTGGCTGAGTTACGCGACTTCACGCCCGAACCTTAAGCAAGGACCTTTAACCACAGAGGACACGAAGGATCACTTTTCTGAAATCCCGAGCGGAGCGAGGGATCCCTATCGCTAGATAAAATCTGTGCCACAGCCGCGTTGCTATGCGAATATGATCGAGATGAGATGATCACTTCATGCTGGCGACAGTTTTTCTCCTTTTATCAACAGTCTTTCAGAATACGTACAATCCGGACGTTGCTGATTGTCGAGACATCGGGTTCGATGCTCCTGCAGGCGAAGTGAAGGGCCCGTGTTTCTGGATTGGCGACGGACAAAAAATCTACAGGGTCGGCCACGGCGTACCGTCGCCGCGACCAAAAGGCTCAGCGGTGCTTTATGTGGACCGCAAGGACATTCCAGATGTCAAGGCAAGAAAGCCGGAGGCATTGAAGGTTCGAATCGATCGTGCAGGAAATCTTCAAGTTCTCGAAATCGTTCGCTCCATATCTCCTTCTGTAGACGGAATAGCCTTACGAGAAGCTCCTAAATGGAAGTTCGAACCCGTAGTATTCAACGGTAATACGGTCACGGTCGAGTTCAACGTGATCGTGCCCATCTACTTCAAAAACGGCAAATGCTACATCTGCTGACACTCCCGGTGCGATAGGGTTCCCTCGCTACGCTCGGGACTTTAAAATCTCATCCGCTACTTTCACCGCCTCCACCGCCGGCTTCACGTCGTGCACGCGCACGATATGCGCGCCTTGGAGTACCGCAGACACAACAGTCGCCAGCGTGCCGGAGAGACGTTCTTCCGGAGGAATGTCTTTGCCTTCGCGCGCCAGGGTGCGGCCGATGAATGACTTGCGCGATGTGCCGGAGAGCAGCGGGAAGCCGAGCTCGTGCAGCTCGCCCAGCCCAGCCAGCAACGGATAGTTCTGCTCGAAGCTCTTGCCGAAGCCGAAGCCGGGATCGACGACGATGCGCTCGCGGGCGATTCCCGATGCCGCCGCAGCCTGCGACCACGAGCGCAGGTCATTCTTCACTTCCGCCACGATGTCCCGCGATGCCGGCTGGCTGCGCCACTCTTCCGGCCGGCCCCGCGTGTGCATGAGAATTACGCCGCAGCCTAGATCGGCTAACGTCGCGGGCATGGCGGCGTCCCAGCGCAGAGCGCTGACGTCGTTGACAATCTCGGCGCCGGCGGCAATCGCTTTGCGCGCAACTTCGGCTTTGTAGGTGTCCACTGAGATGATCGTCCCAGGACGTTCCCGCAGGATATCTTCGACCACCGGCAGCACGCGGCGCAGTTCTTCCTCCGCGGGTACGCCGGCTTCCCCCACGCGTGCGCCGGGCCGTGTGGATTCGCCGCCTATATCAAGGATGTCGGCGCCTTCGTTGAGCATCTGCAGGCCGTGGCCCACAGCATGATCGTGGGAGAGGAACTTGCCGCCATCGGAGTAGAACTTGCCGCCGTCAGAGAACGAATCCGGCGTGACGTTCAGGATGCTCATGACCAACGTGCGCGCGCCTAGCTCGAGTTCACGGCTGCGCAAGCGCCAGGAGTAGAGAGGACGGTGCATTCTGTAGGAAATTGTATAGCGAGGGCAGGGGCGCCGAGAGTGCGTAGAAGATCGCCGAAATCGCCGGAATCGTGCGGAATCGCCGTAATCGGGAATTGGTGGGAGAACCCGTTATAATCAGCTCACACTCCCATATGTTGCCTAGGCAAACGTTCCTTCGATCTCGCGCGTTGGCCGCGCTACTCCTTGTACTATGCCTTTCTTCCGCGCTCACCGCCGAGTCCGCAGCGGCGAAAAAAGCCCCGAGCAAAAAAAATCTTGCCGAGCAGATCAAAGCCATTTTGGGGCATCCCCCGCTGTCCCGGGCACATTGGGGCCTGGACGTGGTAGACCTGGAAAGCGGCAAGACGGTTTACGCGCTCAACGCAGACCAGTTGTTTATTCCCGCGTCAAACACCAAGTTGTTCACCACCGCGGCGGCTCTGGCCACGGCCAAGCCTGACTACCGTTTTCACACCACGATCGAAAGCTCGAGCACGATCGATGCCAACGGCCGGCTCCTCGGCGATCTGGTCATCGTAGGCCGTGGCGATCCCAACATCTCCGGCCGCGTGGTGCCTTTCGTCCTCAAGACCGAGCGCGTGCCGCCGCACACTCAAGTACTCGAAGAGCTGGTTGACCAGCTCGTGGCGCGCGGGCTGAAGATCGTGGACGGCGACGTTATCGGTGACGACACTTTCTATTCGCCCGAGCGTTACGGCGAAGGCTGGGCCCATGACGACCTGCAGTGGATCGACGGTGCTCCGGTTACGGCGCTCACCTTCAACGACAACGTGGTGTTCGTGAACATCCAGCCCGGCGAGCATGACGGTGACAAAGCTCTGGTTACGCCGGAGCCGGAGAACAGCTACTACGATATCGAGAACCGCATCGTGACCACCGCGGCGGGCATCGTGCGCAAGATCGGCATCCATCGCGACCCGGGATCGAAGAAGGTCCTGATGTGGGGGAACATTCCCATAGGCGATCCCGGCGTGAAAGAAGCCCTGGCCATCGAAGATCCCGCCGAATTCACCGCGCAGCTCTTTCGAAGTTTGCTGGAACGCCGCGGCATCACCGTGACCGGCAAGACCCGCGCCCGCCACGGCGAGATCGCCCAGTTCTACGATCAGCCGCCTTCGTCCTTGACGCCACGGCCCGGCAACCAGCGCCAGGGCTGCTGCATGACCGCCACTGAGCAGGCAACGCAACCTGCCACACCCATGGCGTCGCCGACCCCAGCGCCAAATGAAATCCTGGCGGAGCACGTCTCGTTGCCGTTCCTGGAAGACGTGCGCATCATTAATAAGACCAGCCAGAACCTGCATGCCGAGCTGGCCCTGCGCTTGACCGGCAAGCTGGCCGGGCAGGGCGGGTCGTTTGAAGGCGGAGCCGCAGCGGTCAAACAATTTCTGCTGCAAGCCGGGATCACCGACGAGGATTTTATTTTCCTCGACGGCTCCGGACTTTCCCGTCGCAACCTGGTTACACCCGCCGCCGTGGTGCGGTTGTTGGCATACGCGGCAAGGCAGCCGTGGGGCGCGGCCTACGAAGATTCGCTTCCTGTCAGCGGTACCGACGGTTCGTTGCAAGACCGCTTAGGCAAGAGCGGCGCGAGTGGCCTGGTGCACGCCAAAACCGGAACTCTCAGCCACGTGAATGCGCTTTCCGGCTACGCGCAGACGATCGGCGGCCGCCGCCTGGTGTTCTCCATTTTCTGCAACAACCACAACCTGCCGGGGTCGAAGACCCTGGCGGCCATCGACGAGATCGTTGAGTTGCTGGTGAAGGAAGGCGGCGCAGCCAGGTGACCGTGGGCTTCAGTCCGGGAGCAAATCGCGACAAAAACCAAGCCAAGGCGTGGCGATGATCGATGACTGGGGAGAAGAACAAGCGCCGGTGGGTTCCGGGCAGCATGATCGCAAGCCCCAGCGGGGCGACACAAAATCTTGCCAGGCTATAATTTTTGAGGACCGGCGGCTCAGCCCCGCATGTTGCACGCGAGGCTCTGCGAAGCACGAGGACAATGCATTCGCCGTGCCGCCCCTCTGGGTCTTGAACCTTCCTTAAAGCGTACCCACCCTTCCGGCTTCGCTGCCGCTCGCCTCCAGGGTGGGCTACCTTGTCGGCGCGCCTATCGGCGCTGGGAGATTGGTCCTTCGGGAATCGTGCTCGCCTCAAGATCATTCGTGGCAATAGAAGAAACGCGGCACTCGCGGTTACGGTGATAGCCTCGCTCTAGGATCACTTCAATCCGCGCAACCAAGCAGCATTTTCGTGTTTGCGGCGACACGGCAGACGTGACTTGACACATCAGTGTTCGAGCCAAAGCCCTGATTTTTCAGCACAATCGGCCTTGGCCTCGCGATTGCAGCTTACACGACCGGCTGAAACAGTTCTTGATTTAGTGCGCCTGAACTGATTTGATATTGCAGCCCCCGAACAATATTAATGACCAAGAACCCAGCCAAGATGTGGTGTGTGTACTGCGTCTGCGCCGTGATTTGGGCCGCGGCGCTGTCCACGACGTTGCCAGGAGCGGCGCAGCAGGAGGTCCGTGCTCATCTGGCTGACGGCACACCCGACTATCTGCACCTGGATTCGGCCGCCGACCGTGAAGCTTTCCGCGGATGGTTCACGACCATCGCCGAGTATCAGGCGCTGCGTCCGCCGCAAGAATTGCCGGCGGAGATCGCGGACTGCGCCGCCCTATTGCGCTATGCGTATCGCAACGCTTTGCACGTACACACCGCGGACTGGCTGGCGGAGAACAAGCTGGAAGCGCTGGCCTACCTGCCTTCCGTGAAGAAATACGCATATCCGCGGACGCCGCTGGGGCCAGCGGTGTTTCGCATCCGCCAAGTCATGGATGAAGACGATGCAAGGCCGGCGTTTGCCGAATTCGCTGACGCCAAGACCTTGTGGCAGCTCAACACGTTCTTCGTCTCCCGCGATGTGCGCCTGGCGCGTCCCGGCGACATTCTCTTCTTCCGCCAACTGGCGCAAAATTCGCCCTACCATTCCATGATTTTTGTCGGTCCCAGCCAGTTCGACAAAGGCACGGGCGAAGCGATCGTGGTGTATCACACCGGGCCCAACGGCAAGTCGCCGGGAGAGATGCGGCGCACCACCGTCCAAGAGCTGCTGGAGCATCCTTCGCCGCGTTGGCGTCCGGCGCCGGGCAACCCGAATTTTCTGGGAGTTTACAGATGGAACATCCTGAGGGAGGCCGACTGATGAAGCCGCGCGCTCGTACCTTCGTCACACTTCTCATCTTCGTACTCATCCTTCCGGTCTGGGCCGATGCTGCATCACCATATTTTTCTCTCAGCACCGACCGCACTTTCCAGCCCGGCGACAAGATCACGGTGCATCTCTACACGCGCGACGTCCAGGCGCTCGAGTTCCGTCTCTACCGCGTGAATGATCCGGCTCTGTTTTTCGAACAGCTACGCGACGTGCACGGCTTCGGCACCGGTCACTACGGGCCCAAGGAGCAGATCGAGGAAAAGACGGCGATCGAGAAGTTCCATGACTGGAAACGCGGCCTGTGGAACCACATTCGCAACTTCTTCCGTGGACAGTTTTCCAGCCGCTCCCGGGCGGAGATCCGCGAAGGCGAAGGCGAGCAGCGGAAGAGCCATCTGGGAACAGCCACGATGTTCGCGCAAGTTCCGCTTCTGAACTCCAAGCAGCTGGTGGCGCGCTGGAAACAGGAAGTGCCGAACCGTTTCTTCTCCGAGCGCCAGGACGTCCCGGTGGAGAAGCTGGACAAAGGGGCATACGTCGTGGAAGCCACCGATGGCACGCTGCGCGCGTACACAGTCCTGGTGGTAAGCGAGCTGGCGTTGGTGACCAAGAGCGCGCCAGGACAGCTGCTTGCGTATTCGGTCGACCGCCACGCCGGCAACCCGATCCCCGGGACCCAGGTGGAAGTCTGGGCGGCGCACAAAAAGCTGGCTTCCGCCGCGACCGATAAAGACGGGTTGAGCCTGATTTCTTTGTCCGCCGAAAACGCCCAAGACATCCGGATCCTGGGCAGGCACGGCCAGGACGTGGCGCTGGTAGCGCCGTATTACCTGAACATCTCGAGTGATCCAAGCCAGGATTGGACCGGCTACGTGTACACCGACCGGCCCGTCTATCGTCCGGGACACCCCGTTCACTTCAAGGCCATCCTGCGCTCCCGTAGTGGAGAGAAATACCGCGTACCCGCCGGCGACTCGGTGCAGATCGCGGTGCAAGACCCCACCGGGAAGCAGGTTTTCCAGTCGACGGCTACCGTATCGCAGTTCGGCAGCGTGCACGGTGACTTCACTCTGGCCTCCGACGCCGCGCTTGGTTACTACTCCGTTTCCGTCACGGGCAAGGGAGCCTCGGGCTACGGCATGAGCGGCGGTTTCCAGGTGGAGGAATACAAGAAGCCCGAGTATGAAGTGCGGATCACGCCCGATAAGCCGCGCGTTCTGCAAGGCGAGGGCATCACAGCCACGATTGAAGCCAAGTATTACTTCGGCGAGCCCGTCGCCGGAGCCACGGTGAAATATGTCGTGCACCGGTCAACGTACTGGTCTCCTTACTTCGAATACGAAGGCCCCGAAGGCGATGAAGGCGACGCAGGCGACGGAGAAGGCGACACGGGCGGAGGGCAAGACTATGACTACGCGGGCGAACAGCTCTCCGAGCAGACCGGCAAACTCGATGCCAACGGACAGCTGAAGATCACGATCCCCACCAGCCTCGACCGTCACAAGTTCGACGCACGCTACCGCATCGAGGCCCGCGTGACCGATGAGAGCCGCCGCGAGATCTCCGGCTTCAACTCTGTCCTCGCAACCTACGGCAGCTTCCGCATCGGCGTGAGCGCGGACAAGTATATGTACCAGCCCGGTGAGAACATCGGGCTCACGATCACCGCCAAAGATTACGACGGCAATCCCATACAGACCGCCTTCCACGCGGAGCTGAGCCGCTACCAGTACCGGTCAGGGGCATCCGTGATCGACTCGCGCGAAGGGCAAACCAGCAAAGAGGGCACGGGCACCGTGCAGTTCTATGCGCGCGAAAACGGAAGCCTGGACGTGAAGATTACGGCCAAGACACCCGAAGGCCGCGACATCGAAGCCACCACCTGGCTGTGGATCCCCGGTGGCGGGTTTGACCGCTGGCAGGAAAGCAAACGGATCCAGATCATTCCCGACAAGAAGTCCTACAAGCCCGGTGATGTGGCCCACCTGATGGTGATGACCAATGTGCCTGAAGCACAGGTTCTGGTCACCACCGAAGGCCGCACCATCCAGACCAGGAGGGTCCTCAAGGCCAATAAGTCTTCCTTGATGGTGGATGTTCCCATTCAGACGGAGAATCAGCCGAACGTGTTTGTATCCGTAGCCTTCGTACGCGACGACACGCTCTACACCGGCAGCAAAAACCTGAAAGTGCCGGCCGACCAGCAGAGACTCAACGTGACCATTGAGCCTTCGAAGCCGCAGTTCTCGCCTGGCCAGCCGGCCAGCTATAACATCACCGCCCGCGACGCCTCCGGGAATCCCGTGGCCGGCGAGTTCAGCGTGGGCGTGGTGGATGAAGCCATCTACGCCATCGAACCGGACAACACGCCTGACATCCACGGCTTCTTCTATGGTTCCGTCGGCAACCACGTGGGCACGGAGTCATCACTGGCCTTCTATTTCACGGGCGAAGCCGGCACCAAGCCCATCATGCTGGCCGGCGAGTTCAGCAGCAAACATGCGCGGCTGGCGCAGCTCAAACCTTCCGAACCGCTGGCGCAACCAAAAATCCGTAAACTCTTCCCTGACACTGCACTGTGGCTGGCGGAAGTGCGCACCGATCAGGCCGGACACGCCCAGGCGCAGCTGAACTTTCCGGATTCGCTCACCACGTGGCGCGCCACTTTGCGCGGGGCCACGCTGGATACCAAAGTCGGCAGCGCGGTCAACCGCGTGATCGTGCGCAAGAACGTGATGGTCCGCCTGGCTGCGCCGCGCTTCTTCCGCCAGGGCGATGACGTGACCGTCTCGACCATCGTCCACAACTACTTGACCAGCGACAAGACAGCGCAGATGTCGCTCGACGTAAAGGGCCTGGACATCCAGGAGACCGGGGCCAAGCAAGTTACGGTGCCCACGAAGTCCGAACAGCGTGTTGACTGGCACGTACACGCGCAGAACGTCCACGAGTCGGACCTGCTGGCCAAAGCTCTGACCAACGAAGAGTCTGATGCCATGGAAGTCACGCTGCCCGTGATTCCTTTCGGCGTCAAGATGGCCGACAGCAAGTCCGGCGCGGTCTCCACGCCCACGGGCCAGGCGCAAACCACGGTGAACCTGCCCGGCGATCCTGCTACCGCGGCTCCGAATTTGAGCGTGAGCATCAGCCCGTCCATCGCCGGCAGCATCTTTGGCGCGCTCGATTACCTCACCGAGTATCCCTACGGCTGCACCGAGCAAACTATGTCCAGCTTCCTGCCCAACGTGGTGGTGGCCCGGGCCATGAAGGACCTCAAACTGGAATCCACCATCAACACTCCGGAGTTGCAAAAGAAAATCAAGGCCGGCCTGGGCCGCCTGTACGATTTCCAGCACGAAGATGGCGGCTGGGGTTGGTGGAAGGAAGACGATAGCTCCGTCTTCATGACCGCATACGTGGTCAGCGGGCTGGCTCAGGCCAAAGCCGCCGGGTACGACGTGAAGCCCAGCGCGCTCGCCAACGGCGAGAATTTCCTGAAGAAGCAACTGCAGGAGCACGAGCGCATGCGCGCCGAGCTGCGTGCCTACGTGGTGTACGCTCTGGCTCTCGACAAAGCCAGCGACTCCAAGATGCTCGATGACGCTTACCGCGCCCGCGGCGGCATGTCGTCGCAAGGGCTCTCCATGTTGGGACTGGCGCTCTACACCGCCGGCGACAGCCGCGCCTCGGAGATCGCGGGCCTGGTCGAAAAACAGGTCCAGGCCATGGAAATGGAAGCCTACTGGCCTTCGGAGTACGACTCGCTGATGGAGTTCTACATTGATGACTCGGTCGAGAGTACGGCCTTCGCGCTGCGCCTGCTCAGCCTGACCAAGCCGGATAGCCCGCTGTTGCCGAAAGCGGCGACGTGGCTGGTGAACCATCGCGACGGCGGATATTACTGGATCAGCACCAAGCAGACCGCCATGGTTGTCTTCGGCTTGCTCGAGTACATCAAAGTCACTCACGAGTTCGACGCCGACTTTAGCGCCGATGTTTACGTGAACGATAACAAGGTCTTGTCACGCCACTTCACGCGCGCAGACGCGATGAAGAGCGAACTGCCGCGCGTAACCCTGCCCACGGATCAGCTCCACCAGGGCGCCAACTCGGTTCGCATTCAGAAGTCGGGGAGCGGGCGGCTCTACTGGTCAGCGCGCGGTGAGTACTACAGCGGCGACAAGCGAAACTTCCAGAACAACAAGTTCTCCCTCAACATCACGCGGGACTATTACCGGCTGGCGCCGCAGCAGGTGGGCGAGAAGATTGTTTATGATCTGCAGCCGCTGCAGGGCGAAGTGCACTCCGGCGATGTGATTGCCGTGCGCCTGAGCGTGAACGGCAGTGAGTGGCGCTACTTGCTGGTGGAAGACCCGATTCCCGCCGGCGCCGAGTTCATTCAGCGTGACGACCTGTACGAAATCAGGAATCGCACCGATTGGTGGGGCTTCTGGTTCACCCGCCGCGAGTTCCATGACGACCGCGCCGCGTTCTTCCAGACGTACTTCAAAGGCCATCAAGAATATGTGTACTTGCTCAAGGTCGTGAACCCGGGCAAGTTCCGCATCAGTCCGGCATCGGTGCAGCCGATGTATCAGCCATCCGTATTGTCCACCACGGATGCCGCGTACATGGAGGTGAAGTGATGGCCCGCTTGAGCTCGCTCAAAGACTCGCTGGTCCTCGGCGTGAGAAACTGGCGTTTGTGGCTCGTGCAGTTTTTAGCCAACGCCGCGATCATCCTCGCGTTCTTTGGCTGGTTGCAGATCAAGGAAGCGTACTGGTGGCAGCTCCTGTTCAGCTTGTTGCTGGCGGCGCTGCTGGTCATCGCGGTGCTGGTGCTGCACGGCGGCACGCTCAATTATTTTGCGAACGTGCACCAAGACCGCTCGGCCCAGCTGCTGCCGGCATTCCGTACTGCGTTCAAGCACCTGGCGGCTCTGGTGGTTTGGTTCCTCGTCGTTCATTTCCTGTGGCATGTGGCGAGTCACCTGGATGAATACAGCACGTCATTCCCCGGTTATCTGCGCTCCGAGTTCCCCGCCTGGCTGCGCCGTATGATCAGCGAGCCCGCGCTCGACAACACCTACAGCTTCCTGCTTTCGCTGTTGCTCTGGGTCGTGCTGCCCGGATTGTTCCTGCCTCTCGGGTTGTTTGCGGCAAGCCGCGGCTTCCGCGGCCTGATTGCCTTCCGCGACTGGCGGCGCACGATCGCCAACCTGACGTACTGGATCGTGCTCGTGATGGCAGGGGTGATCGCGGTTTACTGCACCGGCAAGATCATGGACTGGAAGCTGGATCCCAAGACCGCCACGCTGGCCGGAGAAAAAGCCAGCTTGGTTTTCCGTCTGCTTTTTGCTTATCTACTCGCGATCTTCGCTTGGCTGTGGGCGTGTTCAGCGCTGGGAAGGGCGCGATTGAGCAGTAGGCAAGCCGGAAACGAGCCAGCCTAGAACCGTCTCTTTGCCATATTGCTCGACCATGCTTCCCACGCGGGTACGCGCCGCTGCGTACGCGTGCTTAACAGCTTCCTGGCTTGCCGCACGTTCGAGGGCCGCTTCCATCTCCGCTTCCGTCATAGTCACCGGCGCGAACGGCCTGTCTCGATCCGCGAAGTAAAGGACCAGTCCTTCCCGGAACCACAACGGCGTGCCTTCATGCGCCCGCGCTTCGACCAGCAGGTGCGTGAATTCGTGCCGTAGCGTCGATTCCAGGATTGATTTGTCCTTCAACACGGCCACTGGCTGCAGACTGATGCGGTGTCCACGTGTGTAGGCGGCGATCCATCCCGGCTGGCCCGTGGTGTTGCGGTATGCGTCCAGCGTGGGGAACACGCGCAGTTGGACCTTAAAGTCCAATTTCCAACCGAGATCGGACTGCACCGTCTCCAGAATCTGTTGCGCCACGTTCAGTAGCCCTGCGTCTTCGTCCGGTTGCGTGGTGAGCAACTCGAACGCCGCGTTCTCGCGTTTTTCCCAGTTCAGCCCTTGCGCTGTAGCGCCGAGCCCGGTTCCGGGATAGTAAAAGGCAAGAATCTGGCGATAGTTCTGGCCCTGGCGCGCCATCTCCTCGGCTCCAGCCTGGCACAAGCCGACCCCATGACCGGCGCCGCGGCCATTGAAGGTAATGCTCGTACCGGTGGCCTCGATCTCATAGAGATCGCTGCGTATGCGGTTCCACCCAAACGACCTGCCGATGGCGAAACGCAGCGTGGAAGCCGATATCAGTTGCGGCTCTTGTCCGGGCGCGCGGAAAGCAAGTCGCGTCGCCCGGCCGCTTGCGCCTCGCGAGAGGATTTCCAATGCGCTCCACGCCGTGGGCACGGTCAGGCCTTGGTCGCGCAAGGCCTTGTCGAATTCTGTGCGCGCGAATTCCGCTTTCCATGGGAGCGGCGCGCCCTGCCGGCAGTACGGATCAACGTGTTCGCGCAGATACGGTGCGTGCACCGCGGGCCACACTTCCTCTCCCGCCGCCAGCGTGCCGCCGCAGTTCTGGTGATAGTACGTTGCTGCCGGCGATCCCTGATACCACAGCAGTTCACCGCGCGTGGCCGCCACCGCCGCTCGAACGGACGGCATGGGCCCGGTAAAGTTCAGGTTCTGGCAGTGGGTGTTGTCGCAGAAATCAAAACCTTCGTCGCCATGCCGCGGGCGGAATCGCGCGGCGTACGTACGCACCGCCACCGCCATGGCCTTCAGGCTTTCCGGATGTTTGAAGTTGGCGCTCTCGCCCTGAAGTGCGGCGGCCACGTAGTCTTCAAGCGGCATCAGGGCGACCAACTTCAGCAGGCCTTCGCCGCCGCTGATCTCGAGTGGCGCAGTCAGAGCGATCTTCATTCCGCTTTGCGGATCGATGCGGTACTCGCCTTCGACGAACACCTTGTCAGCGCGCGCGGATGTTTCGGTATCGATCTGGACTTGATCGCCCGCGGAACGAACTGTCAGCTGCTTGGCTTCATTAGCGACGCAGCGTTCGCACGCGCGCCAGCGCAGAGTTCCCGAGCGGGCGATGATCTTCACTTGCTGTTGCGGGTGTAGAGAGTAGATGCGTACCGAGATCGTGTTTTGGGCTGATGCAGGCAATACAGCCAGCAGAAGCAGAAACACGCAGAAGTTTACCCTTCGATTTTTCAGGGTCCACAACCACTCTTTCCTCCAAGAAGACACAATCCCGAACCCCCAAAGCCGACCCCGCGACGCGGGGGAGGGCGCGGGGGTGAGGGACCTGCTCCGCTGGTGTCGGGCGTGAGCCAAGAGGATCGTTGGTTTGTCATCGTGTGGCGTCGTGTAAAGCGCTGCTGGTGCTGAGTGCCGGGAGCTAAATTCAGACTGAAACGGAGGCCGTAGCGAGAGTGGTCCGCGTGGTTTCCCTGGGCTTACGCAATACGGCAGCGGAGCAGGTCCCTCACCCCGCTCGCCTTCGCTCCCGGGGGTTCGGGATGGGGTCTCGTGGGGTTTCTGAGGATTCATCGCGCGGCCTCGTTGGCCCGTCTCTTCGCGTACGCATCGAAGATGGGAGCGGCGATGGCCGCTGCGTCGGCGCCGCGCCCGTGCTCCAGAAACACCACCAGGACGATCTCGGGCTTGTCGGCGGGAGCATAGCCCACGAAAAATCCGTGGGTCTGCCCGGACGCCCCTGCAGCCGTGCCCGTCTTACCGGCAAAGGAAATTTGAGTAGCCGCGTCGCTATGGGCCATACCGTATTGCACGGAACGTTCCAAACCGGAGAACACCGGCGCGGCAGCCGAGGGGGGAAGATCATTCTTTAGTTTGTGCAGCGCCAGCGTGCGGTAGGCAGCCACGAGTTCAAGCGGCGTGGTTTCCACGCCCCAATATCCGAGGGCCTGCAATTGCTGGTGCGGCGCGTCGGCCACAGTCGCGATCCTGCCCACAGCTTCGTCAGCCGTAAGCTCGGTGCGGGAGGCAAGGCCAACGCGCTCCAGCGCTCCGGCCAGCTCGGCCGGAGTCAGCCGCGTGGCGGCTTGGGCGAAGTACGAATTGCAGGAGTACGCGATGGCGTCGGCAGCGTCCAGGTGGGTGATGGCAGGAGAGTGGGTGCAATCCATGCTGCGCCCGGCAATCGTCAGCCGGCGGAGGCAGACCAGCTGCTGTTCCGGATCAAGTCTGCCTGACTGTAGCAGCTCCAGCAGCACAAACGGCTTGAGCGTCGACCCGGGAGCTGTTACCCGTTCTGCCGCGGTCTTCAAGTTCGATTGGGCAATGATTTTTCCAGACGATACGTCGAGCGCCACCACCGCGCCCGGCTTGCCGGCCATGAGCTTAGCGATGGCCGGGTTGAGC
>DATFQZ010000070.1:0-2250 GCA_035263765.1 Candidatus Angelobacter sp. | reverse complement strand
GAAACAGCGGCCTTAGGCAGCCGGTCTCATCGCTTCCGCTTGTTCCTCACGTTGGCAACGCATACGGAATGCGCTCCAAGGAATTGTGCATGCTGCGATGGAGGAACCTGGATTTGAATAAGGGTATTCTGACAGTCGGCGAAAGCAAGACGGAAGGCGGCAGCGGTCGCACCGTCCGCTAAACTCGATAGCACTTCCAGCCATCCGGCAATACCCCGAGTGGTATCAGTAACGCTTCGGTCCAATTCAACCCAACTGGTTTGTCTTTCCTTACGGCAAGCCGCATCCCAGTGACCCAACCCGGCCTGTCACGACTCTAAAGACTACATGGCGGAACGCGAAGGATAAGGCAGGCGTCACTGGCCGCACGCATGACCTGCGGCATCCGGCGATTACGGAGCTAGCCGAAAGCGGCGCTCCCGATCAAGTCATCAAGGACATCGTGGGACACGTGACGCCGCAAATGCTCAGGCACTATTCCCACGTGCGCACAGAAGCGAAAGGCACGGCGCTGGAACGTCTGGCGGCAGGGGTTGGCGAAAAGTCAAGGTGTGACCAGTCGCTGTCAACGCAAAGTAGTTCTTCACCCGCCTTGCGGCGGACAACGAAGCATGAAAATTGACTCCGCCGTCCAGAAGGCGTAGGTAGGGAATACGCGCGAGGGCAAAGGCCGTTTATTTTTGCTGGCGCTGTACAAGCCCGAAAAGTAGTTTGGTCCGGACGCTGTTCTGCACAACGAATTGTCGCGGAAGCTGGCCCAGTTTGGGTGAGTGGAAGCACGCAGGAGAGACTAATCAGAGAGGCGTCCTCCCGAGCGCGCTGAGGAGGTCGCATGGAAGTTATTCACCCGCGTTGTTGTGGAATCGACGTGCATCAGGCCAGTCTGGCGGTGTGCGTATCGATCAAAGAAGGAGGCCAGAGCGAGAAGTACCGGTTGCGGTGTGGGACCACCACGGCCGAGCTTGTGCGCCTGGTCGACTGGCTGCACGGCTACCAAGTGACACACGTGGCCATGGAAGCCACGGGCGTGTACTGGAAACCGGTATGGCACATTTTAGAAGGACAGTTCGAACTGCTACTGGCCAACCCGACGCAAGTCCAGGCCCTGCGTGGAAGGAAGACCGATCTGAAGGATGGAGAGCGGATCGCCGATTTTATGCAACACGGGTTACTGGAGGGCAGCTTTGTGCCGCCGCGTCCTATCCAACAGTTGCGCGATCTGACACGCAGCCGGACCACGCTGAAGCAGGAACAGGTGCGGATCGGCAATCGGATCCGCAAAGTCCTGGAGGACGCTAATATCAAGCTCAGCAGCGTGATGTCGGACGTGATGGGCGTCTCCGGCCGGGCCATGCTGAGGGCGATGGTAAAAGGAGAAACCGATCCGGCAGCCTTGGCGCAGTTGGCCCGCAAACGTTTGCGGGGCAAGATCCCGGTATTGCAGGAGGCCGCCACGGGAACGTTGAATGAACACCACCGCTTTCTGCTGGACCAGTGGTTGGCGCATTGGGATGAACTGACGAACCGCATCGCCCAGTTTGACGAGCGCATCCAGGAGCAGGTGCGCCCTTTCGCCGCTGCGGTCGAGACCTGGAGCAGCCTTCCGGGAATTGACCGGATTACGGCTTGGACGATCATCGCCGAAATGGGTGCCGACATGGCGCAGTTTCCCAGCACCGCGCATGCGGCTTCGTGGGCCGGCCTATGCCCAGGACAGGATGAGAGTGCCGGTAAGCGCAAAAGCGGGCGAACGCGGCAGGGCAATATCTGGCTCCGGCGCGCGCTGACGCAGTCCGCCTGGGGTGCCAGCATGACCAAGCGATCGTACTTCAAAGCCTTCTACCATCGGCTGGCCGCCCGCAAGGGGAAGAAGCGGGCCATTGTCGCTGTCGCTCACTCGCTGTTATCCACCGGCTACATCCTGCTGTGGACCGGAAAGAAGTTCTCGGATCTTGGCGAGGATTATTTTGAGCACCTGGATCGGGAGCGTCTCACCAACCGCTTGGTCAAGCGACTGGAGAAACTCGGCCACCAGGTTTCTCTTCAACCCGCAGCTTGATCTGCTGCCCGGCCGCCTGCTCTCGGTACTATGGACGGTTCGGATTTTCAGGAGAGGAATGTCATCTTGACACCCTCAGGCTGGAGGGATTGCAAGAAGGACAGCTACTGATGAATCAAGGCGATAGAGATCGACGGGGAATCCTGAAAGAAGTAAAGAAAAAGCACACTACGCAGACGGAGGCGGCCACG
>DATFQZ010000069.1:0-9343 GCA_035263765.1 Candidatus Angelobacter sp. | reverse complement strand
AGCTCCAGCGAGACGCTTTCTCGGCCCAGTCACGGTATCGCGCCATGACACCGAAGTAGAGAATCGCCAGCAACTGGATGAGACCATAAATCGTGCCGATGATGAGCAGCTTGATTCGCAGGTCGTAAAGCGCCTTAGCCTTGGCCAGCTTGTCCGGAGGCAGCATGTAAGCCGTGGTCGGTCCTGTTGACGCCGGCGGGCTTTGGACGGCAGGGGCGGGCACGGCCGCCGCTGTCGTTGGCGACGGATTTTGTGCACGAGCTTTCGCCGGCAACAACAGAAAGAAGGTCAAGCCTAAACATAGGATGATGCCAGCATGCCTCATAGCCAAACCTCGGGTGTCAGAAAGATAGCAGAAAATCGAGAATGCCTGGGTCACCATCGCGTCTTGGGCGACTCAAGACCTACGGCGTAGAGACGTGGCATTGCCACCGGGTCCCCGGCCGCGCGCGGTTTTGGCGCGCTGGGGTGGCGGCACGTCTCTCTGTTTGGGTAGCGACGGGTCTGGTGTCCCCCTAGCACCTCGCGGCTACCCACATGGAGACGCGACAACGTCGCGTCTCTACGGACGATGATGTCCAGCACCACGCTGGGCGGAATACAATAATAAGGTCAGAGCGGCTCTACCAGCAGCTCGGCCAACGGTCGAAACCATGTTGCGATGTATCAAGGCAGCATCCTTTCTCAGAGTGATGGTTGTTCTGTTTGCGGGTGTTTTAGCGCTGAGCGCCCAGCAGAACCCCAAGCGCCTCATCCTGAAGGACGGGTCTTACCAGACGACGACCAAGTGGGAAGTCATCGGTGATCACGTGCGCTATTACAGCGCCGAGCGTTATCTGTGGGAAGAGGTGCCGAAGGACCTTGTGGACTGGGCCGCCACGGAAAAATACAACCAGGAAATCGCGGCGCGGAGCTCACAGCCTGCCGTGGAGGAAGAAACCGAGGCGCCGGAGACTCCCACGGTGGCCCCGGGTCTACGCCTTCCCGACGGCGGCGGTGTCTTCCTTCTGGACACATTCAAGACCCAGCCGCAACTGTTGCAGCTCGAGCAGAACGGCGGCGAGCTCAACAAGCACATGGGCAAGAACATTCTGCGCGCGGCCATCAATCCCCTGGCGCTTTCCTCCAAGCAGACCGTCGAACTGAAAGGCGAGCGCGCCCGGGTGCAATCGCATGTGACCCAGCCGGCGATCTTTGTGAATGTGGACACCAGTCCGCTGTTTCCCCAGGACTCGCCCAAGGCTGGGAGCGCGAAGCCGCAACCGGAGCCGCATTTTGGCATCGTCCGCGTGGAAGTGAAAAAAGGCGGGCGCGTGCTAGGCGACCTCAGCGTCGCCGTTTACGGCAAAGTCAGCCAGAAAGAAAATTGGATCAAAGCGACTTCAACTGCCGTGGGCGACTGGGTGAAGGTGGTGCCCGATGCGCCGCTGCCGGTGGGCGAATACGCCGTGGTCGAGCTTCTTGAAAAAGGCCAGATCAACATCTACGTGTGGGACTTTGGCGTGGACCCTTCCGCTCCCATCAACCCTAATGCCTGGACAGCGCGACACTCGGCGCCCGGTCAGGAAGATAAACCGCCGGCGCTGGAGAAGAGGCCAAAATAGCAATTGGCAAATAGCAGTTAGCAATTAGCCAAAACAGGCTTCTCACGCTCTTCGCGCGTTGGGAATCTCAACTCCACAGGGTTTGGTTTGCTAATTGCTATTTGCTAACTGCCAGTTGCTTATTTCAGCATCCCCTGCTGGGCAACCGCGATGTTGTCGCGGCTGGAGTTCTTGACCATGTACATCATCTCGTCGGCCTGGCGGATGATCTCATGCGAACTCTTGGCGTCTTCGGGGTAGGTAGCCAGACCCATGCTGGCGCGGACGTTCAGGTTCAGCCCGTCTTCGGAGAGAAAGATGGTCTTGCGCATCATGTCCTGGATGCGCTTGGCCACCACCAGGGCCGAGCCTTTGTCGGTCTGGGGCAGCAGGATCACGAACTCATCGCCGCCGTAGCGGAAGGCGTAATCGATCAGGCGCAGCTGGGACTTGATCTTGAAGCCGATTTCCTGGAGCAGCTTGCTGCCGACCAGATGGCCATAGGTGTCGTTCACGTGCTTGAAGTGGTCCAGGTCCAGGAAGATGACACTGAACTCATAGCCGAAGCGGGCGGAGCGGTAGACCTCGGACTCCAGGGTCTTGTAGAGATGGCGCGCGTTGTAGAGACCGGTGCAGTCGTCCGTGATGGTGAGCTCCTGGATCTTCTCAACCGCGCGCGCGTTGTCAATGGCGATCGCGGCGTAGTCGCACAGGGCATGCAGGAAGAACATCTCCTGCTCGCCGAAGCTCTCCATAGCGCAGTTGATGAGCTGGATCACGCCCAGCACACGGTGCTTGGACTGCAAAGGCACGCAGATAATGGACCGGGTTTTCCACTTGGTCATTTCATCCACGCGTTTGGCGAAGCGGGGGTCGTTGTAGACGTCAGGGACGATGAGCGATTCGCCGTGCCGCGCTACCCAGCCGGAGATGCCTTCGCCCATCTTCATGCGCACGGTCTTCAGGGTTTCCGCTGCGTCGCCTACCGCGATGGCGAAGTAGAGTTCGTCCTTCTGCTCGTCCACCATGAGCAGGGACCAGGTGTCAGGGCGGAAGAATTCCGCCATCTTGTCCATGATGGTTTGCAGAATGGAGTCCAGATTCAGAGACGAGGTTAGGGCCTTCGCCACATCGTTGAAGATGGCGACTTCCTGCATTTGCCGCTTGGTTTTGCGTTCCGGTACCGCCGCCTCATTCATGTTGAAAGGGTCAGATCCTCTTGTAAATACCAGCACGGGACAAGCTGAGACTTGGGCGTATTATCGCCCGATTTTACAAAATCGGCAACCGGGGAGTGCCACGGAAGCCGTTGAGTAATTAGCACGAAAGTACTGCGCGGTCTGTGGACTACGAGGAAAGTTACGAAAGTGTTTTGATTTGACACTCGCGGCCTGAGTTCCTATGATGGGCGCACTTCGGTGGTCTACCGGGGCATCGAACTTGGCCATGGGCGCATTTGGCGAACGACTGCGGCGCGAACGGGAAATGCGGGGCATTACCCTGGACGAAATCTCGGAGTCCACTAAAATCTCCCGCCGTCACCTGGAATCCTTGGAAAAAGAAGAGTTTGACGAGTTGCCTGGCGGCATCTTCAACAAAGGCTTCGTCCGCGCCTATGCCCGCTACCTGGGTATCGATGAAGACCAGGCGGTGGCTGACTATTCCTCAGCCAGCGCCGAGCAACCGGCGCCACCCGATCAGTTTCCTCTTGAAGTTCACGAAAAGCCGAATCGCGAAATGAACCCGCGAAGATCGCCGCTGCCTCTGGTGATAGCTGTGATCGCGCTGGTGGCAGTCATGGCCGTACTTTGGGCCAGGAACCGCGGACGCCACGCTGAGGGACCGGCCAATGCCGCACCTTCCACAGCGGCGGCAGGCAGCCCGCAAGCCGGCTCCGCCGCGGTTGAAACCCCTGCCGAGCCTGCGCCCGTGCACAGCAGCGAGGTCGCAGCCCCGGCGCCTCCCACGCCTGCGCCGCCCTCCATCGCGGCCACCCCCACACGTACGTTTGTTGTCGTGGTCAAGGCCAAAGAGCCAGCCTGGGTTTCGCTCACCGCGGATGGTAAAGAGACTTGGAAAGGCGTAATGGAGGCCAACAGCAAGCGCCTGGTCCGGGCTGCCAGGAGCGTCGTGATCACCACCGGCAACGCCGGCGGAATTGAAATCAGCCATAACGGCCATGCTTTAGGAGCGCTCGGCAGCGAAAGCCAAATCCGTACCCTCACCTTCAAGCCCAACGGTCTAGTACAATAAGCACCAGTCCAAAGACTCCCTGGAAATCCGCGGTTCGGGGTGGTTCCAGCCCATTTCGCAGCGAGAAAAGCCCCATTCGGCTGCATTTCCACTCCGGGCGACGGCAAACCGTTGCTGCTGGCGGGCGGAGTGTTTAGTCTTTAAGGCAACTTGGGTTTACCCGAAGGCGGTCCAAACATCAATCAGCAGGAGGAAGCTCCCTTGGCTCCACGGGAAAGTTTTTTGTTTACATCCGAGTCGGTCACAGAAGGCCACCCGGACAAAATCGCCGATCAGATCTCCGACGCAATCCTGGACGCGTGTCTTGAAGAAGATCATTACAGCCGCGTCGCCTGCGAAACGCTGACCGCCACGGGGCTGGTTGTGATCGCCGGTGAGATCACCACCAAGACTTATGTCGACTTTCAAAAAGTCGTTCGTGGCGTGGTTCAGTCCATTGGCTATGACAATGCCCTCTACGGTTTTGATTGCAACACCTGCGCTGTCATATCCAGCATCAACAAGCAGTCGGGCGATATTGCCATGGGTGTGGACACCGGGGGCGCCGGCGACCAGGGCATGATGTTCGGGTACGCCACCAACGAGAATGACGATTACATGCCCACCCCGATCGCCCTGGCCCACAAACTTACCCGGCGGCTTTCGGAAGTCCGCAAAAACGGCCAACTCCCTTACCTTCGCCCCGACGGCAAATCTCAAGTCACAGTTGAATACGGCGCCGATCACAGACCCCGGCGCGTGGAAGCGGTGGTGATCTCCACGCAGCACGCCGAAGCCGTGGACAACGAGACCTTGCGCGCCGATATCATTCGCCATGTGATCCAGGCAGCCATCCCCCCACACTTGCTCGATGCCGACACGAAATATCACATCAACCCTACAGGACGCTTCGTGATCGGCGGTCCGATGGGGGACACCGGTCTGACCGGACGAAAGATTATTGTGGATACCTACGGCGGCATGGGCCGTCACGGCGGCGGGGCGTTCAGCGGTAAGGATCCGACCAAAGTCGACCGCTCGGCCTGCTACATGGCCCGCTACATTGCCAAGAACATCGTGGCCGCCGGACTGGCCGATCGCTGCGAAGTCCAACTGGCCTATGCCATCGGCGTGGCGGAGCCGGTCAGCGTTCTCGTGGATACCTTCGGCACCAGCAAAATCTCAGAAGAAAAACTGGAACAACTGGTGCGCGAGAACTTCCAGCTGACGCCCAAGGGGATCATTGAGTCTCTGAAGTTGCGCCGGCCTATCTACAGGAAGACCGCCGCGTACGGGCACTTCGGCCGTAAAGATCCCGACTTTACCTGGGAAGCCACGGACAAAGCGGCACGGTTGCGCGAGCAAGCACAGGGTTCGGGGGCCGGGAGCAAAGTGGGCGCGGCAAGGTAACAAAGGCTAGATCGGGTACATCAGATAATCAGCAATTGCCAGAATTGCTCCGCCAAGGGCGGGCCAAAGATTGGAAATTGAAAACCGTTGTTCATGCAGAGTTCGGTTCGAACAAATTGATTCCGGCGATTTTTGGCAATTTCGGCGATTATGGCAATTGATTGAGATCACCAGATCTTGCTTTTGGACTCATCGTGCCAGCCAAAACCAAAGCGCGTAAACAGGAGCATATGGCAACCTCTGTCACCACTGACATTTCATTTGACGTCAAGAACCTTGAACTGGCCGACCTGGGGAAGCGCCGCATCGAGTGGGCCAACCAATCCATGCCAGTGCTGCAAAGCATCCGCAAGGAGTTCATCAAGAACCACCCGCTCAAAGGCATTCGCATTTCTGCGTGCCTGCACGTGACCACCGAGACCGCCAATCTGGCCATCACGCTGCGCGACGGCGGCGCGGATGTAGTGCTGTGCGCTTCCAACCCGCTTTCCACGCAAGACGACGTCGCGGCTTCCCTGGTGCGTGACTTCGGCATCTCCGTCCATGCCATCAAGGGTGAAGACAACGAGACTTACTACAAGCACATCCTCTCGGCGCTGGACCACAAGCCGCACATCACCATGGATGATGGCGCCGATCTGGTCTCCACTGCGCTGACCAAGCGCCAGGACGTGGTGGAAGGCATGATGGCCGGCACCGAGGAGACAACCACCGGCGTAATCCGGCTGCGGGCCATGGCCAAAGATGGTGCCCTGAAGTATCCCATCATCGCCGTTAACGACGCGCTGACCAAGCACATGTTTGACAACCGCTACGGCACCGGCCAATCCACCATGGATGGCGTGATCCGCTGCACCAACTCGCTCATTGCCGGAAGCAAATTCGTGATCGCCGGCTACGGCTGGTGCGGCCGTGGCCTGGCCTCGCGCGCGCGCGGAATGGGTGGAGACGTTATCGTCACCGAGATCGACCCCACTAAGGCCATTGAGGCGGTGATGGACGGGTATCGCGTCATGTCCATGCACGAAGCCGCCAAGATCGGCGACATTTTTGTTACGGTCACAGGCAACAAAAACGTCATTGGCCGCGAACACTTCGAAGCCATGAAGAATGGCGCCGTGGTCGCTAATTCCGGACACTTCAACGTGGAGATCGATATCCCCGCACTCGAGAAGATGTCCTCTTCCAAGCGCCAGACCCGCGATTTTGTCGACGAATACGCCATGAAGGACGGGCGCAAAATTTATCTTCTTGGCGAAGGCCGCTTGATCAACCTGGCCGCGGCTGAAGGCCATCCCGCGTCGGTCATGGACATGAGTTTCGCTAACCAGGCGCTCTGCTGCGAATATCTGGTCAAGAACCACAAGTCGCTGGAGCGCAAGGTCTATCCCGTGCCAGAGGATTTGGACAAGAAAGTGGCCCGGCTGAAGCTCGAGTCCATGGGCATCAAGATCGACCGCCTCACACCGGAACAGGAAGAGTATCTGGCATCGTGGAATGAAGGCACATAAGAAACGATGCGTGAGGCGTCCGAGTCCTGAGCGAAGGACATGGAGCGTAAAACCTTAACGAGAAAAAGAAAGGCCAATGGGCGACCCTGCGGGTCGCCCATATTTTCTGCTGCCAACCATAGATTAACCGCGTATGTAGAACTACAAGCCGGTCTTGAAGTCTACACGAAGCTAGTTTCTCTCTGGTAGATGCTATTACCAAAGTAGTTTCAAGGTACTTCTGTGGTAACTTGTCTACCACAAGCTCCAGGGATACCCTCCTATTAACCCTATAAAAACCTAAGAACTACCGGTAACCCAGAAGCAGCTAAAGGATCTCCCCCGCTTAGCGATAACACCTCTTGAGGAGCTTGGCAAATGAAGCGCATCTCTTCGCGTTGGGTATCCCTTCTTGTGACTCTGATCGTCTTCCTCGGCTCGATTTCACGGGCGCAGCAGGCCGGCTCGGGACCCGGCATCGCGGAGGCGCAATCGCCACAAGCTATTTCTTCACGTGTGCTGGCTTTTTCCGACAGTGTGGCCGGCCAGCCGGATGGGGCATTGAGTGTCACCTTTGCCGTATATGGCGACCAGCAAGGCTCTCCTGCTCTTTGGACCGAGACGCAGGTCGTTCAGATCACCCAAGGAAGGTACTCGGTTCTTCTCGGCTCAACGAGTTCCACCGGCCTGCCCTCTGATGTTTTTTCCGCGGATCAGGCCCACTGGCTGGGGGTGCAGATCAACGGGACCGAGAAACGCTACCTGCTGGTCAGCGTGCCTTATGCCATGAAGGCCGTCGAGGCAGAGAGGCTGGGTGGACTATTGCCGTCACAGTTTGTGACCGTCTCGCAACTGCAGACCGCGCTCAACAACGCAGCAACAGCTTCCAGTTCCTCTTCCGGGAGCAAGGCGGCGGCGGGCGTGACCGCCCAGGCTTCAACCAATCCACCGCAGCCGGCCACGGATTTCACCGATAACAATACCAGCGAAGTTCTGCTGGTGACGCAACAAGGAACGGGCTTCGCGATTCACGCCATCTCTGCCGGAGATGCAGCGATCATCGCTGAGAACAGCACGGCGACCGGGACGGCCCTTAGAGCGCTGGCTTCCTCCACGACTGGCACGACCACAGGCATTCTGGGACAATCCGCGAGTCCCAACGGCATCGCAGGCGTGTTTGACAACACTGGAGGCGGACAGATTCTCAGCTTGCGCAGCAACGGCAACGAAGTGGCCAGCGTGGACAACTGGGGAAACTTCAGAGCCAACCAGATTAACGGCGGGTCATTTTTCGGAAGTGGAATGGGGCTGTTCGGTATTCCGCCATCGGCGGTCAACGCGCAATCCGCCAACATCGCCAACACGATCGTGCTGCGTGACTCCTGGGGAAGCTTCAGCGCCAACCAGGTCAGCGCAGGGGTTTTCTCTGGAAACGGCTTCGGGCTGTTCGGCATTCCTCCGTCCGCAGTGAACGCGCAATCTGACAACGTCGCCAACTCGATCGTAATGCGCGACCCCGGGGGTAGCTTTACAGCCAACCAGATCAACGCATCTCTTTTTTCTGGAAACGGTTTTGGGCTGTTCGGCATCCCGCCGTCAGCGGTGAACGCGCAATCCACCAACGTCGCCAGCACGATCGTAATGCGTGACGCCACAGGAAGCTTCACCGCCAACCAAATCAGCGCATCCGTTTTCTTTGGAAACGGCTTCGGGTTGTTCGGTATCACGCCGTCGGGGGTGAACGCGCAATCCACCAACGTCGCTAACACGATCGTCATGCGCGATCAATATGGAAACTTCACAGCCAACCAAATCAATGGGTCTTTTATTGGACTAGGGAACGGGCTATTCGGTATTCCACCATCGGCAGTGAACGCGCAATCCCAAAATGTCGCGAGCAGCATCGTGATGCGGGACGCGAGCGGCAGCTTTTCAGCCGGCGGTATCCAGGCCTTCGGCACCACCGATTTCACCGCGGCTTCGAGCACATCGCCGGTCAAGGCGGTGACAGCCGCCAATACGCCGACCACATGTTTCGCTAGCCGGGATTTGCTGATCAAAACCGACGCTACTCCGGGTCAGCAGTTGTTCATTTGCAACGCAACCGGAAACGGCTACGTGCTGGTGGGCGATGGCACCGCCGCCGGTGTGACCTCAGTGGGCGCGGCCGATTCCTCGGTCGCTATCGGCGGTACCGCAGCGACGCCCACGATCGCGGTATCCGACGGCGGAATCACCAGCGCTAAGCTAGCGGCGAATGCGGTTTCCGGCGCCAACGTTGCCGACGGTTCACTCACGCCGGCCAAGATCGCCGGCACCGCCGCGACCCTGGGCAGCAACACCTTTACCGGAACGCAAAGTATGCCTTCACTGTCTGTGTCGGGAGGAGTGACCGTCACTGGCGGCGTGTCGGCGAACACCATCAGCGCCTTCACGAGCTCGTTCAACGGCTCGAACAATTACTTTACCAACAACATAAGTGGGACTGCTCTCACCGTCAATGGCGGCAACTCGACGACGCCCGCGGAAAGCGTTACCGCTTACTATCACGGCATCGACGCCGTCAGCACCAGCACGTTTGGCGTCTTCTCGAGCAGCACGAACGGCATTGGGCTTCATGCTGACGGG
>DATFQZ010000068.1:0-14832 GCA_035263765.1 Candidatus Angelobacter sp. | reverse complement strand
TAGAATGCCCCCGAAACCGGAAGGGGCAAACGGATGCCAGTTGTCACGGTTCACGAGCATCCCGCCAACCACTAGAAACGTTACGATGGCACCGATCTTCACCACCACCATGATGTTGTTGGCCTCAGCCGATTCTTTGATTCCCCAAACCAGCAGAACCGTGAGCACAAACACCACGAAGAAGGCCGGAAAATTGAAGTACGATCCAGTCCACCCGTTGTCGATGACCGGTGTGGACCACTTGTCAGGAAGATTCAGTCCGAAGGAAGCCAGCTGGGCTTTCAGATAACCGCCGAATCCAATGGCCACGGCAATGTTGCTTACGGCGTATTCGAGAATAAGGTCCCAGCCGATAATCCACGCAAACAGTTCGCCCAGGGTGGCGTAGCTATACGTGTAGGCGCTGCCGGCTATTGGAATCATCGATGCGAGTTCGGCATAACAAAGCCCCGCAAAAGCGCACGCTACAGCCACCAGTAAAAAAGAGATTGCGATCGCAGGCCCGGCCGGCGGCCGGCCGTGCATCAGCACGCCGGAGAGGTTACCGTGAGCAATGAGGTTCTGGAAGACGTCAAGCACTTGCGCGTGCAGCAGAGACGGCGTGGAGTACTCACCCGCGGCCGCAGTGCCGGTCAGTACAAAGATTCCCGATCCAATAATGGCGCCGATCCCCAGCGCGGTCAGCGACCAGGGCCCCAGCGTCTTCTTGAGCCGGTGTTCCGGCTGCTCGGATTCCGCGATGAGCTTGTCGATGGACTTCTTAGCAAAAAGTTGGCTGGCCAGAAAGGCCTCCTTGTAAAAAGCAGCCATTGGCTCTTAGCCGTTGGCTATTAGCTCGTGCATCGAAGGGACGACCTTCCTACTTTGCCGTGAAATCCCTTCATCCGGTAAAAGACCCGAACCTGCTCCAGCAGGTTCGGAATCTGTCTTACCGCTTCGCCTGGCCGCGGACCATCTTCTTGACTTTGGGCTTCTTCGATCCGCGAGGGTACTCGCGGGGCTTCTTCGGCGCCTGCTTCTTGCGCGCCGTTCGCTTGGCTTTCTTCCGTTCTTCCCTGCTCAGTGCTTTGGTGTTTGCCATGAACCCTTCCCTGAAGTGGATTAGAACCTACCACGGAGACACGGAGGCACGGACAATGAGTGAGTTGCGCCTCTAGCTTTCTCCGTGTCTCAGTGCCTCCGTGGTAGGTGTTTGATCTGTTTGCGAGCGCCGCGTCCCTGCTTACGCACGCTCCAATTGGGCGTACTTTTCCACTAGTTTCTTCAACCCGAATCTTGGAAATTGTACCGTAATCTTGGCGCTTTCTCCTTCGCCTTCGCGGCGGTACACCACACCTTCGCCGTACTTGGGATGGCGCACACGCTGGCCGGGACGAAGCACTGCCCGGGTGGCTTTGGCTTCCGGCGGCTCGGCGGGGCCCTTTGCCAACGAGAACTTTTTGCCGCGCGAGGCGAAGAACTCAGCGATGTTGTCGATGGAATTGTACTTGGGACCGGAATATCCGCCGGCGCGGCGCTCAGGTCTTGCTCGCGACGCCCCGTGACTTGCAGATTCCATGTCCGCGCTCTGGTCTTCGTCTTCGTAGTTGTAGTGCGCAGCGGCGTAACCGGAGTCAGTCCGCACGCTGCCACGCCTCGCGCCAGGAGAGCCCAAATCGCCGAGCAACTGGGGCGGAACTTCTTCGAGAAAACGTGAGGGCACGCCGGCATCGGGCAGGTCGGTGCCGTAGCGGCGGCGGAAGCGTGCCTGGCTCAACACCAAATGGTCCATAGCGCGGGTCATGCCCACGTAGCAGAGGCGGCGCTCTTCTTCCATCTGATCAGGATCGTTGAAGGCGCGCGAATGCGGGAACAGGCCCTCTTCCATCCCGATCAGGAACACCAGGTTGAACTCCAGGCCCTTGGCGGAATGCAGCGTCATCAGCGTGATCTGCCCGCGCGGATCGTAGGTATCAACGTCGCTGACCAGCGCGGCGTGATCCAGAAACTCCGCCAGCGTCTCGCCGCGGTCGCGCGAATCCATTCCGGCGTTCACCAGTTCGCGCAGGTTCTCAATGCGGGCGAAGGCGTCCGGCGTGGCTTCTTCTTCAAGCTGCTTGATGTAACCGGTACGGTCAATCAGGAACTTGAGAATCTCCGGAACCGTAGACCGGCCGCCTGGCGAACGGAAGCCCTCGACAGGATCTAGTCTTGATTGTGTCGCTTCTGCGGCGTTTTCGCCGAAGTCGAAGGAAATGTTGCCTTCTTCCACCGCAGCCGAGGGCGGCTGCGCTCCCGATTCTCTTTCCTCTTTTCTCCGTGCCTCCGTGTCTCCGTGGTAGGTTTGCGTTTCTTCGCTCACGCGCTCCACGAAGGTTCCTGCCAGCATGGCTCGTGCGTCTTCGATCAGATCGTGGAAACTTTTGATGGCAGCCAACGCTCGCGGCGGCAACAGCTTTCTCTCCAAGGCTTCGCTCACAGCCGACCACAAGGACACACCGGTCTCCAGCGCCAGTCGTTCCAATGTCTCGACAGTGTTTTTGCCGATGCCGCGCGCCGGTGTGTTGATCACTCGCAGCAACGCCACCGAATCCTGGGGATTGTTGATCAGCTTCAAGTAGCTGATCATGTCTTTGATCTCGGCACGCTCATAGAATGAGAATCCGCCGACGACCTGGTACTTGAGCTGGTAGCGACGCATGGCTTCTTCCATCAGCCGCGACTGAGAATTGAGGCGGTAGAGCACGGCCACACGCACGTTCTCCGTGCCTGCTTCGGCTGCCTGCTTCATATAACGAGAAACGTAGTCAGCCGCGAAAAGGGCTTCGTTTTCGCCGTCGGGAGCTTCGTAGTAGCCGATGCGTGTTCCTCCCTGGCGCGCGGTCCACAAGGTCTTGCCTTTGCGTTTAACGTTGTTGGCTACCACGGCCGAAGCCGCTTCCAGGATGGACTGCGTGGAGCGGTAGTTCTGTTCCAGGCGGATGACGCGGGCTTCCGGGAAGTCCTGCTCAAACTCCAGGATGTTGCGGATATCGGCCCCGCGCCAGGAATAGATGGACTGGTCCTCATCGCCCACCACGCACACGTTGTGGCGCGCCCCTACCAGGAGCTTGATGAGCTCGTATTGTGGCCGATTGGTGTCCTGGTATTCGTCAATCAACAGATACTCGAAGCGCTGCTGGTACCGTTCGCGGACCTGGGAGGAAGACTTCAGCAGCCGCACCGTCTCCAGCAGAAGGTCGTCGAAGTCCAGCGCGTTGGCTTTGCGCAGCTCTTGCCGGTAGGCCTCAAAAATGTGAGCGACTTTTTCGGTGGTTGGATCGGCCGATTGCAGGTACAACTCCTGGGGATCGAGCATGTGGTTCTTGGCCCAGGAGATTCGCGCCAACGCGGCGGAGGGCTTGAACTGCTTGTCGTCCATGCCCAGGCGGCGCATAACCGCCTTGACGACCGACTGCTGGTCGGCTTCGTCATAAATGGCAAAATCTTTTTTGAAACCGGTGTCGCCGACGCGCAGAGCTTCAATGTCGCGGCGCAGCACGCGCACGCAAAAGGAATGAAACGTGGAGATCAGCGGTTTGCGCAGCGAACGCCCGCCGAGCAGTTGGTCTACGCGCTCCGCCATTTCCGCCGCGGCCTTATTGGTGAACGTGACGGCCAGAATCGAATCCGGCTCGACTCCCTTGTTCTCAATCAAGTGAACGATGCGATAGGTGATGACTCGGGTCTTGCCGCTGCCCGCGCCGGCCAGAATCAACACCGGCCCGTCGACGGCTTCCACCGCTTCAAGCTGCCGGGGATTGAGCTGGTCGAGAAGATTCATCGGGTGATCGCCGTGATCGGGTGATCTGGTGATCGGAAGGCAACATCATCGTTTCCGATACTTTGCGAATCGCCTTCAGCGACGAATTCGGGCAGGGTAGGGACTCGCTTTACGCGGAGCCGCCATGAAGTATTTGCGGTCCAATCTTGCGCCTTTTCCGATCTCCCGATCACCCGATCACCCGATCACCCGATTTCTTGCACTCTTCGCACTGGCACATTTCGCGCAAATAATCCCAGGAGTAGATGCCGCTGGAGTGACCGTCGTTCCAGCTGATGTTCAACGCGTAACGGCCCACCGGCTTGACCTCCTTGGGTTTGGCCGGTTCCTTGTACATCGGCAGCAGCGCCGGCGCGGCCTTCGCCGGCTCGCCCGGCTTGCGGTTGTGGCTGTTGCGCTCCTCCGTGCAGGTGGCGCAAGGGCAGGCATCGCGCAGCCACTGGAAGTTGTAGTGCGTCCGGTGGCCGTCATCCCATTCGATATCCACACCAGTCCCGGTGGAGATGTTGACTTTGACAGATTTGGGGTTGGCGATGGCCATATGTTCCAGTATAAAGCCCCCCTCACGCGACCTAATTTGCGCTTATTCGCGTCAATCCGCGGTAGGGTTTCTCAGGCTCCCAGTTTCCCTGCCAACTCCTCAAAGTCCTTGGCCACAAATTCCCAGTCTCCTTCCGCCTTGAAGTCGCGCGACTGGCGCGGTCCGTATTCCGTGGGCCGGGCCACGAACGCAGTTTTGTATCCATGGCGGCGCGCGGCGGCCAGGTCATAGTTGTGTGCGGCCACCAGCATGATGTTCTCGGGCGCGGTGTCGAGCAATTCGGCGGCGCCCAGATAGACCTCAGGGGCCGGCTTGTAATGGCGGAAGTTGTCGGACGAGAAAATCACATCCCAAGGCAGTCCCGCGAAGCGTGCCATGTCGGTGAGAAGGCGAACGCCGCCGTTAGACAGCGTGCCGATAATGTATTTCTTCTTGACCCGGGTGAGGCCAGCCAAAGTATCCGGCCAGGGATCAAGAAAATGCCATCCGAGAACGAGTTGCTGGCGTTGTGCTTCACCCAGCGAGCTCAAGCCGTGGCGCGGCAGCAGTCGATCGAGCGACTCACGATGCAGCTCTTCCAGGCCGGTCCACGGGCGTTGGCCGTCGCGGACGGCCTTCATCGCCGGCTCGTATTCGCTGCGCCAGTCGTCGGCCATCGTAGCCCAATCGGCCTTCAGGCTGTTCTCGCTGGCATAACGCTCGAACCGCCGTACTAGACTGGTGCGCCAATCCACCACGGTACCGAATACGTCGAATAGCAGTGCTTGGAGCATGAAAAACAGCCGTTAGCTATTAGCCTTTAGCTCAAGTCTCGAAGAATTGAAAATCCACTTTCGATGATACCAGCGGGACTGTTAGACTTTTTGAGTGATCGCAAGAGTGCTATCCATCGTCGTAATGCTAGGAGCGGCTATCCATACTAGTGCGCAAGGGATGTCAGGTTCCGATGTGCCGGACAAGATCAAACCCCCCGCCGGCGAAGAACTCGTATTGACGGTGCATGCCTCGGGCTCGCAGATTTATGTTTGCCAGGCAGGAGCCGACGGAAAGTACAGCTGGACGCTGAAAGCTCCGGATGCCGAGCTTCGTGATCAGCAAGGCGCGATTATCGGCCACCACTTTGCCGGACCCTCGTGGAAGCACAACGACGGCAGCGAGATCAAGGGCAAAGCCGTGGCACGAGTCGACTCGCCGAGTTCCGATTCAATCCCCTGGCTTCTTGTGACGGTCACCGACCGGTCCGGCAACGGCGTGCTGAGCCGTGTCACGAGCATTCAGCGTGTTCACACCAAGGGTGGACAGCCGCCACCAGCCGGGAACTGCGGCCAATCCAGGCAGAACGACGAAGTCAAAATCGCCTACACCGCCGACTACTACTTTTACGCTCCAGCGAAATGATCGGAAGCCAGGGATCAAACTATCATTGCTCCGAGAGAATAACGGACGAAGACTTAGGGCCCGGGCTGATTTGCTAGAGGCCGCTAAATTCCTGTAAAATCTATCTTTAAACCAACACTCTGAAAGCTTTCCAAGCCCTTCCGAGTCGAGAATCTGGAGTCAAGCGAGATGGCACGAGTTTGCGAAATCTGCGGCAGAGGGCCGCGCTTTGGGAACAAGATCAGCCACGCCCACAACGTGAGCAGACGGCGCTGGGACGTGAACTTGCGCCCCGTACATGCCGTGGTGAAGGGCACCCGCAAGCGCGTGCGCGTCTGCGCCAATTGTCTGAAGTCGGGTAAAGTGCAGAAAGCTTCCTAAGTTTTTCACGTGCCACCGCGCAGCGGCCGAGCCCGAGGAAGAAATCCGAAACATTCCCCCAAGAGCTGCGTAACCTGTTAGCACCTTTACCTGCTGGTAACTTAGGTCACCTTGTGAGGGCCTCCGCAGGGTGCAACAATGCCTGCTTGCCGTCATGCCAGGCCTTGCTGCAACAAACCGCAATAACGAACATCGCCGAATACCGTTGGCATTCATTATGGCCGCAGTCCTTTGCTCAGGAGTGGCTGCTCAGTCGCTAGGCGACGCGGCGCGCGATGAGCGGCAGCGGAACAAGACCACCCCTACCAAGACTTACAGCGACGACGATTCCGGCAAGGCGCCGGCCACACAGCCTTCCGCCAATGTTGTTTCGAAACCTGTTGGTCCGTCACCCGGAATTCCGTCCAAGGGCCAAGCAGGGTATCAACCTCTGCCCTCGACAGCAGAAATCCGTCAAGCATGCCGGACAGAACTGGCATCGAGAGTTGAGGCAGCGAAGCGCGGGAATCTAGATACGGCCGCCGAAGTGTGCGTGCTCTATGAACAGCCAATGGATTCCGCATATGAAGCGCTCGTGGACCGGAGTGTAGCCCTGCAGAACGAACTTTGCCCAAAAATATACCCGCTGGGTCTAGACTCGCCGAAGGTTGCTGCTGACCCGGTGCTGGGTCCGAAAGCGCACGAGCTTAACGAAATCGCAAAGCAGTTCGCGCAACGCATGGAAGCCAACTTAAAGGAATTGACCAGCTTAATGATCGACAAGGGCCAGGCTGTGGATTCTGACCCGCAGTACACCCGGTGCAAAATCCGGGGATTGCGCATGCAAGCCGATATAGCCCGCGTGGCCGGAAACTGCGGTCGCGGCTTCTAGGCGCTTGCTGTTACCGCCGAGGAAAACAAGCGGCCGCAGCCAGGAGGCGGTTATCTCCACGATCCCTCAACTTCAAAAGGCCAGTACAACTCCGCCCCCGGTCAGAAGACTGTGGTGATGCAACCGGCCCTGAGGATGGACAAGGAAGAGGAAGATGCCGGGATCAGGCTGGCTGGTGACAAAATCCCTCACCTCGGCGCGAAACGCCAGGTGGGGAATGGGCGTCTTGAAATCCAAGCCACCGCCAAATTGGAGCGCCCCTTTGTTATTCGCAGGAGTTACGTCTGACGAGTAGTGTGCCCAGCCTCCGCCAATGCTGCCCCACGGCGAGATGGGGGAGCTAGGCAGCAGTTTCACCCGCAGCGAGGGAGTAATGAAAACGGAAGAAAGTTGATGCGGCTCCAGGGCAAAGGCGCCAGTAAAAGTGACCTTTTGCGAAGGTATGCCGGCCACGGGCACTTCCAGATGGAGCGATAGCGCCTTTGCATTCACCACACGGAAGGCTCCTACGCCTTCAAAGAAAATATGGCTACCGGTCATCACCGTCTCGTTGAACGGCGTCGGACTGCACCCAGGGATTGGAAGGGCGCAGGGGATCGTGAGCACAACGTTGGAATCGGAAACAAAAGCTCCGCCAACGACAAAAGCGGCATCCGCCTTTTGCGCCATGCAAAAGGGTGAAAACGAGAGGACGAGAGCGCCCCACACGGTAACACAACGTGCAATTGACATCAGGCCTCCCTTCGAATGAATGTTCCGCGCCTAGACTCGGCCAGATACAGTGATCCGCCTGACGAGGGGCAAAACCAAACTTAGCATTTGACTGCACCGGCAAGATTGCACAGCTGGATACCCGTTAGAACTTGAAGACCACGCCGCCGCCGAACACGAAGTTCTGCATCACTCCGCTCTTCAGAAACAACGACGGCCAGGGAGTAATGAGGTCCTTGAGTTCGATTCGTCCGCCAATATGGGGTAAGGGCGTCTTGAAGTCGACTCCGCCGCCAAAGCGCGCGGCGCCGTGCGTCACCGAGTTGGCATCTCCGCTGAAGTGAACGATGCCGCCGCCCGCCGACAAGTAGGGTGAGATGGATTCCTTGGGGGCAAAGTTCACACGCACGCCCGGCGTGACTGCGACGGTGGAAAAGGAGACGCCACTCAGGTTCGTGCCGCGGTTGGGGATTCCCAGTACCGGCAGCTCGACCGACAACGAGGCTGCGTGAAAATTAGCCACCCGGTGCGCCAGAAAGCCTTCATAAACGACGCCGACGTTCACATGGGTTGCGATCGGATTTGTGAAACCAGGCGGACAGCCCGTGACCGGACAGGTCACGGCGATGACGGCAATGCCCGGAGGCTGGCTGGAAACGATTCCACTCACCATGAATCCGGTTTCCGTCTGGGCGAGCGCGGCCAGCGGCGTTGCCAGCATGATCACAAAAAGAAAAGCCCGACTGATTAGCGACAAAGGAGCCTCCTGACGCTTTGGCGACAAAGGCGTCGATTGTGCTCAAGCCAGCGCGATGACGTCGATCTCCACGGCGACATCCTTCGGCAGGCGAGCTACTTCCACCGTAGAACGTGCCGGCGGCGCTCCTTTGCAGAATTTTGCGTAGATTTCATTCATTTGCGCAAAGTCGTTCATGTTTTTCAGAAAGACAGTCGTTTTCACCACTTTCTCCCAGCTGCTGCCGGCAGCCTGGAGAATCGCAGTCAGGTTGTTCAGTACGCGCTCGGTCTGTTCCGCGACGCCGCCGGAAATCAGGTTCCCGGTAGCGGGGTCGAAAGCCACTTGTCCGGATATGAAGACAAAGCCATTAGCCTTGATGGCCTGCGAATACGGCCCGATGGCCTTCGGAGCATTCGGGGTAGAAACTGCTTCACGGGTGAAACCGCTCATAGTTGCCTCCGCACGAAACCTTACCACTGATTGCACTGATGACACTGATTTGACCAAATGCAGCGAATTCACGGGAATGAAACTCGCATCCGATCCGTGGAAATCAGTGAGATCAGTGCCTAGATTTTGCTAAGTCGCTGCACGTCGTGAATCCCCGGAATCTTGCGCAACCCGGTCATGACACGCTCCAGATGTTTCACATCTTCAATGTCAATCACGATGTCAATGGTGGCCTGGCTGTCGGCGGTGCGGGCTTCAATGTTGCGGATGTTGGTGTTGCCGTCGCTGATGACGGCGGTGAGTTGCTTGAGCATGGCCGGACGGTCATCGCAGAAAACGGTGAGCTTCACGGGGTAGGTGGCTTTGCCGGTCGGCGTGGCCGCCTTGCCGGACTTCGCCCACTCCACCGCGATGCGGCGGTCGGCTTCATACATCAGGTTGGTGACATTGGGGCAGCTCAGGGCGTGCACGGCCACGCCCTTGCCGCGGGTCACGTAGCCCACAATTTCCTCGCCGCGGATGGGATTGCAACATCGCGCGCGATAAACCATCAGGTCGTTGTAGCCCTTCACCTTGATGGCGCCGGCGTCGGCGCTTTGGCCGAACACGCGCCGGATGACAGTGCCCAGGGTGCGCGTTTCCCTTGTGGTGTCTTCGGCGGGGGGCTCGTCGGAGAGCCCGGGGGAAAGTTTGGCCAGCACTTGCCGCGCGGAGTATTTGCCGTAGCCGATCCCGGCAATCAGGTCCTGCCCGGCGCCCAGACCGTATTCCTTGGCGATGCGGTCCAGCTCTTTGTCGTCGAAGTCCTTCATGGCCAGGCGGTACTTGCGCGCCTGCTTCTCCATGAGCTTCTTGCCGATCTCCACGGCGCGTTCCCGCTGGTGAATGCTGAGCCAGTGCCGGATTTTGTTGCGTGCCCGGGAAGACTTGGCGAAGCTGAGCCAATCGCGCGAGGGATTGTGACCCGGTTGTGTCATGATCTCAACCACGTCGCCGTTACGAAGTTTGTAACGCAACGGAACAATGCGTCCGTTGACGCGGCTGCCCACACAGGTGTGGCCGACCTCGGTGTGAATGGCGTAGGCGAAGTCCACCGCGGTGGCGTCGCGGGGCAGGATCACCACTTTCCCTTTGGGAGTAAAGGTGTACACCTCTTCCGGGTACAAATCGACTTTGAGGGTGGAAAGAAACTCGCTGGGATCCTGAACGTCCTGCTGCCACTCCACCACCTGGCGAAGCCAGGCGAGCCGTTTTTCGTCTTTGGCGTTGACCGGGCTGCCGTCTTTGTATTTCCAGTGTGCGGCAATGCCTTCTTCCGCCATCTTGTGCATTTCTTCGGTGCGGATCTGAACTTCAAACTGGTGCGCGTCTTCGGTGATGACGGTGGTATGCAGTGACTGATAGAGGTTGGGCCGGGGCATGGCAATGAAGTCCTTGATTCGCCCCGGCACCGGCCGCCACATCTGGTGGATGGCGCCCAGCGCGGTGTAACAATCCTTCACGGACTTGGTGACAATGCGCACCGCCAGCAAGTCGTAGACCTGATCCACGTTAATGCGCTGGCGCAGCAGTTTCTGATGAATGCTGTACAGGCGCTTGATGCGGCTCTCCACTCGCGCTTCCACGCCGTTTTCCTTCAGCTTCTCCTGCAGGATCTTCTCCATCCGTGCCAGGAAAGCTTCCCCGGCTTTGCGCCGCGCCTCTACTGCTTTGTGCACTTGCTCGTAGCCGATGGAGTCGACATAACGGAAAGAGAGATCTTCCAGTTCGCCACGCACTTTGCCCATGCCCAGGCGGTGGGCCAGGGGAGCGTAAATCTCCAACGTCTCGCGGGCGATCGACTGCCGGCGCTCTTCCGGCAGATGTTTGAGCGTGCGCATGTTATGCAAGCGGTCAGCCAGTTTGATCAACACCACGCGGATGTCATCCACCATGGCCAGAACCATCTTGCGCACGTTTTCCGCCTGGCGTTCTTCACGGCTGGCAAGGTCGATCTTGCCGATCTTGGTCACTCCTTCCACAATGTGGGCCACCTGATCGCCGAACTCGCGGCGGATGTCCTCGTGGGTCACGGGCGTGTCTTCAATGGCGTCGTGCAGCAGGCCGGCGGCGATCGCAGTCGAGTCCAGCTTCATGTCAGCGAGAACAAGGGCGACTTCCAGGGGATGGACAAGAAAGGGCTCGCCTGACGCGCGGGTTTGACCGGCGTGATGCAGGAGGGAAAACTCGAAAGCTTTGCGGATGATTTCCCGGTCGTCTTGCGGGCGGTTTTCGGCAACCTTTTCCAGAAGCTGCTGGAACTTGACGTTGAGCAGCTTGGGAACGACCGGCTGAAGGTTCGCCGCCATAGTTGATTATAACGCGGAAGAACCGCGGTTTTTGCGGCTCATCACGCTATGGCCATCCGACAGACTTAGGCCTTCCGGGACGCTTGCGGCCGCGCGCCGCCCGAATGTTTACCAGTTTGTAAATCCACTTCGAACGGCACTTCTCTGTCCCCCAGCGCGTCCCAGCCCAAGCCGCGCAATTTGTTGCCGCTAATCTCGGTGATGGAGATGCCTTCCCAGGAGAGCCGCTCCGAAGTCCAGGCAACGCCGGCGCTGCCCACTGCGGTCATGGTCGTAAAGCCGGTAAAGAGAAGAATGTTTTGCGCAGGGAGCGGACGGAAATCCACCACCGGACGCTGCTCCACACGGAACCATTGCGCCGGATCATTGGCTTCGACCACGTAAGCGTATCCGCCGACCACGACGCAAAACGAGCCGGGATCAGGACATGATGCCAGCGCGCTGACTACCTGATTGGAATCGAAACCCAACGCGAAGAAACCTGTCCACGCAGGTCCTCGCTGCGGCACCACGCGAACATAGGCCCCGCTGCGATCGCCTTCCTCCAGCTCTACCGGATAGTGATACAACTTTTCCAGAGGATGCACAGGCGGTACAGCTTCCAGAAGTTTGGCTTCGTAATGGCGTGGGAAGTTGAAATAGAGATCGAAGTGGCGAGTCATTGCGATGTCGCCCGAAGCTTCCATCCATCCATGAATTCCCGCACGCGTTCGCGCACACTCTTGACATGCACAGGAAGCTGCAAGTAGCTGCCTTCCTCAATGAGCGGAATCAGCTTGTCAAAGTCGGGGCCCGAAGGCGCGCCGATGAGCATGATCCTCACCGGATGAAAGAGTTCTTTGCCCTTGGCTCCGGTCTTGGTCTTGATCTCGTTCATGATGGCCTTGAAGTGCTCCGCAGTCGGCAAATAGTCCTCGGCGTTCACGCGATCTTGAAAGTAAGCAAGCACGTCGGCCGCGTTGGCCACAGCCAGGATCTCTTGATTCCCGAGGTCGGAAGCAGCGTCAGTGGCGTTATAGCGAAAGATGATGCCGGCGCGGGTGGGAAGCTCGTCCAACTTGTTCACGTACGGCGCCAGCAAGTTCACCAGCCGGTCAGCCCAGTCGTTGACCTTGGCGTTCATGTCTTCATTGCTGGGCAGCAGTCCCGCGCGCACGAGATAATCCTTGGCTAACCCCTGGATTCGCTCCGGCGCTCCTTGCTTGATGTATTGACGATTGAGCCAGTAGAGCTTTTCGGTATCGAAGACTGCGGGTGACGGCGTAACGCGTTCCAATGAAAACTCTTTGATCAGCTCCGGCTTGGGAAAGATCTCGCGGTCGCCACCGCTCGGCGCCCAGCCCAACAACGCCAGGTAGTTCATCAGGGCTTCCGGAAGAATCCCCATCTCGCGGAAATTGGCGACCGACGTCGCCCCGTGGCGCTTGGATAGGCGCTCGCGGTCCGGGCCCAGGATGGTGGAAAGGTGAGCGAATTCCGGAACGGGAAGTCCGAGTGCTTCGTAGACCGCCACCTGTTTGGGGGTGTTGGATATATGATCGTCGCCGCGAATGACATGGGTGATCTTCATGTCGGCATCGTCAATCACCACCACGTAGTTGTAGACGGGCATACCGCTCGAGCGGACGATGATGGGATCGCTCACCACCTCGTTTGAAAACTCAACGTCGCCGCGCACGATGTCATGAAACCGGATGGGATGCTCCGGAATCTTCAGGCGGATCGCCGCCAATTCGCCGCCAGCGTGGCGGCGCGAGGCTTCCGCTGAATCAAGCTTGCGGCATTTTCCGGAATACACCGGCTGACGCCCTTCCTTGAGCGCCAGTTCGCGCTCGCGCTCCAACTCTTCCGCTGAACAAAAGCAGTAGTACGCTTTCTGCTCCTGGATCAGCCTTTCGGCGTAGGCGCGGTAGGTCTCCATCTTGTCCGACTGGCGGTAGGGCGGAAACGGCCCTCCGACGTCGGGTCCTTCGGCCCAGTCCAAGCCCAGCCACTTCAAGTCTTCGAGAAGCTGTGTCTCATAGCGCGCTTCGCTGCGTTCTACATCAGTGTCTTCGATCCGGAGAATAAACTTGCCGCCTTTTTGCCGTGCAAACAGCCAGTTGAACAGTGCTGTACGCACGTTTCCGATGTGCAACTGCCCCGTCGGTGACGGAGCAAAGCGTACGCGGACTTTTTCTGCCATCGTCCCTGATAGTAACAAAAGCGGCGACATTCGTTGGGCCCGGATTCCGCGTCGAAAACGCACTGGCTCCGAGTGACCAACGTCACGCGAGTTTACGGCTTTGGGCAGGCCGGCTGGTGTAGAGTGCGGAAAGCATGAGCCCTGTAACTCATTTCCTCGCCGGATGGGTGGTGGCCGGAGCAACTTCGCTCCGCCGGCGTGAAAAGGCCGCTGTAGTCTTGGCCGGGGTTGCGCCCGACCTGGATGGCCTGGGCATCATTCCCGAACTACTGACCCGGGGCTCCACGCACCCCCTGCTGTGGTTTTCCGAATATCACCACACACTGCACACGTTAGCATTCGCCTTGGTGGTGACGCTCGCCGCATACTTGATATCGGCGAACGCGAACTCTACGTTGGGCGCAAAGATTCAGGGCCATTTCATGCCAAGCCGCGCGGCGATAACCGCTTTTCTTGCCTTCCTAAGCTTCCATCTGCATCTGCTGTGCGATCTTGTTGGCTCGCGTGGCCCTGATGGCGACTCCTGGCCCATTCCATATCTCAAGCCGTTCTCTGACGCGCTCCAGTTGTCCTGGCAAGGCCAGTGGCCGCTGAATGGCTGGCAGAATTTTGCGATTACCGGCGCGCTCCTAGTGGCAACGTTGTGGATTGCATGGAAGCATGGAAGCTCGCCGGTGGAATTCGTCTCAAGCAAAGGGAACGATGCCCTCGTTACCTCGCTCAGGACACGCTTTGCACCAAGACGAGCTTAGCAACCAAGACTCCTGCCTCGACACTGCCAGTGGCGCGGCAACGCGAAGGCTGCTACTCTCATCTGACTGACTGTCGCCATGCCCGCAAGCGCTATCGGTGCCCTGGTTCTCTTCCTTGCCATTCTGCTTACACTGGCCCACTTGCTCGGGCATGTCTTCGTGCGGTTACGACAGCCACGAGTCATTGGCGAAATTCTGGCGGGGATCGTTCTTGGACCGTTCATTCTGGGCAAGCTGCCCGAGTACACACAGTTGCTGCAACTCGAAGTCGACACCGCACCCAAGAAGGCGGCGCTGGATTTGCTCTCCTGGCTTGGCCTGCTGTTGCTCATGTTTCTCTCCGGCGCAGAGGTCAAAGCCCTGTTCCAGAGACATGAGCGGAAGCAGATCGCCTGGCTCGCATCCCTGGGCACTGGACTGCCGTTCTTGACCATGGCCGTGTGCGCCGCGGCTCTTCCGCTCGAGTGGTTTATGGGGGCGAAAGCCAACCGCACCTCCCTGATCCTGGTGATGAGCATCGCGGTGGCAGTGACCTCCATACCCGTGATCTCGCGGATCTTTTTTGACTTGAAAATTTTGCACACGCGCTTTGCGCGCCTGGTGCTGGGCATAGCTGTACTCGAGGACATTGGCTTATGGGCGGTTCTGGCCATTGCCACGGCGATGGCGGCTTCC
>DATFQZ010000067.1:0-10922 GCA_035263765.1 Candidatus Angelobacter sp. | reverse complement strand
ACGATTTTTGGGGTTCCGTATTTTGTGTGCTTGCTGACGTTAGCAGCACGGAAAGCGCCGCAAGCTCTCCCGCCGGAATTACAACCAACCTTTGACCGAGGCCGGGCCGCCGCCGAGCGGTCACAATGGGACTTGGCGATCGAGTATTTCGCGGAAGTTCAAAAAGCAGCAAACGCAAATCCGCAGGTGTTGTTCAATCTGGGACGGGCACACGCCGAGGCCGGTCATGATTTGACGGGAATCCTGTGGCTGCATGCCTATCTGGCCGCAGACACGAAGGCCTCCTATGCCGAGCACACACAGAGAACAATCGCCCGGTTAGACAGCGCAAACCAGGCGCGGGTGGCCGATATCTTGCAGCAAGCCATCAGCAGGGCAATGCAAACAGAAGACAGGATCAAGAGAAGGTTCCTCTTGGGATATATATGCACTACCCAGGCCCAATCCGGTGATTTGGAAAGCGCGCTCAAGGTTCTCCCGTCATTTCAGGCGTTGGGGGGAGAGCTGAACACCGCTGATCTGTGGAAGGCGTATCTGGAATCGAAGGCGCAGGCGGGACAAGTGCAAGTAGCTCAGGATGGACTTCCCCATGTGCGGACAGGTACCGGCGATCCATCTTTGGAAATCGATCATAGAGTTGCCATTCTGCTGGCGGTATTCCAATTTCAGAAGGACGCCGGAGACTGGAATGGCGCGCGGGCAACGATAAGAGAGCTCCCCGACACGATCGACGCACGAACTCGCGACCGGTTTTTCGCACAGATCAATCACAGCAAGGACGAGTTTGAACGTAGCCGCCAAAACGAGATCCACAATGGGTGTTGTGGTTCTAATCTGGCGCTCGGCGCATGGTTGTCTCGCACTTCAGATTTCGCCTCGCCAAAAAGCCTCTGCGGCGACGATTTGAATTTGGGTGCCGCGATCCAGAACGCCACCGCTCCTTCGGTGAAAATCGATCAAGCCGCAGAAAACCTGGCGGACATAGCAAACGACCTTACCAACTGCAGCAATGCCTTAAAGGCGCTGGATGCAAAGGTGAGATGGCAAACCAGTCATCGCCGGGCCCCATGACCCTTTCCTGGTAGAAGGGATGCGTATTGGCAATCAACTCCTCGGGCGTAATGGTGGATAGCCACAGGGAGAAGAGCAAGGTAACCCGCGATGTGGGCGTGTTTGACCGAGTGACGGGATGCCAGGCTTTTCCGGTATGCCGATGAGAGACTCGATATGCCGCGATGCGCCATGCTCAGAGGAAGCGTGGCTTCGCCCTGGGGACAAAAACGCGCAACTGGACCCTCCCTGCATCCAACCGTGTATGGCCAAGCCCAAACTTCTTTTTGTAGACGACGAAGCGTCGATCCGCAAGACGCTGCCTGTGATCTTAACTGCCGAAGGGTTTGAGTGCACCACGGTCGGGACTGTCTCAGAAGCAATCTCGGAGATCAGCCGGCACACATTCGACATACTCTTGTCAGACTTGAATATCGGCGAACCCGGTGACGGATTCATTGTGGTCGGTGCCATGCGCAGGGTTCAACCCCATGCCCGGACGTATATTTTGACCGGGTATCCTGATTTCACTTCCGCTCTGGAAGCAATTCGGCGTCAGGTGGACGGCTATCTGGTCAAGCCCGCGGATATTTCTACGCTTCTGCAGGCTTTGCGTACGACACCCGAGCGCTCCCGCATCCTCAAGATGCCGGGCAAGCGGGCTTCCACTTTGATCCGCGAAAATAGTGACGCCATCATCGAGAAATGGGCGGAAGAAACGGAAAGCGATCAAGAGCTCAAGCAACTTGACTTGGACAAAAGCTCACGAATCGATCACCTTCCCGGGCTGTTGCGGCAACTCGCGAACCGGTTGGACAAAAGCGCGGATGTCAACGACAAGCAGGAAATGGACAGTGCCCAGGCGCACGGTAAAGCGCGCCGCGATCAAGGCTACTCCATACCGCTCGTAGTCGCAGAATCGCGGATTCTTTATAAGGTCATCGCGGATACTATTCAAACCACCCTGGTGGAAATGGACATCAGCTCCATCATCCCCGATCTAATCATGATCAGCGACAGTCTGAACGCCATGCTGGCGGAGTCGCTCCGCAGCTTTTTGTCAGCCGAAGAGATAGCCGCCTGAGGCGTTGTTCGCCGATCGGTCGATGCACTCTCTGCCACGTCGGTGCAGAACCACAGGGCTAGGCGATCCTGTAAATAGTGGGAAGCGTAGCGAGTGCGAAGCGCAGCCCGGCAGACCAGCTCGTTCCAGTCAGGGGATTCTCTAGGGCGGCCCTGGTCATGGCTACGCCGGCTACTCCCGCCACCAACGCCAGCAGCGCCTGGGCGCCGGATGCCAGTAGCGAGATCCAAGCAGCCCTGAGCCGCGGAGTGACTGTAGTATCGAGCGAGCCCATGTGCTGCAACGCTCGTGATTTGGCCGCGGTCACTTCCTGCACTGGCTGGCCCAACAGAGCCGAGCACTCGTGTACCGAGTAGCCTTCCAGCACGCTCATCACGAACACGAAGCGGTCCAAGGGACAAAGGTCTGTGACAGCCGAAATTAAGGCGTTCTCTTCCGCCTCTACGCTCCATGCTTGGGAATCTTCCTTCACCTCCGGCTCCATGCCCGGGGCCGGGGCGAGCGCCTTAATTGCGTTCTTGATGATGGCGCGTTTGCTCCATGAGCGGGCCCACTCCCTGAATACCGGATTGCCGTCGATGGTGTCTTCGAGGCCGGAGACAAAGCATTCTTCAGCCTTGTCCTGATCCGCAGTCAACAAAAACGCGAGCAGGTGCAGGTCCGCCATGTCGTCGGTGAAGATCTTCTGAAAGTCTTTGCGCGTGGCGTACTCGGTCGATAGGTCCCGGGCTTCCTGGCTGTTTTTCCAAAACGACATTTTGCGTTTCTCCTCACACCGTGCTGCGCTTGCTTGAACATACGTAGGTACCTAGTAAAGTGCTTCTGGTTCAAGAAGCGTTTCCGGATTGCGCCAAGGAAAAGTGCAGGCCCGCGGCCAAAGTTCTTGGTTTACATGTAAGTTGTTTATTTCTAGCAGCTTGCGCTGGGTTGGCTGGGTTGGATCGGGGCTCCAAGACCGTGTCTGCCGGGCCACATTTTCGTGGAGTAGACACAAGTGATCGCCAAGCCCTAGAACCTAGGACGCGATCCTCAGCAAACCCGCTGTCAATCCGCCTGTGGAGGAGCGTCTATAATGCAAGCTGGCGTCAGTTTCCAACAGGGCCGCGCAGCGCGCCCGCGAAGGCCAAGCCTCCTTAAAGCAGACCATGAATCATCGAACTCTGCGCGTGGCATGGGACAACTCATTGGCTCGAAGGAACCCCACGGGCACCGGCGTATACGCGTCGCAATTGATTCGTGAGCTCAGCGCCTCACCCGGCCTCGATTTGCAGGTATTTGAAGGATGGGACTCAAAGCGCAAGCCGGGAGAGTTCGGCAGCCAGGGAGTACTTTCCCGAGGCGCACGCGCCGCAAGCGGCATGTTGTGGGGGCACGCATATTTTCCTTACGCGCTCCGCAAAGGGCGCTTTGATTTATTGCATTCTCCGTCTTTCGTGGTGCCGTTCGCCTGTCCCTGTCCGAGCGTGGTCACGATTTACGATCTCAGTTTCCTGAAGTTCCCCGAGCAATTCGAGAGCCGCTGGCGAACTTACGTCAACGCCGTAATGCCCTCCGTCCTGCGCAGGGTGTCTGCGGTGATATGCATCTCCGAACACACGCGGCGGGATCTGCTGGAGTCATATGAAGTCGCCCCACACAAGGTGCATGTTGTTTATTGCGGCATCGACCACGCGCGGTTCCATCCCGGCGCCACGGTGGACCCAAGTTGGAGCGAGAGCGTGGGAATCCACAAGGACTACGTCCTTCACGTGGGCACACTCTCGGAACGCAAGAACATTCCTATGCTGATGCGCGCCGTGGCCCTGTTGCAGTCGCAGGGGAAGTTTGCTGACTATCAATTGGTGCTCGCCGGACCGGAAGTCTCCGTGCTCTCCGGGGCCTCGGAAATCCACAAGACCATCTGGTATTTCGGGCTCCAGGATGTCGTGGTGCTGACCGGTCATGTTCCGGAAGCTCAGTTGCCCGGTCTGTATGCCCAGGCGAAAGTGCTGGCTATGCCTTCACTCTACGAAGGGTTCGGGCTGCCGGTGCTGGAGAGCATGGCCATAGGCACGCCGGTGGTGGCCAGCAACACATCCAGCCTGCCGGAGATCGTAGAAGACGCCGGACTGATGGTCCCGCCGGACGACATAGCGGGCTGGGCAGAAGCCATTGGAAATCTGCTCAAAAACCCTGCGCAGTCTGAAGAGATTCGCCGTCGTGGCCTGGCGCGTGCCGCCAGGTTCAGCTGGCAACAGGCGGCTGCCGAAACCCTGAATGTGTACCGGTCCGTCGCCGGAAGCGCCGCGGCTCAAATCGCCGCCCAATAGAACCCATCGCGTAAGACTTAAGCAGTTGTTTTTTATTGTATTTACCGGTAATTGAACAAGTTCAATATTTTGCTTGACAACTGTATTCGCGAGTAATAATTTGAACATGTTCAGGTAAATAAGTTCCGCAAGGAGACTTACATGTTCCAGCAGGACGTTCCCGAGAAAACTAACCGCTGGGCAATGCCGTTCTTGGCGTTAGCGATAACCGCCGCTTGCTTGATGTATCGCATTCTGGTGTTGAAACGGTTGGAACAGACCGCTCTGCTCTTCGCGGGCATTCCGGCCCTGCTGGCTGTCATTGTGGCGTGCACGCCAAAAGCCAAGACGCTGATCGGCGGCACTCTGAGAGCGACAACTTTCTTCCTCCTGCTTTCGGGTCCGTTGCTGGGAGAGGGGTTTATATGCATCGTCATGGCCGCGCCCATCTTCTACGCTGTGGCCTTGGGAATCGCCGGAATCATTACGGTGATTCGGACATCCGGCAAAAACCGTAACCAAAACATTCTCCCGTGCCTCGCGCTGATCGCCATCTTGCCAATGACTCTCGAAGGTTCTCGTCCGGCACTTTCGTTGAATCGTGAGGAAGCCGTTACTGCGCGACGTGTCGTCCACGCGACTAACGAAGAAGTCGAAGGCGCGTTGTCGAAAAGCCAGCGGACCAATTTGTCGCTACCGTTTTTCTTCAAATCGTTTCCACATCCCACGGAAGCACATGGCCAGGGTCTTCGGCTGGGAGATTTGAGAGCGGTGCACTTCGCCGGCGGTGAAGGCCATCCTGGGGATGTCGTACTTCGTGTTGTCGAGTCCGCGCCGGGACACGTGCGATTTGAGGCCGTGTCTGACAAGAGCAAAATTGCCCACTGGCTGGCATGGGAATACGCTGATGTCAGGTGGCAACGGGTTGACGCCACCCACACGCAAGTTGAGTGGACACTGGGGTACCGCCGTTTGCTCGATCCCGCCTGGTATTTTCGCCCCTGGGAACGATATGCCGTGCGAGTCTCCGCCGACTATCTGATCCGAGCCAATGCGACTCCGGAGGGACGCGAATGATCGATCGCGCTCTGATCATCCGCGCCGGCGGGCTTTACCTTCCCACCTTGCTGGCGACGGTGCTGGGATGGCGGCGACTGAGAACGCCACGGCAGATCGCTGCCCTCCTGGCCGGCGTTTGCTGGTGCCTGCCGCTGCTCCTGAGTGTGCAACTTCTGAACCTGCGCTTTCGCTGGTGGATATTCCATGCGCACGGCGGAATGATTCGCGGCATGCCGGCTGACATGCTGCTGGGATGGACGCTCCTCTGGGGCGCAGTTCCAATTCTGGGTTTTCCCCGCGCGAAGGCATGGATCGCCGTAATGATCTTCATCGCCGCCGATCTGGTACTCATGCCGCTCTGCGCTCCAGTTGTCGAACTTTCACCGCGCTGGCTGATCGGGGAAACAGTAGCTGTCATGCTGGTGCTTATTCCTGCGCAGCTTTTCTCGCGCTGGACGTGGCATGAAGCCAACTTGGCAGGACGCGGGCTGCTTTGGGCGGCGACCGCCGTTGCGTTGCTGCTGTTCCTCTTGCCGGAGCTGGTGTTCGCGGTGACGGGGCGGGAGGGATGGCAGCGCGCCTTGGCCGCGCCATCGTGGCTGCGCAACCTGGAAGTGCAAGTTGCCGTTCTTGTAGGAGTGCCCGCGCTCTCGGCGGCGCAGGAGTTTGTGCGTCGCGGGCGCGGCTCGCCCATCCCTTTCGATCCGCCGCAGCGATTGGTATCAAGCGGCCTGTACCGTTACATTGCGAGCCCGATGCAAGTCTCTGGAATGTTGGTGATCATGGCCTGGGGCTTGCTGCTTCGCAATGTGTGGCTGGTCGCGGCAGGACCGGTGATCTTTATCTATGGCGTGGGAATAGCGCATTGGCACGAGAACACCGACATGGAGCGACGCTTCGGTGAGGCCTGGCTGACGTACAGCCGCCATGTGCCGGCGTGGAGTCCGCGATGGAAGCCGTGGCATGACCCCGCGACGCCGATGCCACGCCTCTATATCGCGGACGGTTGCGGGCCGTGCTCGGAGGTGCGGCGATGGTTCGAACATCGTCATCCGTTTGCTCTTGAACTGCTGGCCGCGGAGGACCATCCCGACACCGATCTTTCCCGCATGACGTATGATCCATGCGACGGAACGCCACCCGAACAGGGAGTTGCTGCCTTCGCGCGCGGTCTCGAGCATCTTAATTTCGCTTGGGCCTTTCTCGGCGCCGTCGCGCGGCTTCCCGGTGTGAGCCAGTTCGTCCAGTTGTTGCTCGATTCGAGCGGCTTCGGGCCGCAGATCATCGAACGCCGGCGCTGTCCCCGCAGTGCGTGACCCAAAGTTCTCTCGCGGCCTGCTGATTAACGGGCTATTCTGAAGTTCGCGCAACGATCACGCTGAATGGCGCCCTTTGTGCAAGGGGATTCAGCAACGTAATCCAAAGGTGGCTCAGAATGTCTGTGCAGGCAGCAACCCTCGATCCTCAGGTCCGCGTGTTCCGGGTGTCTCGACTGAAGATTGTGGGCGCCTTATTTTTCTTTTCCGGGGCTTCCAGCCTCATCTTCGAAACTCTTTTCACCCGTCTTCTCAGCTACACATTCGGAAACACGGCATACGCGGCGAGTACTGTCCTCGCGGCATTCCTCGGAGGGCTTGCCCTGGGGGCTTACGTGATCGGCCGCTTCGCCGATCGCGTTCGGCCTTCGCTCTTGCTGTACGGATCTCTGGAGCTGGCCATTGGCGTCTACGGGCTGTCTGTTCCCGGCCTGTTTGCCGGGTTGACACGAGTTTACGTCTGGCTGTACCACGCTTGGGCTCCCGGGCCGATCGCTGCGACAGCTATCCGTTTCTTTCTCGCCGGAATGGTGATTTGTGTTCCTGCTGCTTTGATGGGAGGGACGCTTCCCGTGCTGTCCAGGTCCATTGCGGCCGGCCGTTCGGATTACCAATCCGAGCTGGCCAAATTTTATGCGCTGAACACATTTGGAGCTGCCGCGGGAACCTTGGCGTCAACTTATTTGCTGATGCCGAACTGGGGTATGCGTGGAGCTATCGCCACGGCCTTCGTTGTGAACGCCGGCATCTTCGTGTGTACGACCCGGCTCGACCGGGCTGTCTTGAGTCCGTCCGCGACCCAGGCGGAACAACCACGGTTTCAGAACATTTCTTGCACAGCACCCGAGAAGCAGCTCCATGAGGCGGGATTCTCGCCTTGGGCCGGCAGGAAGTTTCACATCATTATTCTCGTTGGCGCATTTTTGACTGGGTTGATTACGCTAGCGTACGAAGTCATCTGGACCCACGCCCTGGCTTTTCTGGTTGGCAACGCGGTTTATGCGTTCGGTTTGATGCTGTTTACCTTCCTTTGCGGATTGGCCATTGGCGCGCATCTGGTATCGCGCCTGAGCGCGAACCTGCGGTCGTGGGCGTGGGCATTTGCCATCTCCCAGGTATTAGGGGGCGTCGCCGTAATGCTGACTCTGCCATTGTGGAACCTGGTGCCGGCCCTGTTCAAGCAGGGCATTCTCACGGACCGGATCCTCGCGCTTCTGGCCGTTTGTGGGCCCGTCGGCCTGCGCTTGATCTGGATTGCAGTGACCGGCGTGCGTTCCCGCTGGAAAGAGGCTGCGGTCGAGATCCTCGTGCTGTCACTCCTCGGCGTTGCGGGGACCCTTCCCCTGCGGAGCGGCTTCTCCTGTTTCGCCGCGACTGAGGCTTTTCGATTTTTCACGGCATTCTATCTGCTCATTGTTCCCATTCTGTTTCTCGGGATCTCATTCCCCTCTCTGCTCAATCTGTTCAGCCGTTTGCGGGAACAGACTGGCAGGACTGTCGGCAGTGTTTACGCGGTGAACACTCTGGGTTCCATCGTAGGAGCCGTCTTAGCCGGATTTGTGCTGCTGCCGCTGTTGGGATCGTACGCAACGCTGCAGCTGGCAGCCACGGTGAATGTAGGTCTGGGCGCAGGATTCGCTCTTTGGATGCTCAAGCCCAAGCAGCCTTGGAAGACGGCTTTCTCCTCGGCTATCGCAGTGGCAGTGCTCGTGGCTGCGCTCCAGCCCCTGCCCTGGGACATGAAGCGATTGACGGAGGGGACGTACGTTTACTTTCGGACAGGCTGGAGATCAGACAAAGTTCTCTATGCTCGCGAGGACGTGCACGGCGGTTTGACCACGGTCATTCAGGCCGGCAACAACCGGGTGTTGCTGAGCAACGGCAAGTTTCAAGGCAACAACACGGGGGAAGTGGAAGCGCAGGTCCGTTTTGCAATGATTCCAGTTCTGTTCACGAAGGCTTACGACCGCGCTCTGGTCATCGGCTTGGGGACAGGGGGTTCACTGCACACCGTTGCCGCATTTCCGTTTCGACGGATTGACGCGGTTGAGCTGGCGCCATCTGTTGTGGAGGCTGCCCGCACTTGGTTCGGCGATGTGAACGGAAATGTGTTGGACCGGGACCCTCGCGTCCACCTTTCGGTCGCTGACGGACGAAATTATCTTCTGGTCAGCCAAGACCGCTACGACCTCATCACCATGGAGGTGAGTTCAATCTGGATCAGCGGCGAAGCCGACCTTTATAACAAGGAGTTCTACGAGCTTTGCCGGTCACATCTCACTGAGCACGGTGTCCTGCAGCAGTGGGTGCAAGTGCACCACATGCGCCCCCAGGATTTTTTTGTGGCCCTCAACACTGCTGCCCAGGTATTTCCCCACGTAGCATTCGTTTTGGGGCCGGGAGCGGGTCTGCTGATAGCGTCTTCCTCACCGCTCGACGTGGACTATCAACAGATCCATGCCTGGGAAAAAATTCCCAGCGTACGCCACGAGCTGGACCTTGTCGGTGCCCACAGCATGTTTTCGTTGCTGGGCGAGATTGTTCTCTATGATCAATCCTATAGGGCGGCCATATCACGCTTCTTTCAAAGCCGAGGTTTAGCGGCCGACCTCGCGTCAACGGATGGCTATCCCTACCTTGAATATCAAACGCCCAAAGGAAATGTTGTCCCGCCTGAACTCGTGATTGATAGTTATTTTTTTGCGCGGTTACGCGCCCCAGACCTACCGCCAGATCTGGCGATCCGTGGCGTGCCGCAATCCGAATACCTGGACTACATTTCCGGAGTGGCTTTGGAAGACCGCCAAGAATACTTGGCAGCCGCATCCCGGTTCGGAAAAATCGATGGATCTCTTCGCGATTGCGCCCATTCGGAAATTGAATGGATCCGCGCAGTGCGAAGCAGAGTCCCTGGGGAGCCGATCCCTGCCCATGACAATTGCCGTTACGGGGACTGGCTGCGGCCGGAGCTGGCGTCTGGTTCGCGCTGAGCCTCAGTCCAGTTCCGTGAGCGACGGCACGCGGTTGCCTTCGTAGTTTTCTCGCGCGCGCATAAGCTTGGCGACATCTTCGTCGGAGAGGGGCTGGGTTGGCCCGAGCTGGCGGGCTACAGCCACGATCTTGGCGTAATGCTCGACTTTCTCCATCTTCATGAAGGCGTTCAGCAGGTTGGGACCGCAGGTAACCACGCCGTGGTTGGCCATCAGGATGGCGTCATGCGCGGGGACCAGCGGCCTGAGCGAGTCGGCCAGATCGGAAGTACCGGGCATACCGTAGCGGGCCAGTGGAATGCTGCCGAAGGTGACGACAACTTCCGCTACCAGCGGTTCGTCGAGAGCTATTCCTGCGGCGGCAAATCCCGTGGCTGTGGGCGGATGGGCATGCACCACGGCGCGCACATCGGGGCGCATACGGTAGAACAGCAAATGCATTCCCAGTTCGCTGGAGGGACGGCGATGCCCACTCGTCTGACGGCCTTCCAGATCGACCGTGACCAGGTCGTCTGCCTCCATCAGACCTTTGCAAATGCCGGTCGGCGTGGCCAGAATCGTCTCCCGTCCCGTGCGGACGGAGATATTGCCGTCGCAACCGGCAACAAAGCCACACGCATGCACCTTCCGCCCGATCCAGCAGATCTCCTCATGGATCCCGGGTTCGCCAAGTTTTGCCATGGGCTCTGTCCCTGCGTTTCAAAACGTGCGCACCAATATAATCTACAAAGTGCGGGTTTCTGAGTTCGATTTTCATCTTCCCGAGGAGCTGATCGCGCAGGAGCCGCTGGCCGACCGCAGCGCTTCACGGCTCCTCCATCTTCATCGCCGCGTCGGAGAATTCAAGGACTGCGCCTTCCGTGATTTTCCCGGGTTGCTCCGGCCCGGCGATTTACTCGCGGTCAACAACAGCCGGGTTTTTCCCGCGCGTCTTTTTGGCCGGCGGTCGGGCCTGCACGCCCAGCCACTCAGCCCGAGGAACCCGGCCGCGAGAGATTTTCTACAAGGCAAAGTGGAGGTCTTGCTGACCCGGCAACTCGGGCCGTTTGAGTGGCAGGCTCTGGTGCGTCCTGGACGAAAAATCGGCGTCGGCGAGAGGATCACGTTCGGCGACAACAGCGAACTGGAGGCGGAG
>DATFQZ010000066.1:0-2888 GCA_035263765.1 Candidatus Angelobacter sp. | reverse complement strand
AGGCATGATTTAGAACATAAAGGTCATAAGCCAAAGGCCAAAAGCCAAAGGCCAAAAGCTAGAGGCTAATAGCTAGCAGCTGGAAGCTAAATCTAAAATCTCTACATTTAGGACAGGTACATGGCAAACACTAAGGCACTGAGCAAGGAAGAACGCAAGAAATCAAAGCGCGCGGCGCGCAAGAAGCAGGCGCCAAAGAAGCCCCGCGAATACGCGCGTGGATCTAAGAAGCCCAAGATGAAGAAAATGGCTCGCGGCACGGCCAAGCGCTAAAGCATTGATGCCGGCGTAGATGCGCCTTGGTGCGTTTCTACGCCGCATCATTGTTGTTCCTGGGACCACCACTTGAGTCTTCAGTTCTTAAGGAGGCCTTTCTGGCCAGCCAACTCTTCGCCAAGAAGTCCATCGACAAGCTCATCGCGGAATCCGAGCAGCCGGAAAACCGGCTCAAGAAGACGCTGGGGCCTTGGTCCCTGACCGCGCTTGGCATAGGCGCCATTATTGGATCGGGAATCTTTGTGCTGACAGGCACCGCGGCCGCAGGCGAGTACTCCACGCCGTCATTGCTTCACGCGCAGGTGCTCGACGTCTTCCAGAATCTCTTCGCGCACGGTAACCTCTCCGGCGTGCTCATGCACGGGCGGCCGCCGGCCGGCCCAGCCATTGCGATTTCTTTTCTCCTGGTGGCGGTAGCATGCGCTTTCGCCGGACTCTGCTATGCCGAGCTCGCGTCGATGATTCCCATTGCTGGCAGCGCCTACACCTATAGCTACGCGACCCTGGGTGAACTGTTTGCCTGGATTATCGGCTGGGACCTGATCCTCGAATACGCCGTAAGCAACATCGCCGTCGCCATCGGATTCGGCGGCTATTTGAAAGCCCAGCTGGCTTCCTTTGGAGTGACGCTTCCCGACAAGTGGTCCACGCCGGTGATCGACAACGGCTGGACCGGATCGTACTTTAATTTTCCGGCCTTCTTCGTGGTTTTTGTGCTCACCGTTCTGTTGGTCTGGGGGATTAAGGAATCGGCTGAGGCCAACAACGTCATGGTGGTGGTGAAGATCGGGGCCATCGTAACGTTTCTGGTCGTCGGCGGGATGCTTGCGAACCGCGGCAACTTGCATCCCTTCGCCCCGTCCGGCTTCGGAGGCATTCTATCCGGCGGCGCCATCATCTTCTTTACCTATATTGGCTTCGATTCGGTCTCGACCGCGGCTGAAGAATCCCGTAATCCGCAGAAAGACATCCCCTTCGGGATCATCGCTTCTCTGATTGCATGTACCGTTCTCTACATCGGGGTCGCGCTCGTGCTTCTGGGCATGATGAAGTATTCGACATTTGCGGGCGGCGAGGCAGCAAATGCTCCGGTGGCTTATGCTCTCTCCCATATGGGGGCGAACCGCTGGTTCCAGGCAGTCATCATCATCGGCGCGATGATGGGGATGATCTCCTCGCTCCTGGTCTTTCAATACGGACAGACGCGTATCTGGTTTGCCATGTCGCGCGACGGCCTTTTCCCAAAGTTGTTTTCCGCCGTGCATCCCAAGTTCAAGACGCCGCACTGGTCCAGCTGGATCGCGGGTGCAGTAGTTGGCATTCCAGCGGGGTTCTTGAACATCAGCGAGGCAGCCGATTTGTCGAACATCGGCACTCTGTTCGCGTTCGTTTTGGTGTCCTTGGGCGTCCTTTTCCTTCGCCGCTCCCAACCCGACCGCCAGCGCGGTTTCAGAGTGCCCTTTGTGCCACTCTTCCCGATCATCTCCGTTTTACTGTGCGTTGCGCTGATGGCGGGACTACTGGTGATCACATGGATTCGCTTTTTCGTTTGGCTGGGCGCCGGCTTACTGGTTTACTTCCTCTACAGCCGCAAGCGCAGCGAGTTCGCGGTCAACAGGGCGGCTTCCGCCAGCCAGGGATGACGGGATGGATCTGAGGTCCTTCATCCAGGCCCTGCCCAAAGCGGAGCTGCATCTCCATCTGGAAGGAAGCGTTGAACCGCAAACGCTGGCCGAGTTGAGCCGGATCCACGCCACCCCGCTACCCACCGAAAACAATCGTTACGATGTCACGGGCAGCGGCACCGTTCTGAGCGAAGAGGCCGCGCGTGAGCTTTATTCCTACCGCGATTTCAACGGCTTCCTGATGGCCTTCAAATCGGTCACCGAGCGCCTGCGCACGCCGCAAGACTACGAGCTGGTAACGTACCGCCTGATGCAGAAGCTGCGCCAGCAGAACGTGGGCCACGCCGAAGTTTACGTCAGCGTGGGTGTGATCCTGTGGCGCGGCCAGGACTTTCTGCCGCTCTTTGAAGGCATGGAGCGCGGCCGCGAACGCGGGCACCGCGACTTCGGTGTGTCCCTGCTGTGGATCTTCGACGCCGTCCGCCACTTCGGCTCGCAGCCGGCTGCGGGAGTTTTCAAGCTCGCGGCGGAGCTGCGCGAGCGCAACGTCGCCGGAGTCGGTATCGGCGGCGACGAGCGCCGTGGCCCGGCTGAATGGTTTTTGGAGCTCTACAAAAAGGCCGCCGCCCAGGGCCTGCACCTGACTGCCCACGCCGGCGAGACGGCCGGGCCGGAATCGGTGTGGGGTGCGTTGAACATCGGTGCGGAGCGGATTGGCCACGGCCTTTCCATCGCCCGCGATCCCGAGCTTCAAGAAGTTATGGCCCACAAGCAAGTGCCCGTGGAAATGTGCGTCTCCAGCAACTTGCGCACCGGAGTATGCGCGCATGTAAGCCAGCATCCCCTGCGCCAGCTTTTCGATGCCGGCCTAATGCTGACATTGAACACCGACGATCCGGCCATGTTCCAGACCACGTTGTGCCGCGAGTACGAGCTCGCTGCTCAGGAATTCGGCCTTTCCCCCGACCACCTGCGTGAGCTGGCCCG
>DATFQZ010000065.1:0-4860 GCA_035263765.1 Candidatus Angelobacter sp. | reverse complement strand
AGACGTCCGAACTCAAGATCGGGAAGCTGGCGCAGTTCTTCGCCGATCAACGGCCCGCAGTTCATTTCAAAGATCCTGGCTTTCAGCTGGTTCAGTAGTGCGATGCACACCCGTGGAACGCCGGACTGCGCCGCCACTAGCGGCCGCAAATGGAAGCGCGAATCGACTTTAAGCTGGGCGCGGCCCAGCCGCGGCGGCACGTCTGTCTCGCGCCAGATTCCCTTTTCCCGGCAGGCGAAGATGGCCTTGCCCCGGGAGTGATTGCCGTAAAGACCTTCCGCGATTTGTAAAACTCTGGCAAGGTCTTCCCGCAACCCGTGATGGTTGCCGCCGCGCTCGGCCTGTCGCAAGGCTTCGCGCACCAGGTCTTTGATCAAAATGGTTTCTTCGCGATGCGACCTGTCTTGCGGGGTTTGCGGCTGAAAATAGAAACTGATTGCACATCCCCCCGGCGATTCAACTTGCGCCAGGCGGCGAAGTTCCTCACGCGTAATCATGCTGCTCCTTTGCGGCGGGAGAGGTTCAACTACCAGGCATGCAAGGCGCGTTGACCTTCTCAGGCGACGTGCGACCGGCGCAGCAAGCTTCGCCGGTACTGGTTCTCTTCCGGCAGTTTCTTCTGCACCCGCTCCCGCACATGCTGGATGGACTTGCGGATTTCTTCGGCCGGCCTTCCGGCCAGGCGCGAAATCTCTTCGATCGTGAAACCCTCCAGCGTGTACAGCACAAAGGCTTCGCGATCGTCGGTCTTCACTTCGTGCAAAACAATATCAAGTTGCGCCACCATCTCTTCCCCGGCAAAGATTTCCTCGGGAGTGCGAACGTTGGCGTCGCGGATCACGCTCTCCTCGGGCAGGCTGTCATCTGGCTGGTGATACTGGAGCACGTTCTCATCGCTGCCCGTCACGTTCTGCTTTCCTGCCGGCGCGTCGAGCGAAAGATTGCCGGTGTCAGCATTGGACCGTATTAAGCGGCGGATCGCCTGCAATGCCAGGCGATGAAACCAGCTTTCCGGAGTGAGCAGGCCCGCCCGGTGGTCTTCCTGGGAAAGTGCGCTGACCATGACTTCATCCACGACTTCTTCAGGGCTGATCTGGTCTTCCCGAATCTGCCCCGTAACCACGCGCGATTGCAGCTCGTGATCCACGTACGCCTCTAGCCTGGCAAGGTTGGCGCTCACCCAGTTCTCCAGCGCGGGTTCCATAGCTCGTCTGGTCGGCTGGGTCTTGGCCGTCACTCCGCCCTCTGCGGCTGCAACCTGCCGCAACTCACGTCCTGTCTGCGAGGCCGCTGTCCCCAGACTGGGGCGGTTTTGCCCAGGCTGGGGTTGAGACGCCGGTCTGCGGCGTTGGACCTGGGTCCAATGGCCGCGCAAAAGCTCCTTGTGCTTGGTGACTTGAGTCAGCAGATCGGCAAACGCGGCCTTCACCGCCGCCAGAGCGTTGCCGCCGGAGCGCTGCGCCGCCATCTGCCCGGAAGGCAAACGCAGATTCAGCGACGAACTGGCGCGACGACTGCCATCCTGTTCAACAAAAGCCCGCAAGTGAACCAGCTCGGGCTTGAAGACCTGCAACCGCCGTCGCAGCTTCTGGATCTGGTTGTGAAATTCGCGTTCTACTTCGGGAGTTTTGCCGGCTTTGTAGCTGACATGAACATTCATAAAGTGCCTCGGGACTGGGAGGGACAACCCAGGCAGAAGTCCGTAGGCCACCGCTTTACGAAAATTGTACACCTGTGCCATGAGACGCGATCACACTTCGTGCACGTTGCGGCAGAAAATTTTTTCTAAGTATCCAAAACGCTTGCATTGCGTATGGATTTGTGCCCGGCGAAAGCCAAGACCGTGATTCGAGCGAGCGGCTCTGATTACGGGAACAGCGTCGCCACCAAGACAAGACGTCATCCCGAGCTCCGTAAATAAGGGTGCGCACTCATCAGCACAGGAATAGGAACGAGGGACCTTGTGTTTCGCAATTTGTAAGAGCCACGCGTGTCCAAAAAAGACACAGCTCCCTCTGGCCTACTCGCACGCTTGAGAAACCGCGCTCGCTTTCCGGCCGTCGGGATGAGTTAAGAACGGGAGATTACAGCCGGTTGATCATCGAGGCCACGTAGCCCGCGCCGAACCCGTTGTCGATGTTCACCACGCTTACATTCGATGCGCAGGAGTTCAGCATCCCCAGCAGCGCGGCCAAGCCGTCGAACGCCGCGCCGTAACCGACGCTGGTGGGCACGGCGATCACCGGCACCCGCACCAGCCCACCCACCACGCTGGGCAGCGCGCCTTCCATCCCAGCGCAGACAATGACCACGCGCGCCTTCTCCAGGACGTTTTTGTTGAGCAGCAGGCGGTGGATTCCGGCTACGCCTACGTCGTAGAGATGGGCGACGTCGTTGCCCATCAACTCGGCCGTCACCAGAGCTTCTTCAGCCACGGGGATGTCGCTGGTGCCGGCGGAGATGACGACCACTTTCCCCTTGCCGTAGTTCCTGAGGTCTTGTTGAAGCGTGATGGCCTGCGCCAGTTCGCGATATTCTGCCTTTCGCGCCGCTTTCTTCACCGCGCGAAAATGCTCTGCGTTGGCTTTGGTCGCCAGCACGTTGCCGCCCTGTGCCGCCATGCGCTTGAAAATCTGCGCCACCTGCGCCGGAGTCTTGCCACGAGAAAAAATCACCTCCGGCATGCCCGCGCGCAGCCGCCGATGGTGGTCAATCTTGGCAAAGCCCAGGTCTTCGAACGGCATGTGCCGCAAACGGGCGACGGCTGCATCCGGAGAGAGTTTGCCGGTTTTGACCTGATCGAGGAGCTTGCGCAGAGATACGGCGTCCATGGCGGCGACCACAGATTATCACTTGGGCCTTCACCGCGGAGGCGCGGAGACGCGGAGGGCGTAAAGAATCACACGCGTAGAGACGTGGGCATGCCACGTCTCACCGTTGGCAGACTTAATAAACGCGTCCCGAGATGCAGGGACAACGTCCCTATCGTCCTCAACGGGGTTGTGGCATTAAGAGCGAGACGTGGCAGTGCCACGTCTCTACGGTGACGTTTGTCTCCCTGCTTGACTGCATCGCGCCTCCTCCCTATGCTCAAGTTGCCCTGATGCCGAGCCAGCCACAGCCAGCGACTAAAGTCCTCACCATCGCCGCCACTGGCGCGAGCGGCGCATTGTTTACTCGTGCTCTGCTGCAGGCTGTCGAGAAAGATTCGCGCGTTAAGACGGTCAACTTCATCGCGTCGGACAATGCGCTGCGCGTCTTCGCCGAGGAGCTGGACATCAAAGGCCGCAACGACCTGGTGGCAAAAACGCTCGGCGCGAAATCCAAAAAAATTCATCTGCAAAACAACGACGACATCGGGGCCAACGTTGCGAGTGGTTCTTATCCCACAGACGCGATGATCGTTCTCCCCTGCAGCATGGGCACGCTGGCCGGGATCGCCCATGGCCTGGCGCGGAACTTGATCGAGCGCGCCGCCGATGTGACTCTCAAAGAAAAACGGCCGCTAGTACTGTGCGTGCGCGAGACGCCGCTTAACCGCGTCCACATCCGCAACATGCAGTGGGCCGCCGAGGCCGGCGCCACCATCTACCCGCTGATCCCCACGTTTTACAACCGCCCGCCAACCCTCGAAACCATGGCGCACCAGTTCGCGTGCCGTGTTCTGGCTTTCATCGGTCTGCCGCAGGAAGGTGCTTACGTGTGGGGAGGAAACAACTAATCTTCAACGTGGAGACGCGGAGGCGCCGTTTTTTCTGCAATCCCGAGCGGAGCGAGGGATCCATATCGCTACGATGCTTTTTTTGTTCTCCCGTCCAAAGTAACTCATGCTTCTTTTACCTACAGTCCTTCGTAGCTATATTGATCCCTCACTTTCGTTCGGGATTTCAGAAGTAGCCTCTCCGTGTCTCCGTGTCTCCGTGGTGGGTTTCCGAGAAGGCTTTTTCGATCACTCCCAACGCCGGCTTCTCCAGCTTGTAGGAGGCCAATTCGCTTTCGCTCGCCCAAGCAACTTCAGCCGCATCGCCTCCGGCGCGCAGCTCACCGCCGCGCACCGAGCACAGAAAATCAACCAGCACGTAGTGATACTTTGGGCGGCCGGCCTCGCCGGGAATAACACGGTCCAGCACTTCCAGGACTTCGCCAGCTTCCACCATCAATCCGGTCTCTTCTTCGGCTTCGCGTTCCGCGGCCGCGCGCAGCGTCTCGCCGAGCTCGACAACGCCGCCGGGCAACGACCACTCGCCCAAAAGCGGCGGCGCCCCGCGCTTGACCAGCACCACGCATGCCATGCCCTCGCGCTTCTCGACAATGACCGCGCCTACACCGACGATAGGCCGATCAGGATATTCTCTTTTCATTGTTTCCTGTCGCTGCGCTCCACACCGCCACCGAGTCTCGTCCGCGCAGTCATCCTTCTGCTCCTGATGCATGCGGCTCAGCGACCCTTGGGCTGCGCCGCGAAACCTCCTGACCAAAATTCGTAGCTACGCTCCAAAGCGGCAGCCATGTGTGGCACAGGCACTCCTGCCTGTGCAGCAGCTAATCTTCTAAAGGAAACGAGCACCAGCAAGAGTGCCCGTGCCACACCATCTCGGCAAAGCCTCATTCATGGCTGAGTCGAGAAGAACGCACGGGGCTGTACATCAGTGAACTTCCACCCCGCGGAGCCATTCTCGGCGACAAAACGCAGTTTGGCCTGCTTGCGCAGCGGAGGCGTGATGTCTCCACGGAGGGCCTCTACGTCCATTTCCACGGCTACTTCAGCGATACCTTTGCCGCCGTCTATTGACACGTCGAGAAGATTGAAGTGGAAGCGAATATTGCCGGTCTGCGCAAACAAATGCGTGACTTGCTGCT
>DATFQZ010000064.1:0-2977 GCA_035263765.1 Candidatus Angelobacter sp. | reverse complement strand
ATCTCAACAGAGATACCTTGCTTCGCAGGCCTCTGCGAATAGAGAGCGTCCGCCCCAAAGACCAAGATTGATCCAAATAGACACGCCTGAATTACGGATTTCATGCCTCGGCTCCTCTTGCGTTTTTGACACCGGCAACGTCGAAGAAATTTCGTGTCGGTACAACGGAAATGATCCACCTTGGCGGTTATTCGCCATATCGCTCGTCTGATCTGGCGGTCAGCGCAGCTCCGAGTGAGTCACGGCCACTCGGAGACAACCACAGCGGTGAACTGCCGTGCGCTTTCGAAGCACCGTCGGGCCGACCCTGGTGTGCATGCATTTTCCGAAAAGGCTGCGAAACGTTAGGACTTATCGGAAGTGCCGCCTGCATGAGTGCTGAGATGACCACGGTGGCCGGAGGCGGCACTTTCGATAAGCCCGTTTGAACGGAGCCGCTGGCGTTTGCGGCGGATGCGGTCAAGCTATGTCAAAAGCTGTGTATTTTCGCTTTCTCTTTGAGCCCTGGATTGGCCGCACGGGTAACGGCGATGCATCGTAATTGCCACGCGATGGGCGTGGGGCCTGGTAGAGGAGCGCAGCACATCGGCAAGAGAGTGTAAAAGGCGAGTGTATCGGCACACTACTTTCGCACCGGCCGAAGCTGGGGAAGCATGGGACAGAATAGTCAGCGGCCGGTCGGGTTTAGGAAGAGTCGTTGAGCGCCTCCCCATGCTCGGTGTGGCGGGCCATGGCTGGTGAGAGCCGTTCGACGACGATCATCGGTGTGGAGCAAATAGGGCACTGGAACGACGCGCGTGCCGGAGGTGACGGCAGCAAAGCGTTTGCGGGCGTAGGTTGCGGCAACAGTTGCCGGGCCAGTCGCAGCAGGGCAGCGCGGCTCGGTCCGGCGAGGAATCCGAAGGAGCGGATGCGGACGAAGCCGCGCGGCAGCGTATGCAGCAGGAAACGTCGCAGAAACTCGTCTGCGGAAACGGTCATTTTCCGCTTTTTGTTGCCATGCGCATAGTCCTTCCACCGGAAGGTGACCGACTCGCCATCGAAGGCGAGGAGACGGTGATTAGAGATGGCGACCCGATGCGTGTATCGGGCGAGATATTGAAGCAGGTGGTCCGGTCCGCGGAACGGGGCCTTGGCATACACCACCCATTCCTTCTTGCCGAGCGGGTTCAGAAAGGAGCGAAATGCTTTTTCGCTGCCAAGTGCGACCAACTCACCCGTCAACAGGAGTTTCCCGGCGCGGAACAGGCGCATCACCCCCTCGAGAAACTTGCCTCGGAAAACCTCCTTCAACACGGGAATCGGCAGCAGAAAGTTCGGCCGGGTGGGAACCCATCGCTGGCGATCGGGCGAGATTCCTCCGGCCGGAACGAGGCAATGTACGTGGGGATGAACCAGGAGGTTCTGTCCCCAGGTATGCAGGATGCTCAGGAAACCGAGGGCGGCCCCCAGATGTTCCGGGTTGGCCGCCACTTCTAATAAGGTCTCCGCGCTGGCGCGAAACAACAGGCCATAGATGAGCTTCTTGTTCTGCACGGCCAGCACAGAGAACTCATGCGGCAGGGTAAAGACCACGTGAAAATAGCCCACGGGCAGGATCTCGGCTTGGCGCTGGGCCACCCAGCGGTTGCGCTCCGCCGTTTGGCACTTAGGGCAATGGCGATCCCGACAGGAGTTATAGGAGATGGCGATTTCATGTCCGCAGCGGGGACACTGGTCGCGATGTCCGCCCAGCGCGGCGGTGCGGCAACGCGCCACCGCGTTCAGCACTTTGACATGCGACCAGTGTAGCCAGCGCCGGCTCTTTTCGAGAAAGCCGGCGCTGCGAGCACGAACAATATCCGCCACCTCGAAGGGTGGCGGATTCATTTTCTGGCTCTCTTTAGCTTGCCCCGCAGATCGGTCGAAGAGGTGACCGGAATTTCATCCAGCGGGTTGGCGACGGCTTTGAGATGCTTCCGCGATAGATGCAGATAGATGGTCGTATCGCGGATGTCGGCATGGCCGAGCAGTTTCTGAATGCTGGGGAGGTCGGCGCCAGCTTCCAACAGATGTGTCGCGAAGCAATGACGAAGGATGTGCGGATGAACGCGCTTGGTGATGCCGGCACGCTGTGCGGCCACGCGGCAGGCGTGCCAGACGATCTTGTTCGAGGCAGGGGCATCCACACGGTGTCCCTCGGCAACACCGGGAAACATGTAGGTAACCGGCTTCATCCAACGCCAGTACTCTCGCAGCGCCTCTCGCAGCTTGGGGCTGAGGGGTACGTTGCGGTCACGTTGGCCTTTGCCTTGGCGGATATGGACCAGCATCAGTTCTTTATCGATGTCGCTGGCTTTCAGTTGCACCAGTTCTCCGCATCGCATGCCCGTCGAGTAGAGGGTCATCAGCATGGTGCGATACAGCAGGTTGGGGGCGGCCTCGATGAGCCGGGTGACTTCTTCCGGACTCAACACCGTGGGCAGACGAAGCGGGACTTTGGGGAATGGGATGTGCTCTAGCATATAGGTGCGCCGGAGCGTCTTCACGAAGAAAAAACGGAGCGCGGCGGTGCGTTGCGCCACGGAGTTCCCGGACAGTTTTCTCACGCTAAACAGGTAGGCCTGAAACTCCCGGATTTGTTCGGGACCGAGTTCGTCGGGCGAGCGGTGAAAGTATTGAGCGAACTCCCCCACTGTACGGAGGTACGCTTTTGTGGTTAGCTGAGAGTAATTACGACGCTGGAGTTCTTCCAGCATTTTCTTTCGTAAATGGGTCACAAGAGTCTCCTTGTGACCCACACTTTATCCTGTTACCCTGCTCCAACCAGAGCCCGTAACCCGCTACACGCAGCATCCGCCGCGCCAGCGGCTTTGTTCAAACGGGATTACCGTCAAAGTGGACCGGCGGTCCACAATGGACGTCCAATGGCTATCGGAGAAGTAGATTCCGGCCGCCCCAGCCAGATTTGCGAGTAAGGCGACCCGGTGCCAGTCCA
>DATFQZ010000063.1:0-4735 GCA_035263765.1 Candidatus Angelobacter sp. | reverse complement strand
TCGAAAGCTGGAAATCCGCGCGGTCAAAGAAGTTCTCTTCGTTGCCTTTGGAGTGAATGACCTGGAACTCGGGTGGATCCAAAAATCGTCCCGTGTTCAGTCCGGTTACGGAGATAAAGTTGCCGATCTTCTGGTTGCCGTAGGCGAGGTTGAAACCTCCGGCCGATGAGCCAAAGGATCCATAGGACGCCGTCACACTACCGGTGGGCGTGGTCTGGCCCAGGCCTGAACGAGTGTTGACCTTGATCACCAGGCTGGTCTTGTCTCCGTATTCGGCAGGCGGTGCGCCCGAGATCACTTCCAACGACTGGATGGAGTCGATGGGAATCTGGTTGGAGAACACTTTGCTCTGCTGGTCGGTGATGGGTTGGCCGTCAACGGAAAACGAATTTTCCGCGTGGTCGCCGATGCCGTGAAACATCCCGTTCGAATCCGCCACGACTCCCGGCGAGGCCAGCGTGACCAAAGAGCTGACGGAAGACGATTGGCTTTCGAGCGGTATCTTGTCGAAGAGGCCCCGGTCGACGTCGGTATGGAAATTGGGGTCGGTTTCGATCAAGGGGACCGTACCGGCTTCCACCGTGACAGTCGTGGCGGCCTCGATCGTCAATGCGATGCTCAACGCTACCGGGAGCGCAGAACGTACATCCACATCACGAGCGGCGGGCGCGAATGTGCCAGCGGTCACCACCAGGTGATAGGGATTGAAGGGCACGTTGACGAAACGGAATTCTCCCGAACTTCCCGTGACGGTCTCGCGATGATAGCCGCTGACCGGATTTGCAATCTCAACTTTCGCTCCGGCCACGACCGCGCCGGAAGGATCTTTGATCACGCCCTGAATCGTTCCCGAAGAACTCTGGGCGGCAGCCTGGTAGCCAACAACAAACTTGAGAACAAATGCCGCTGCTAATAGAAGCAGAGCACCTTTCAAAGAAAAGCGCATAACTCCTCCAAATAAGTGAAAGGAATAGCTGTTGATGAATTGGGGGACGAACGTAAACAGCTAGACCAAAGGAGGAGGACGGGAGAAAAGAGAAAACGAGGTGAGGAAAGTCTTGGGACTTGCCTGAGCGGCGTCGCTGAAGAACGCTGTGGCCGCCAAGCCTAACAGAATATGCGTGTGCGCTACTGCCTGGAACGGCGCGTGGGCTATCTGGCAAACCGTGCAATGCTTGGCGTCGGAGAGATCGTTGGGATGAAGATGAAACGCGCCGGCAACAAATGCGGCGCCGACCAGCAAGAGGCAGACTACCCCTATCCAGTTCCTGGATGAGGACAAGTGCGTAAAGCTAATCTGCTTGTTTCTCACGTCATCACACCTGCAAAACATCGCCATCCCGTGCCACCAGCATGTAGAGCACAGGGTTCACAAAGAAACCGATCAACAACCGTGAGATCAGGCCGGAGACTATGACAATGGCAAACGGCCTCTGCGTATCCGAGCCAATGCCGGTGGAAAGCGCTGCCGGCAGCAGTCCCAGGCAGGCCACCAGCGCGGTCATCATGATCGGCCGCAGGCGCAGCAGGGCAGCCTCGTGGGTAGCGGTGCGTATGTCCATGCCTTCGCGCCGCAACTTGTTGATGTAAGAGACGAGGATGACACCAGTCTGGACCGACACACCCAGCAGCGCCAGCAAGCCCAGACCGGAGGAGACGCTGAACGAGGTGCTGGTCAACTTGAGAGCCAGCAGCGCGCCTACCGGGACCGTGATCACCACGCCCACGGCTATCGCCAGAGGAAATTTGAAGTTGTCATACAGCGCGAAAAGGATGAAGAAGATCAGCAGCGTAGCCAACGGGCCGATGACGCTGAGCTGTTGCTTGGCCTCCAGGAACTCGTCATACTCTCCGCCCCAGGAAACCCGGTATCCGGGTGGAATCTTGACCTGGCTCTTGACGGCTCGTTGCCCGTCCTCCACGGCTCTTTGCAGGTCTCGGCCTTCGATGCTGTACTGGACTCCGATGTATCTGGAGTTGTTTTCGCGGTAGATGAACGAGGCGCCGTTGCCCTCGTGAACGTTGGCCATCTGGCTGATGGGAATCTGCTGGCCGTCCGGAGTACCCACCAGCAGATTGCCAATCTGCCCAGCGCTGCTGCGGAATTGGGGTTGCATGCGCACCACCAGATCAAACAGCTTCTCGCCCTGCACTACCTGGGTGACCGCTTGTCCTCCGACCGCGGCCTGGATCACGGCTTCCACGTCGGCTACGTTGATGCCGTAACGCGCGATCTTCTCGCGGTCAACGTCGATGATCAAACTCGGCTGTCCCAGTTCCCGCACCACCGTCAGCTCGGTGAAGCCTGGAACTTTTTCCAGAGTCTTTTTGATCTCCAGCGCCTTGTCCTGCAGCACCTGGAGATCAGGACCGTAGACCTTCACCGCCAGCGAACTCTTAAGCCCAGTGAGCGCTTCATCCACCGCGTCTTCCGCGGGCTGGGTGTAATTGAAAATGATGCCAGGGAAGGCCTTGAGCCGCTTGTCGATCGATTCGATGAGCTTGGCCTTGGTGCTGGTATCGCCTTGCCAGGATTTGTCGTCGTAGGGCTTGAGCCCCACGTAAAACTCCACGTTGAAAAAGCCCGTGGGATCGGTGCCGTCATCGGGGCGCCCCAGCTCAGAGCCGACCATGGTGACCTGCGGATACGAGACCAGGATCTGGCGAATCTGCGGCGTGATCTTGCTGGCCTCTTCGAAGGAGATGGTGTAGGGCATGGTAGCTCGCACCCACAAGGCGCCTTCGTCGAGATGCGGCATGAACTCGCCGCCGATGAATGGGATCAGGAGCAGTGTGGCGCCAAACAATAAGACCGCCAGCGCCAGCGTGAGACGCGGATGGTTGAGGGCCCAATCGAGCTGGCGGGAATACACCTTCTTGATCCACTCGACCGGCTTGTTCTCGCGTTCACGCACGCCGCCTTTGAACCAGTACCAGGCCAGCACCGGCACCAGGGTGAGGGTGAGGATCAGGGCGCCGACCAGAGCAAAGGCCATGGTGTCCGCCATGGGATGGAAAAGCCGCCCTGAAGGACCGCTGAGCGCGTAGATGGGCAGAAACCCGGCGATGATCACCGCGACCGAATAGAAGATGGGGCGATCCACGTCGGCGGCGGCGGAGAGAATCACGTCCGTCAGCTTGTAGTCCTGGCCGTGACGCAGCGCGAGCTCACGATAGATGTTTTCCATCATCACCACGGTGCCGTCTATGATGATCCCGAAATCGATGGCCCCGATGGAAAGCAGGTTCGCCGAGAGGTTCTGCGCGTGCATGATCACGAAAGCGAACAGCAACGAAAGCGGGATGGTCAGCGCCACGATCACCGCCGCGCGCACGCTGACCAGGAAGAAGATCAGGACCACTAACACCAGGAGCATGCCGCGGAGCAGGTTGGCTTCCACTGTATCTGTCGTCAGTCGCACCAGGCTGCTGCGATCGTAGTAGGGCACGATCTTGACGTCTTTGGGAAGCACCGAGTTGTTCAGCTCGTTGGTCTTCTGCTCTACGCCTTTGAGCACGTCCTCGGCCTGCTCGCCGCGGCGCATCAGGATCACGCCTTCTACGGCGTCGTCATGGTTGGCGGCGTGGGTCTGAAAACCGAACTGGCCCAGGCGCGGCGCGTTGCCGATGGTGACCTCGCCCACGTCGCGCACACGGATGGGCGTACCCTTGTTGCTGGCAATCACGATGTTGCCGATGTCCTTCGTGTCCTGTACCAGCCCCAGGCCGCGCACGTAGTAGAACTGGCCGCCTTGGGAGTAGAAGCCTCCACCGGCGTTGGCATTATTGGCTGTTAACGCTTGCATCACCTGCTGCACAGTCAGGTGGTAGCCGTAAAGCCGCGCCGGATCCAGCAACACCTGGTATTGCATTACGGTGCCGCCGAACCCCGAATCGTCGGCAACCCCGGGCACCGACTTGTAACCACGTTCCAGCACCCAGTCTTCAATGGTCTTCAGTTCTTGCGGCGTCCGGTCAGGACTCTCGAGCACGTAGCGGTACACCAGGCCGCTGGGGCTGAACAGAGGAGCCATGCTTGGCGTCACGCCGGGAGGCAACTGCGCATCCCCGATGCGCTGGAAGATCACCTGGCGGGCGAAATAGCTGTCTGTGCTGTCTTCAAAGGTGAGGCGGATATCGGAAAGACCGTAAAGGGAGATGGAGCGCATCACCACCATCTTCGGCGCGCCCGAGAACTCCACTTCCAGCGGGAGGGTGATCAGCCGCTCCACTTCCTCAGCCGCGTGTCCCGGCCATTGCGTGATGATTTCGACCATCGGGGGCGAGAGGTCAGGGTAAGCGTCGACCGGCATGCGCCGGAAAGAGATGGTGCCCGCGACAACCAGCAGCAACACCAGCATCAGCACCAGAAATCGCTGGCGAAGCGCAATTTGGACAATTTTGTGAATCATCTCTCTTTGTCGTTTCGCTCCACACCGCTCACGAGCCTGGCGCCTGCTTCATAGCCAGGCGTCTCCCGCAAGCGACTCGGCTTACTGCAACGAATTCGCAAACTGGAGGAACAAGCCACCGTCGCCGACCACGCGTTCACCCGCCTGCAGTCCGCTTACGATCTGGGTCTTGCCGTCATGGCTTTCGCCCAGTTTGACCGCGCGCCGGGCAAGCTGGTTCTGACCCGCCTCCACGTAAACAAAGGGTTCATTTTCTGCGTCGCGCAGCACGGCCGCATCCGGGACCAGCAACGCGTTATCGATCTGGCCGGCAGCTACTGTCG
>DATFQZ010000062.1:0-33932 GCA_035263765.1 Candidatus Angelobacter sp. | reverse complement strand
CTCTTCATCAAACGCTTGATGGATGTTTGTTTGGCGACTTTGGCCCTGATCGTCGGCGCGCCGGCCATGCTGGCAGCAGCCGCAGCCATTAAACTGGATTCGCACGGACCGGCGATTTACACAGCGTGGCGGGTAGGCCGCAAGGGACGCAAATTCCGCTGCTTCAAATTTCGTACCATGGTGGCTGACGCGGACCAGAAGAAGGACACCTTGCGCCACATGAATCAGCGAGAAGGGGCGACCTTCAAGATCGCCAATGATCCCAGGATCACGCGGGTAGGCAGGATTCTCCGTCGCTACAGCATTGACGAATGGCCGCAATTCTTCAACGTCCTGAAGGGAGATATGAGCGTCGTGGGGCCGCGGCCCCATCCCGTTGACGACTTTGAGCAGTATCAGCTTGCGGATTTGCGTCGCCTGGACGTTCTCCCGGGCATCACCGGACTTTGGCAGGTGAGTGCCCGCCACGATCCGTCCTTCGAGAAAAATGTGATGCTCGACCTGGAGTACATTCAGAACTGGACCATTTGGATGGACCTGAAAATCGTTCTCAAGACAATTCCCGAAGTGCTAGGGGGGTCGGGTCGTTAGTGCTCCGCGTTCGTCCATCGCACGCAACGAAAGCAAGCGATTCTTGCCACTATGCACCAGGTCAGCCCTAAAGTCAGCATCATCACTTTAACCTGGAACAGCTATGAGGTAACGCGGGATTGCCTGCTGACGCTCAAGAAGCTGGATTACCCGAATTTCGAGATCGTTGTGGTGGACAACGGCTCGACCGACGGTTCTCAGCAGCAGTTGGCTCGTGAGTTTCCTGACGTGCGACGCATTTGCAATGCGACCAACCTCGGGTTTGCCGGCGGCAACAACGTCGGGATTCGCGACGCTCTGGCGCGGGATGCCGATTATCTATTGCTGCTGAATAATGACACCATTGTCAGCCCCAGCTTCCTTCGTGAACTCGTAGATGTGGGCCAAGGCGACGCCAGCGTTGGTCTTCTCAACCCTAAGATTTATTACTTGGAGCCGCCGGACAGGATTTGGTACGCGGGAGGCTCCTACAAGCGAGGATGGGGCTTTGCCAAACACTGCGGCTTCAACCGGACCGACAACGGGGGATATAACCAGCTCTGCGAAGTGTCCTTCGTGACTGGGTGTGCCCTTCTGGCCAAGACAGAGCTAGTTCGTAAAATCGGGCTGTTGGACGAATCTTTTTTCTTTTTGTTCGAAGATCTCGATTGGTGTATGCGGGCCCACGACGCCGGCTTCAAAGCCGTTTACGTTCCTTCCGCCATTGTCTGGCACCGAACCGCGGCTGCGACCGTAAAAAATCTCGGCAAGCCGATCAGGGATTTCAATTATGTGAAGAACAGCGTTCTTCTCGCGCGCAAACACCTGGAAGCCAGGCATTGGCCACTCTACTTCTTTTCGATGCTTAGCTTTCTGACCTACCGCACGGCCGGGTTTTTGTTGCGCGCGGAGCCCAAGCGTGTGAGCGCAATGTTTCGAGGGCTTTGGAGCGGCTGGACGGCCGAAATCAGCCAAGAGATGCGAGGGACACTATGAGATCCCGGACTCTCGATTCGCCGGTACCCAATCTGCTGCCCGCGCTGTTTCTCGCCGCTTTTGCGGCCGCCCTTGTTCTTACAACAGATAGCCTCGGCGCGATGAGGTTGGTCTTTGTAGGCGTGATCCTGGTTCCGGTGGGTGTCTACTTCCTTTCAAGGAATGCTACGGCTGCACTAGCTGCATTGATCGTCAGCTCCGCCATGCCGCGTTATTTTGCCACGGTTGGCGCCACCAAAGTGCGGCCGGAGCACGTGGCAGTGGGCATGGTGTTGATGGCTCTCGTGTTCCTCTACAGGCGTGACCGCCAAGTGCCAAGGTGGATCTTTGCCGATGTTCTCTTGCTCGCGTACGTCGCACTGAATCTTTACAGTTCAACCTTCCGATCTGTGGATCCAGCCCAGACCTTGAAGTGGTCTATACAGCAAGTGCTTGTCATTGCAGCGTATTTTTTGATCCGCTTTCTCGCCGGCAATGAGGAGAAGTTCGGCTTGGCCGTCCAAATCATGCTGCTGGTCGGATCCATCGCAGGCGTTTACGCGGCTTTGTGCTTTTACTCCAACATTTGGTTCGGAACCGATTTCGGTCTCGATTCTACTCAATACGAATATGGAGAGATCCCCGCTGTTTACGGTACGCAATTCGAATCTAACCTGCTGGGTTCTTACTGCGCTGCTTGCCTCGTGCTGATGGTGGTGATGTACTTTCGCAAACCCGACCGGAAATATTTGTGGGGCATTGGCGCCACGTACATGGGCCTGCTGGTCAGTTTTTCCAGGGCCGCCTTGTTGTCGGCGATGGTGGCGCTGCTGGGTCTTACCGTGTATACGATCGTTAGCCGGGCAACAACACGCGCGACGTTGCTCAAGCTGACGGCGGTTTTTCTCGCAGTCAGCATCCTCGTGGGCGCAGCCGTGGTGCCGATGTATGTCCAGCGATTTAGCTCCGTCGACGTATCTGATCCGGCCGCTGACGCGAATACCAGGGTCCGGTTGCTGACCCTGGGGGTCGCGCTGACGCAGATCCTGGAAAGCCCTGTTTTTGGCAGTGGGACGTCGAGTTTTCAACTGATGTTTGACACCAAAGAAATAGGATTCTTTGAGGAGGAGGGATCAGGATGGATCAGCAATACTGAAATCCGAGTGTTGCATGACACCGGCGCCATCGGGCTCGTGGTGTTCGCGTGGTTTGTACTGGATTTGATAATCCGCGGCATCCGCGACGCGCGCCGGAGCCGAAGCCCGGAACTCAGTGGTTTGCTGCTCTCTTCGGTGGTGTACTTTATAGCTTTTCAGGCGACCGAGGGGACGTTGCTGGCGTTTTCCTGGGTCCACTTGGGATTAATTGCCGCTGCCATAGCCATATATAAGAACGCTGGCACGGAAGCGAAGACGGCGCCGGCTGCTGCAACAGGGAATGCGTAAGTCCTTACCGCGAGAAAGGACGCCGAATTCATGTCCGAAAGAGTCTACCGACTGCTGGAGGGGACGTTGAGCCGGTTCAAAGCCCGGCCCTATACGCTCGACCGTGGCGTTCCGCTGGGCGTGCTTGCGGCGGTCCTCCTGCGCCGGAGCTTCTGGCTTATGCGAGGCTTTTGCAAAGGCTTGTTGCTGCAGCGTCGTTTTGTATTTGTCTTCATGGCCGGCGGCGTCAATCTCCGTGGAGCGTCGTTAATCAGATTCGGCAAGGGCGTAACCCTGGAACGTGGCGTGATCATCGACGGCCTCATGCGCCATGGCGTGCAGCTGGGCGCTCACGTGCGTATCGGTCCATACTCAACGCTGGTGGGCGCTCCGATCTCCAACCTGGGTGAAGGCATTACAATAGGAGCCAATTCCGCTGTCGATGCCTACTCCTTCATCGGGAGTGCGGGGCCGGTAACCATCGGTGAGAATGTGATCATGGGGCAGCACGTCTGTTTTCACCCTGAGAACCATAATTTCGACCGGACGGACGTTCCCATCAAACTGCAAGGCACGGTTCGCCAGGGCATCACCATTGAAGACGATGTCTGGATCGGCGCCAACGTGACCTTTCTGGATGGAGCGCATGTAGGCCGAGGATGTGTGATCGGCGCCGGATCGCTGGTCCGCGGGAGTATTCCGGCGTACTCGGTGGCGGTAGGCGCACCAGCAAGAATCATTCGTTCAAGGAACCCTCAGAATGCACCGGTACAGTCAGCCCATACTCTCAGGACGCAGTAACGCGCGCGTGATGGCAGCCTGGATCAAGACCTCGTGATGACCAGCCCGCGCCGAGATGAAATCTACAGTCGCAAGCTCCGCATCGCCATCTGTGGCGGGCGAGGCATTCCTTCCACGTACAGCGGGACGGAGACGTTCTTTGTCGAGTTGGCTCCCCGTCTGGCGGCGCGCGGCCATCACGTGACCGTCTACTGCCGCCGGTCGCTGTACAGCGAACAGCCGGAGCTTTACCAAGGTGTGCACCTCGTCTATCTGCCGAGCATCGAGACCAAGAATCTTGGGACCTTCACGCATACGTTGGCGTGCATGGTGAACGTTGTACGGCGTGACGTTGATGCCGTCCTGGTTACAAATGTGGCCAACGCGCTCCACTGTTTGATCCCGCGCATTTTCGGCAAGAATTGCGCGCTGAACGTCGACGGCATTGAGTGGAAGCGCGGTAAGTGGGGTCCCCTCGGTAAAGCGTATTTTTATATCAATGCAAGGCTGAGCGGAAAGATCCTGCCGCGTGGGATCGTTACGGATGCGTATGGCATGCGCCGCCTGTATCGGGAAAAGTTCAACACTCCGTCGGTGTGTATCGCATATGGCGGAAACACGGGCGCGTCATCGAATCCAGAGGTTGTGCGTCAATACGGCTTGGAGCCCGGCGCGTATTATCTGATCCTGAGCCGGCTGGTTCCTGAAAACAGCGCAGACATGATTGTCAACGGTTTCAAGAATTCTGCCAGCCAACGCCTGCTGGCCATTGTGGGCGACGCCAATTACCGGAGCCACTTTGAGGCGCAGCTTAGAGCCATCGCCGGAGATCGTGTTCGCTTTCTGGGCCACGTGGACAATCGCGAGCACGTGAGGGAACTTTACTGCAATTCTTACGCGTACATTCATGGGCACACGGTGGGCGGAACAAATCCCTCGCTGCTGCACGCGCTGGGCTACGGCTGCTGCGTGCTGGCGCGCGCCAACGAATTCAATGCCGAAGTTCTGGACGGTCACGGCATATTGTTCAATGATGGTGCTGACCTGGCGCAAAAAATTGCTTTCATCGAAGCGAACCCGGCTGTGGCTGGTGACTATCGCCAAAGAGGGCCGGAAAGGATCCACGCCGTTTACAACTGGGACCGGATCACGGACCAGTATGAAGAGTTCTTCTACCAGCTTGCGGCTGGCGAAGATCCCACGCGCGTGCATTCCAGTGTGAAGACGGCTGAACGCGAGCTGTCCGCGACATCCGGTTAGCAAAGGTCGTCGTGCAATCTTGGTGTTTCACTTCGGTCCCGATGCGTTTCTCTCGAGCGCGGCGGCTTCCTTCTGCATCAAGGCAACCCAATCGATGCCCGGCGACAATGCGTTCGTATCCATGTGCGTGGCGATACCAGGTACCGGTGTCCAGAGCCGTTGCCTCTTGCCGAAAAGGATTTGATGCCAGCCAAACAGCCACGCTTTCGAGATGATCTTCCAGCTAAACGGCTGGCGTGCCGCCAAGCTGGGCCAAGCCCATGGCTCGCGTACACGCTCCTTGGTCAGGCTGAGCCACATACTGCAATCGTAGTTGCGCCGGGCGTAGGTGCGGAAGACGCTTTCCGTCCGCTTCAAGGTAGACCGTGTCGTAAGAAAAGTCAGGCAAGTGGAGGCGGCCGTCTTCCAACGGTGCCCGCCATACTCACGCACCAGCACCGGAACTTCGTGCAACGGCATGGTGTAGGAATCACGGTGATCATAGGGGCTGATAAAGGCAACATCCTGACTTGCTTGCAAAAAATCCATCATGAACCGGAATTGGTCCGGCAGATAGAAGTAGTCGTCTTCGGCAAAGTAAACCATCTCTGATTCGTTCTGTCCCAGCAGGATCTCGATCTGGCGGTTGAAGGTGCCGTAGTTGCCGATCGCTGGAAGCGGGACCAGAGTCAGATCGTCTTCGGCAAAGTATCGGCGGAAGATATCGGCGTAGTACGGCGGGCAGCCATCCAGCAACACCCATATTTTTGTCCGTAGGCCGCCGAGCGACCTGCGAAACGACTGAAGGCAAACCTCGGCCAACTGGGCCTTGTTAGAGGTCAACGGCAGGCCCAACGCGGTCTTGGCCACTTTCGGGTAGATGCGGTAGGCAACGGCCAGATCGTATTTCTCTCCCGGATTCTTCGTCATGAGAACAACCGTTCCTTGCCTGCGCTTTGGCAACGCTAGGAAACATCACTCCAGCGAGCGATAAACCTCGGATACTTTCGCAGCAAACTTCTGGACGGTAAACTGCGCGCTTCTGTGCAATCCGCGTGTGATCAATTCACGCCGCAACTCCACGTTGCTGAGCAAGCTCTCCATCGCGGTGGTCATCGCCCTCGCGTCGTTCGGATCGATGATCAGCGCGCCATCACCGGCCACCTCCTCCAAGGCCGAGCCTTGCGAGGTGATTGTGGGGACGCCGCTGGCCATACTCTCCAAGACCGGCAGACCGAATCCCTCAAAGAGCGAAGGAAAGATGAAAAGCTCAGCGGCATTGTAGAAAAGCGGGAGATCGGCGGCCGCAACATAACCGGGAAGAATCACGCGGTCGGCGAGTTTCAATGTGTGGATCTTCTCCTGCAACTGCTGGAACCCAAAGTCGCGCCTGCCCACGATGACCAGTTGAGGCGCCGGGCCGGCGGAGTGCAATCGCGCGTAGGCGTCCAACAAGCGCAGAAGGTTCTTGCGCGCCTGGATTCGCCCGACATAGAGGATCAAGGGAGGGCGGATGCCATACGCAGATGCCACTCTTTCCTGTGCCGCACTCTTGTCGCGGGGGTGAAACGCGTCCGAGGCGGCCAAGTAGGTCACCACGATCTTATCTTCTGGAACCCGGTAGGTGCGGGAGATGTCTTTGGCGGAAAAGTGGGAGAGTGTCAGCACGCGGTCGGCGCGCCGGGCCGTCGAGCGCACCACTCGTCTCATGGCCGCCACTTCAATGGGGTGGGCGAACTCCGGGTAATGCTCGTAGGCCAAATCGTGAATGGCCACCACGCTGTTGGTGCGTGTGAACAAAGGAAGCGCGTATTGACAATGAAACACTTTGGGCGCCGCCTGCCTCAGCTGTCGCGGTAGAGAGAAACACATCCTCGCGAAACGATTCTGCGGGACTTTGACCCAGCGGAATCGATCATCGACGTCATTGGTCGCGGGCGCGTCTGCGTGGGTGTAGAACAGAGTGTAGCGAAGATCGCTGCGGTCCGCGGCCAGACCTCGCAAGAGCTGCTGGAAGTAAGTTTCGTTGCCGCCGGCGCTAGTGCCCAGGCTGTGCACGTCAATGGCGATATGCATTGTGGGTAGCTAAAGTATGCATGTAAATGCATGAAAACAACAGTTTTGCCGCGGCTATAATATTTTGACTGATAGCAACGTTCCTATGATCCAACAGTTAGCCCGCTTTGCCAACGACTCTTACTGCCTTATGCGGACTCCGCATTCTTTTTCCACGAAGGCGGGTATTTGGTTCAATCTTCTTCGGCCCTCTAGCCGCGTGCAGGGCTTCCGGGTGTCCTATCTCGACCGTCCCAGCTATATCTTGCTTTACCGGGAAATCTTTGTCCGGCAGCACTACTATTTTCGCAGCGACACGGATTCACCGCTGATCTTTGATTGCGGAGCCAACATCGGCATGGCCACGCTGTTTTTCAAATGGCTATACCCGAACGCCAGAGTTCACGCCTTTGAGCCGGACCCGACGACCTTCCGTGTGTTGCAAGGAAACATCGCCGCGAACCAGCTATCTGACGTGACCGCTCACAACTGCGCCTTGTGGGATGAGAATTGCAGTATACCGTTCTTTGTGCACCCTTCCGTGCAGGGGTCTCTCCGCATGAGTGCCGACGCATCACGCCTCGCCGACGCCGCCACCGAAATCAGCGTGCCCGCCGAGCGGCTCTCCGATTTCATCCATGGGCCAATCGACCTTTTGAAGCTCGACACGGAAGGTGCGGAACATCGTATCCTTTGCGATCTGGTGTCCAAGAGCAAAATCTCGCTCATACGATCCATGATCATCGAATACCATCATAAACATCCAGCCAAACTGGGTGGCTTCTTGTCCATGCTTGAGTCTTCCGGATTTGCTTACCGCCTTGCAGCCACGCCACAGCCCGAGCAAGACATCATGATCATTGCGTCCCGAGAGTAAACACGCAATTCGCAGCGTCAAAAACTGGGACGAGAAACCGAAGAAGTCTTCCACTTCCCGCATTTCTCATCATGAGCGAGTCCAAAACTCCGGGCTTGTTGAAACGTTCTCGTGGTTGGCATCACCACCTAACGAAACCAAGTCCATGGTCAAGGACTAAAAATCGAATGCCTCAGCTCAGCTATCGCCAATCCGGATTTACGCTTCAACAAGGGGCCAACGGCCAACCTGTTCGAGACTTACAACACGATCTCAGGAGTATCGGCTACCTGCGCGCCGGGATCAACGGTAGATTTGGCGCGGAAACAACTTTGGCCGTGAAAGCCCTGCAGCATGATCTGTTGACAAACCAGGGCGCAAGCACGGGGACGGACGGCAGCGCTCCCGTGAAGTTGATTGACTACAACGGAGGGAGGGTAGCCGCCGTCAATGCACAGCTCGACGAACCGCTCGCCGCTTGTATCTCGGACATACTCGATGACGCGGCTTTCCCGAAGCTACCCCATGCCGACGATCCAGTACAGGAGAACCAAAGAATCGCCCAGCAAATCGCCGGCATGTCCAGTGAGGATGTTCCCGTCCCATTTCTCTGCGCAATTCTCGAACAAGAGAGTGGAATGAAACATTTCCGTGAGCCGAAGGGAACTGACGAGGACAACTTCATCGTTGTGGGGTTGGACAGAAATGCGCAAGGAGAAGCGAGGAAGTATGCCATTACATCCCGCGGCTACGGAGCGGGCCAGTACACGTTGTTTCATCACCCTCCCACGGCGGACGAAGTGCAGCAGATCATGCTGGACGCCACCAAGAACGTGCTCATGGCGATTGACGAATTCAAGGGAAAGTTCCTTCATTTTGTCGTGAGCAACAAGTCAGGCGCCGATGACCGTTTGATCGAGGTGGGAAACGGATCCCTGCGGATGTGCAAATATGCTTCCGACGACCCACGGTACATGAAGGACTGCAAGACCTGTGCACTCGCCGCAGGGAGCCAGCCTATTGTTCCTGGAACGACGCCTTTTTATGCAGGCTCAAGCGGCGCCTATAAGACCACGCAGTATTACAATCCAGCGCCAGTAAACACGATGCCTGTGCGTAAAAACTTGGGCTGTGATTGGCCGTATGCCGCGCGCCGTTATAACGGATCAGGGGTGAATTCATATTGGTACCAGGCATTGGTACTCAATCATCTCGTAGGGCGCTGATCTTCGGTTGCGCGTTCGTCATCCCAGGCACAGATTTGTTGTCCTCGCAGCTGAGCGAGCCACTTCTGAACGCCGCCACCTCTTTTGAACCGCATTTGAAACGAAACTTACGCGTCGTGCACTACCCCGTAGATCAAGAGGTAATTTATGCCAAATGTTCCAAGATCCCGGGGCCCGGCGAGACCGGCCCCTTCTCCGAGGCCGGCGAACAGAACGCCAAAGCCGCCGTCCGCTCCTAAAACTTCAGGTCCGTCGGTGGGTGCCAAGAAATATGGACCGACGCCTTCGTCAAAGACACCTCCTCCCAAAAAATATGGAACGCCGCCGCCCAAGAATTACGGAACAACTCCCCCCAAGACCTATGGGACGACGCCTCCGGTTCGCCGTCCTTCGGGAAGCACTCCTCCGGTGAAAGGCAAGCCCACTGGTCCCTCGGGCACACAAACCAAGCCGCCCATCAAGTATGGGCCGGGGAAGACGACCTTTCCGCCGGTTACTCATCCGCAAATCACACCGCAGTTGAATAACCCGGTTAAGGACCCGGCGTTTAACCAGAACATCGCCAACCTGCGTCCGCAAACTGGAGGCGTGCCTCGCAACCAGATCAGGGTGCCGATCTGCGCCTCATCGAATGTTACGGACGAAGTGCTCTACGAAGATCCGACCCAATCGGCGAAGAAGTATTACCTGCCCCGATACGCGGTTGCCGGCGATGGCCAGCGTTACGACGTGGCTTTCCGCGCGGAAGCCGGATCGCGCTGGTCCTTGGCGATTTCGTTGACCAAGTCCGCTGCGCCAGTCATTGCTTCGGCAGCGAATTCCGCGCAAGAACTCCCGCACCGCGTGGCAGTGTTCTTGCGTTGCAATCAGATGATCGGAAACCAGGCAGGCGCGCGTGAGGAACTCTCATTCCAACAGGTGACAACCGCTCCAGGGGCAGCCTTGCAAGCGACGTTATACTGCGCCTCGGTCGAGCAGCGGGACGTGCTGTATCGGGCCTTGACCGATCCTGCGTTGGGCGCGACGTTGGTTGTTCGGCGGACGACCGCCGTTGCCATCCCAGCGCCTCGGATGATTCCGCTGGCCATGGGTGCTGCCGCGGCGATGATGAGGCCACAGCAACCATCCTCACCCCAATCTTCAGTTCCATTGTTCAGTCAGGTGGTACGCGCGATCGACCAGGTGGTTGATCCCAATCCATTTGTATTCCCGCCGGACATCTTTAAGGACGTCAAGGACGTCGCTCCAGCGTCGTCGCAACGTACGGAGTTGACCAAGCTCGAGGTTCCTTCGGCGGACGGCCAGACCCACACCTACTACCAGGACGCGACAAGTTCCTACATCTTTTATTACTTCCCGGACAGCTTTAAGATTGCCCGACGCCCCGACGGCAATCACGAGCCTCTGATGTCGGTGCGATTTGGCCAGGCGGCGTCCGCGGACGACCTGAAGGGAACGTTCTCATTTGTCGCGTCGCCTTATGCTGATGCAGCACGACTGGCTGAGGCAGCTGACAAACTGAGATCGTCGATCACCGGTTCTTTGCCCAAAGGCATTGACGGCCCACAACTCGAGCCACTGCTGACCGCGCCGGAGAACTCGCGATTCAGCTTGGCCTACCCCGGTTCGGATACCAGCCAGGGCGCGTTCGAGAACCGCACGAAAGCGGCCGTGGATATGCGCAGCGGCATTCAGGATTCACTAACACTGTCGCTGTCACAGTTGCAGTCCGTCTACGACGCGCTCTTCGACGCGTCTTCTTTGCTTTTAACCGGGAAGGTCAGCGTCACGCTGGGGAAGGATTCAATCGAGATTCCATTCTCCGGCAGGGCCTATGATCTCGCCGGAGACTTGCTTGCTTGCGGCGAGCAATCAAACCAGGCTGACGTGTCTGACGAGCCAAGGTCCAATGGCGCATCCGACGGGCCATCCATGACCGACTCCGTCATGTCTGCTATCGGCGACGCGGTTTCTGGCAACGTTGCCGGCGCGGTCACTGACGTGATCGGAGGTCTGGCAAGCAAACTCATCCACAAAGCGAAAAAGGATAAGAAAAATAAGGACAAGAAGAAAAAAGGGAAGGATGCCGCCGAGGAACTGGAGATCCGGGCGACTGTGCAGAACATCATTGAGAGCCCGGTAGAGATTCAGTCGCTGCCGGCAACTCTGGTGAGCGGTCAAGGAAGATTTGCCGCAAACGTTCAAGGCCTTGATACGTCACAACCCGTCCAGCTCGCTCCAGCTGGTCAGATCGAGTTCACGGTTACTCCCGCGGACGAGGTCGAGATCGAAGGACAGGTGCACGTGGAGTACGACATGAGCGGAGTCCACGCGCTTCCTGACAAAGAAGCGATTTGGAATTCCATCCTTGATCCCGGCAGCACGCAAAGCTATCTGCGCGCCATCACGGTCAAGACCCCGGCGTCAACGTTCTCGATTCCCGCGGGCCATGCATCGCGGCGAATTGTTTCCCTGGTGCTGGATTTTGACGGTGGGACCTCAGTTGAACTCAACGCCAACAAGCTGGAAGCCAACGTGAATCTGCAGCAACCCGTGACCAACCTGGTGTTGCACAAGGATTCCGCGGGCGAATACCGCTATAAGGTCACGATCATCCGCGCCAACGGCGAGCAGAACCGGGATCCCGATTGGCGGCCACCTGAAACCACTTCGATCCTCTTTCCTGCAGTGCAGCAGGAATAGGCATCGCTGCCAGGCAGGACGAGGAACCCATCGTCCCGCCTGGCAGACCAAGCTATACGAACAGTTCACGTAAGGAAGTTGTTGTGCTGATCTCCCCAATGCGGTTCAGTTTCGCCGAGTTGCCCGGCATCTTTGTCTACCCGGACGATGCTTCAGCGGAGTCGTTCTACGCGGTTCCGGCCAAGCCGCGGGTTGCGTACAGAGATGACGGGCGCCCGGATATCGGCCTGCTCATCCGCAGCAAGAAGGTCAACAATCAGAGTGAGGTGACCGGCGGTTTCCTGACGGTTACCGCAAGCCTCGGTCTTTCCAGCAAGGAAGAGGCGACATTAATAGGCCTTCTGACTCGCAAGCTTGTCGAGGAAGCTCCACCCGATCCCGACAAACCTGCGCCGAAGCCTCGCCTGCTGGGTATCAGGTGGCTCAGCGGCGACGTTCAACTCGGCCTTGAACCGAAGATCACTGCCGAGGGCATGCCCGCCATGTTTGGGGACAATCGTTGTGCATTTTCCATCGCCCTGAGCGCCGAGCAAGCGAAAGCCGTATCCAAGGCGTGGCGAGAGGGACCGCTGAACTTACGCGTTCACTACCAGATGAAGGCCCAGTCCGCGCCGGCCGCCGGCTCACGGACGGAATCTGCCTCCACGCGGACTGCGATCCTGACCGGAAATACGTTTGAGGTTTTTGCGGCGGCGAGCCATGAATCCTCCGTGACCACTTCGGTGCCTTGCGAATTGGACCTGGAAGGTCCATTGGATCTGGCAAAGAACGACCTGCTCAGCAGCCTGACCGAAGTGAGCTTATGAAACACGCTTTGCAAGTTGGCAAGGACTTTAGACGATTTTGAGGACGTAGCGAATGCTCTATCTTGATTCAGCGATCACAACGCACGGCGTTACACTTTTCCGGGACTACAACGCTTCGAACCGGTATTACTACCTTCCTTTGTATCCCAAGCTTACGCGTGAGGGCGGCGACCCGCTCTATCAACTGCTGATCTACCGGCGCGATATAACCGACAATCCTGCGTTCAAGGAAGGCGATCGCCTGGGTGGCGGTTTTCTAACTATGACGGTGGACCTGAGCGTCCCGGAGTCGACTCTCAATGCGATCAAGGAAGAGTTGTCCAAGCAATCGGGACAGGACATCGACTTGACTCCAGTGCCTTACGACGCGGGTTCCGTGCGCATTACTGCTTTGGGCGCGACGTCAGGAACGGCGGCCGACGCCTCTAAGCCCACAACCGGGGCCCGTTTCGTTGAGAACATTCTAGGTTCGACCAAGCCGAGCCTGTACGGCGATAACCGTGCGGTGTTTTCCATGGAGCTGGGCCAGGAAGGGGCTCTGCTGATGAAGGCCTCTCTGGAAGATCCGGGGGCCACGCAGGTCGCGGTTGTCTACGATCTGGACTACAAAGGCCTGATGCCCGCTTACCGGGTAAAAATCAAGATCCATTTCCAGCAGAGCTACTCCTACCTGCGCACGCGCTTCACCATGAACACGCTGTACTTCAAAGCTGACCTCGATGCGGAGATGGAGAAGCTGACCAAAGATGGCTCAATCCAGATCGAGGAAGTGGATTTCACAGGGATGGATGCGACGGCCCAGGCGGCGTCGCGGGAGAAGCTGAACCAGCTGGCGAAGGATCTCGCCACTTGGGCATTCTTCCATCCTTCGTTGAATCCCGGCAGCGTACTTACGGTGGATCGCGGACAACTGGTGGCGGCTGATCCGACCCAGGCAGCGTCAGCTGTAGCTTCGGGTTTCTCCCAGCCAATCCAGGCCATCGCTACGTCGAAAGGCGATGCTGGAGGCACCTCAGGACCACGACTGCAAGGGCAATCCGGCGCAGATGGAAATGCTCGTGCTGCGGGACGCCCGCTCCCAACCGGCGACTCGACTCCAGCTCCCAGTGATTCCACGTCGCCGGAAGATCGGCCGCTCACCGCGGTGGAGCGTTGGAACCAGGCCGGCAGGCCGCAGGCTGCATTCCTGATGAAGTCGTTGAGTCAGGAAGAGCAGCAGGATATTGAATACGACTTGTTCCAGGTTTCAGCCACGAAACGCAGCGCCGCCCCACAAGGCCAGATTCGCATGGCTGCCGGCGATGCCCAGTTAGCCGGCCGCATTAAAGAAGTTGACCTTGACAGTCCATTCTTCGAAAGAATCTCGGGCACTGTTACCACCAACGTAGATTTGAACGCACTGGGCGTGACCTCCATGGTCGTCAAGCTCAGATACGGTGTTCGCGATGACGGCACCACCCCCAAAGACACGGCCGAATTCCCCTTCACCGCTACCGGACAAAAGGGCAACTACTCCTTCATGCTGGACCGAAAGTTCACCATGGATCTCGAGTATCAGATCGTCGTCAAATACCGTCCGGACTTCGCAATCGGAGACCCGTCGCTGGAAGCGGTTTCACCGTGGATCAAGACCTCGACGCGCAATCTGGACATCGACCCCGCAGAAGTGGAAGCGGTCTTCCCGATTGACCTCACTGTGGCGCAAGTGGACTGGAACGCTGTCAGTTCGATCGAATGCAAGCTGAGCTACGACGATCCGGCGCCCCAGACCATCCGCGAAGCGACTGCAACGCTTACCCAGCAGACGCCGCAGGGGAAATTCCATATCCGGCCCCTGAACCCGCAAAACCGCGCTTACCGGCTTACCGCCAATTATCAATTCAAGAACGGGCAGACCTCGACGGTGGAACTGAAAGGCGCCGGCGCCAAGACGTTTGTTCTCAATCAGCCGACGCAACTGACGGTTCCGATCACAGTGATCGCCTCTGACCCCTTGAAGCATTTCAGCAAGATGGCCGCGGAGCTCTCCTACAAGCCTGCCGACAGTGACACCGAGCAAACGAAGTTGCTCACGTTCTCCTCGAACGGCGAGACCCAGACCTGGACGGTGTTTCGTTCTTCATCCGCAGAGAAGCCTGCGTACCAGTACCGGCTGACCACCTTCGCCACGAACGGATCAGAGCGACGCACCGACTGGAAATCGAGCACCGATCAGTTGCTGGTGGTAGGCGAGGTATTTGACAGCGTGTTGCAGGTATCTGTGCGCATGCTGGTGCCGGACTTCAAGTCTGCGGGATTACTGGGAGCCAAGCTGCATCTGCAATATGGCGAGGCCGCCGAGGGAGTCGCGGGAAGCAAAGACATGATCTTCATGAGTCCCAACCTGGAGCCGACGGTTTGGGCAGTGCCCAAGAAATCCGGCGGGAGCGGGAATTACGACTACACAATCACGTGGATCGGCAGCGACGGCAAACAGCGAGTTGTTGGTCCACGCACAACCACGGACGAAGAGCTGCTTCTTCACCCAGCTCTGTGAAAAAGGTGAGGAGGCAGGGTCATGCTCTATCTTGATTCCGCAACAACGACGCAAGGGCTAACGCTGTACCGGGACTACAACGCCACGAACCGGTATTACTACATGCCTTTGTATCCCAAGCTGACGCGCGAAGCGGGAGATCCTCTGTATCAACTGCTGATCTACCGGCGCGATATTACAGACAATCCTGCATTCAAGGAAGGTGACCGCCTGGGTGGGGGATTTCTCACCATGACGGTGGACCTGAGTGTTCCGGAATCGACTCTCAATGCGATTAGAGAAGAATTGTCCAAGCAATCTGGGCAGGAGATCGAGCTGACACCTGTCCCGATGGACGCCGGTTCCGTGCGGATCACGGCCTTGGGGACAAGCTCGGGAACGACGGACCCGGCGCAACCGTCCGCGGGAGAGCGCTTCGTTGAAAACATCTTGGGTTCGACCAAGCCCAGCCTCTACGGCGACAACCGCGCAGTGTTTTCCATGGAGCTGAGCCAGGAAGGGGCGATGCTGATGAAGGCCTCGCTGGAAGATCCTGGAGCGACGCAGGTGGCGGTGGTCTACGACCTGGACTACAAGGGTCTGATGCCCGCTTACCGGGCAAAAATCAAGATCCACTTCCAGCAGAGCTACTCGTATCTGCGCACGCGATTCACCATGAACACCCTGTACTTCAAGGCGGATCTGGATGCAGAGATGGAGAAGCTGACCAAAGACGGCTCAATCCAGATCGAGGAAGTGGATTTTACGGGGATGGATGGAACGGCGGCAGCGGCGTCGCGGGAAAAGTTGAACCAGTTGGCGAAGGACCTAGCGACATGGGCGTTTTTCAAACCTTCATTGCAGCCGGGGAGCGTGCTCTCGGTGGATCGCGGACAACTCGTGGCGGCTGACCCAACCCAGGCTGCCTCCGCTGTTGCTTCCGGTTTCTCGCAACCGCTGCCCGCACCAGCACCGAGTCCAGCACCGGCACCAAGCCCCGGCTCGCCAACGACGCCAGATCCGGCGCCGGCGCCAAGCCCCACGCCAAGGCCTGCACCGGCTCCGTCACCAACGCCACGCCCAGCGCCCGCGCCGACACCCTCTCCGACTCCGACTCCAGCGCCGGCGCCGGCTCCGGCTGCGGTCACACACGCTCCAGCGCGGCTGGAGATTCTGACGCGAAACAACGCGCCTGAGTCTTCCGGCTACAACATCGTGCACGTTCCTTCAACTTCCGGTTTGAGGGAAACCGTCACGGTGAGCGGTGGGGCCACGCCGCCCAGGGTGACGGTCGATGGGACTGTTCGTCCACTCGATGCCACAACACGCCAATTTACCGTGGATGTCAATCCGGGGCAGTCGCTCAACATTGCTGTCGAATATCCCGCTACCGCTGGAACCACCGAGACTTTTGATCTTCTGTTTCAGTTTGACCATCCGGCGCAGGCGGGTTTTTCCGACCATCCGCCAACCGCGATGTACCAAAGTTACCTGAACAATTCCCCCAACCCATCTGATGCGCCTTTCTCGGGAAGCCATGCAGCAAATGGGAATTCGACTCAACGCGGAGCCGCTGCTTTGCGGGAGTGGATCAGCACGCGCTTGGCTTCGCCGAAAACAGTGGACCTGGACGCGCACGCCAGCTATGAAGGGCGCTCCGGCCAGGCCACCATCAGCCATAACCTGGATTTGTCGTCACGGCGCTTGAAAGTAGCTCTGGGGATCATCGGGAATCTTGCGCAACCTCGGAGGTTCGGCTTTACCGGCGACAGCGACGCACGAGTAGCGAACCGGGTCAGTACTCCTGGTGGCACGGCACCGAACCCGGATCGCGTTGTGCATATCACAGGTCTTGTTGATGGCGGGCCAGTGCCAGCCATCACTGCTCGGATTTCGCGGGCTGTGGATCCCGCGCCGGCGCCCACCCCAACGCCGACGCCAACTCCCACTCCGACTCCAACTCCAACACCAACGCCGACGCCGACACCGGCGCCCAATCCCACACCGACTCCTACACCCACGCCGACGCCAACACCAGCACCCACGCCCAGCCCAGCGCCCGCACCCACGCGGGAACCCACCGCGGTGGAGCGCTGGAACGAGGCGGGGCGGCCCCAGGCCGCGTTTCTGATGAAGTCTTTGAGCCAGGAGGAGCAACAGGATCTGGAATACGACCTGTTCCAGGTTTCGGCGACGAAGCGGAACGCCGCACCGCAAGGACAGATCCGCATGGCAGCGGGCGATGCTCAGCTCGCAGGACGAATCAAGGAAGTTGACCTTGACAGCCCATTCTTTACAAAGATTTCGGGAACTGTGAGCACCAACGTGGACCTCCATGAGCTGGGCGTGACCTCCATGGTCGTCAAGCTGAGATACGGCGTTCGTGATGACGGGACAGCGCCGAAAGATACGGCGGAATTTGTTTTGACCGAAAAAGGGCAGAAGGCCGGCTACGCCTTCATGATGGACCAGAAGCTCAACATGGAGCTGGAATACCAGATTGTAGTGAAGTACGAACCGGGCTTCGCAATAGGCGACCCCTCGCTGGAAGCGGTGTCGCCTTGGATCAAGACTACGACCCGCAACCTGGATGTGGATCCTGCCGAAGTGGAAGCGGTTTTCCCAATTGACCTCACTGTGGCGCAAGTGGATTGGAGCGCCGTCAGTTCGATCGAGTGCACACTCAATTACGACGAGCCGGCCCCACAGGCCATTCAACAAGCTACCGCTGTGCTGACCAAACAGAAGCCGGAAGGCAGGTTTCATATCCGGCCATTGGATCCGCAGAATCGCGCTTATCGTCTGACGATCGCGTACCAGTTCACAACCGGGCAGACCTCGACAGTGGAACTGAAAGGCGCCGGCGCCAAGACGTTTGTTCTCAATCAGCCGACACAACTGACGGTTCCGATCACGGTCATTGCTTCTGACCCGTTGAAGCATTTCAGCAAGATGGCCGCGGAGCTCTCCTACAAGCCCGCCGACAGCGACACCGAACAAACGAAGTTGCTCACGTTCTCTTCGAACGGCGAGACCCAGACCTGGACGGTGTTTCGTTCGTCAGTCGCAGAGAAGCCTGCCTACCAGTACCGGCTGACCACGTTTGCTACGAATGGATCAGAGAGACGCACGGACTGGCAGCCGAGCAGCGACCAATTGCTGGTGGTGGGTGAGGTATTTGACAGCGTGTTGCAGGTCTCGGTGCGCATGCTGGTGCCGGACTTCAAAGCTGCTGGGCTACTGGGTGCGAAGCTGCACCTGCAATATGGTGACGCAGCCGAGGGAGTCGCGGGAAGCAAAGAGATGATCTTCATGGGTCCCACCCTGGAGCCGACGGTTTGGGCAGTGCCCAAGAAATCCGGCGGGAGCGGGAATTACGACTACACAATCACGTGGATCGGCAGCGACGGCAAACTGCAAGTTGTCGGCCCACGTACATCGGCAGATGAAGAGCTGCTTCTTCATCCAGCCCTATAGAACATAAGAAAGGTGTACTGAGATGTCGAGGGAACAATTAAACGCGGCAGCCCGGCACTTCCTGGGGCGCATTCTTCCAACTGCCACTGGAAAGCACTTTACGGACTTGAACAACGCGGAGGCGCTGCTGGGTGCCTACAGGCGCTATAACGGCGCAGCCGTCACGGCTTTCGGGCGGCCCATCACGCCGGAGTTTGTGCTCAAGGTGAAAACCGGAGCCGTCGCCGTTCAGGGCGATAATCCGGCGCTCGGCACGGATCCCGTGCCTGCCGACGCGCCCAATCATCCTCTTATCTGGATGCGTTTTGCCGCCGACGCCAAAGCAGATGATCAGGCCACGATCCAGGACCTGATGGGCGATCTTGATACCTATGTACAACGCAAGCTCAATCTTGCTGGCGTGGACGTCTCCATCCCAGATGAGATCGCGATGCCGGCGAACAGCGCGCAATGGGCGCAGACTCTTCAAAACAACCGCACCGCGGTGCCGGACAATATCGCCAACTTGAAGGAGGTTCCGGCCCCGCTGCGCGCTATGGCGCCGACGGTTTCTGCGCTTAAGCTGGTGTTGAGCCACTTCTTCACCTACGACGAGAACGGCGCGTACTACCCTCGTTGGGCTGGCACGGGTCGCCAAATTCCGCAAGACCTCTCCGAAATCTACAAGCAAAAGAGCATCCGCGAGCTAAAACTGATGCGCGACCAGCTCTATGTCTACATGTTGGTGCCCAAGAGCCTGTTCGGTAGCGGCGCAGCGGATGCACATGACTATCGCGAGGCCGTCATCCGTCTTGATGAGACCGGCGATCCTTCGAATCCGTTTGCGCCAACGCTGGTGCACAGCGTCTATCGCCGCATCGAAAGCACTTCAACGTTCCATGACTTTATCTTCTTCGAGGCGGAGGACGGAATTGGATTGGCTGTGCCGGCTGCGGCCCGGCCCAAGCTGTCACCTACGGTTGCAAAATTCCTGTTATCAATTCCCGACTCCGAGCAAGACAAAGCACAATTTTTCCACGAATCCACGCATGTGGTCGAGGGAACACCGCCTCTCGTCCATCTTACGGCCACCGTGCAGGGTGAGGTGCAGTTGCCGGAAGGCGTACTAGGGGACCTGGCAGAAGCAGGCGCCGTCATGTCGCTGAAGTCGCCTGTGGACAAAATCATGGACATCGCGGCACTGTCGTCGATCCGCTACCTCGATCTGAGCGGCATGAAACATTTTCCGTGTCTGAATCTCGCAAGCACGGCGGTAGATCGCAACGCGTTTCAAGCAAAGTTTTCCGCTGCCCAGCAGGATGGCGCAGGTGTGATCGTGGGCATTATCGATACCGGGATCGACGGCGGCCATCCGGCGTTCAACGACGCAGCAGGGAATTCGCGAATCCTGGCAGTATGGGAGCAGGACAACGGGCCGGCCAACAACCCGAACTCCCCAAAGGCCAAGCACCCCGGCAATGCAGCCTACAGCACCTTCAACTACGGCCGCGAGCGAACCGGCGCGGATGTGGCCAATGCCACCGACACGGTGGGCCACGGAACGCATGTCGCCGGGATCGCGGCGGGCGCATCGGTGGCGAGTCCGGCCGGAAATGTGCCATCGGGCATGGCGCCGAAGGCCAACATCATTATGGTCAGGGCCATCGGCGTGAATCAGGGGAACCCAGCGGACGGCTTAAAATACATCTTTCAAAAGGCCAAGGAACTTGGCAAACCTTGTGTCATCAACATGAGTTTTGAAAACCACGCTCACGCTCATGACGGCACCGATGAATTTGCGCGTACTCTGACCCGCCAGCTCCGCGATGCCGCCGGCAACTATTTGAAGGGAAGAGTGCTCGTTGCGGCAGCCGGCAACCAGCGCGGCTCCGCGCTGCACATGCGCCGTGATTTGGCCGCCGGAGGCTCGGTGATTTTCCGTTATATTGACGGGGGCCCTGCAACGACGTTTCGAAAGGGGTCGGCGGAGGACCACTTCACGATGTGGGTCCGGCCTCCAGCGCCGGCGAATCCCAAGCCTAACCTGCGTATTGCCATCCAGCATGGTCCCACCAGTTGGACCAGCGCCGCGACTACGGTGGGTACCACGCCTACCAATGTCGTTGTGCCGGGCTTGAATATCACGGTGACCATCGTCTACGGGAATAAGGATATTCATAACGGCGATTACAACGTTGACATAGGTTTCCGGTCAACTGCGTCCCCGCTTGTCGCCCTTCCTGGCGACGAGTGGAGAATCATCGTCACGAATCAGGCCGCCACCAGCGTGGAGCTTCATGCCTGGTCCGCTTGGATGCGAGGCGGCTTTCCGGGCGCGGTCGCTTCAGACGACGCCTACAAGATCGGCTCGCCGGCCGCAGCTATTGATGTCGTCAGCGTCGGATGTTCCGCGACCCGGCTCAACTGGCCTGACATTGACACGCCTGCTGTTAGCCGAGACTTCTCGGAAACACGGCTGGGCGATATCACGTCGTTCTCCTCGCCTGGACCGCTGAGGACCTGCTCCGACCGCCTGCTCAATCTGTTCTTCTTAACGGTTGACACAACGCCTCGGGCGATTGATATCGCGGCGCCCGGGAGCGCGATCCAGTCTGCGCTGTCACGTCAGGTACCGACCACGCCCGCATCCGGCAATCGCTGGATGATGGCCAACAACAATTCCTGGTTCATGCAAGGCACGTCGATGGCATCGCCGCTGGTGACAGGACTAGTGGCTTGCCTGCTCGCGGCCAAGCCGGGTCTGACGCAGAAAGATGTAAGCGATCTCATCAGTGGTGCCGGCAGACTTCCCAACCCGGAGGCTACGACCTTTGATCCGGGGCATCCCAATCCCGATGCTTGGGGCGTGGGACTGTTGAACGCGCCTTCGTTAGTTAAACCGTGAACCGAGGACTTGAATGCCTGAAAAAGTCGATCCGAAGATTTTGGCAAAGCTGAAGGCCGGCCAGGAGTCATTAAACGTGGAGGTTCAATTTTCCGAACCTCCGCCGTCAGGTCAATTGGAATCCATGGGATTGGAGCAGGAGGGGAGCTTGGCTTGGGGCGTGCTCAACCGCGAGCGAATCGAGGCCTTCGCCAAAATCGCTCAGGTCGTTTCTATCCGGCTCTCTAACCGGCCAGTCGCGTCGAGGGCGGCGGTGACGCCTGAATCCCGCATTGGGCCACACCTGCAACTTGCTCTGAGCCATTCGGACCGACAGATCTTCGATATCGTCGTGAGCTTCCGCCGCCCGCAGAAATCCACGCCGCCTATTGAGGGACTGTCGGTTCATCTAGACATGGGCGACGGCCGGCTTACACGTGAGGCGATCGCTCGCCTCGCCGGCAACGACGAGGTCGTACGCATTGAGTTGGTGCCCGAGATGCACCTTGCATAGACCTGCCTGCTATTGAGCCGCAGCAATCAGCAGTACTTCAGAAGTGTCTTCGCGCTGCGGCAAGTCTACCGCGCCTGAGTCGAGAAACAACTGGCCCGCGACCGTGTACCGGCGGGGAGCAAGACGGTCAAATGGAAGACTCGCGGTAAACGATGTTTGCCCGGCATCCAGCATGATCTCCTGCACTCCGTCCATGCCGGGCGGTGGAGATGAAGGCGTGAGGCGGACCATGCCGCCTTGTATGTTCTGCGCGCCCAGCACCATGCCCTGAATGGATTCGATTCTGATGTCGGGATCGCCCACCACCAGCAGGGAACCGGCAGCTTCCTTCCAATCGTCTTCGATGACGCTGGCATTGCGCAAAACCTTGCGCACCTGATAACGGAACGAGCGCGCTGAGCCAGGCTCACACGGGGCTGACCAATGGGTAACCAGAGTGCCCGCATCCAGCGTGCGATTCTGGCGGCTCGATTCGGCTATTGTCTCCAGGCTCACGTGCACGGATTCGAAGCGCTCCAACGGGTCGTGAAGCATCAGTTCCACCACCAAAAACTGGTTGGCAGGCTGGTTGATGAGAACAACGTTGTCAAAGGGATTGACCGAACGATGCAATGAAATCGAGTTTCCATCGGCGAAGAACAGGGTCGAGTTCAGTTGAATGGTTTCGCTTCCCCATACGTTGACCGTCAACTCGCGCTGCGTGCTGTCCAACTGAAAGTTGCGTCGTTGAGCATTCTTCTGGAGCTGGCCGGTGACTTTCACCACGGTTGAAAAGTCGATTGCTCCTAACGCCACCCGAAGGACACGCTGCCCCCCGAGCACTGCGGGATCCAGGAACAGATTCGCTGTGGTCACTGGAAGAAAGCTTCGATCGCCGGACGGTGGATCTCCGAGTGCCTCGGGATCGGGCTTCGCAAGGGCGCGAGCGTTGTATTCAATCGGGCCCTGGCTGAAGTTTGCCGTCAGTTCGCGCTGAGCAGGAGAAAGCACCAGCGTCCGGACGTCAGATCCATTTCGCAAGTTGACTTCAAGGGCCGACACACCGGCCCAGTTGGCATCCGGCAGAGTAAACGCCCGCACTTGCGTGACGGCGGGCGGCCAATCCGTGGTCACATCGACGATGAGTTTAGAAGCGTCTGTACCCTTCGGAAGCTCAAGAGAACCCTGGGGAGCAACCCGGCTCTGGATGACCTGAGACTCGGTGAAGTCATAGGTCAGCAAATCATCTTCGTGTTGCTCCTGCCCACGCGTGACAAAGGCGATTTGCGGACGGCCTTGCGACGCCCAATAGGCGTCGGCCCCGGAGGAGGAATTGCTGTTGAAGGTGCCTGTCGCGGTGGGTGAGGCGGCTGGGCGGAAGAACAGGCCTTGCATCAACTGGCTGAGAGTTGCGCGAACCTCCTCTTGGCGCTGCGCTCGCACTTCCGCGCTGACGCCCTGGAAGTCAACGTCTTCGATCTCGATAGCGCCGTTCTTGGAGAGGTTCTCGGCTTCCCGATCCAGATCGGCCTTGAAATACAGGGTATTGGCTTGAAGCCGGGTACGCAGGTAGTCGTACGACATCTGGTAGTGAACGCGCGCTCGCACGCCGCGGGCAGGCGCCAGACCGGAAAACCCAAGGTCGTAGACAATCAGCACCGGTACGCTTCCGTCGCGCAAAGCTTTCTCCATCAGAGTGCTTCCTTCCGGAGTGAGCCGCGCGGAAAAAATAGCGCGCTGTTGCCCGAAGAGTGAGGGAACGGCTGTCCCCAACACGTTCTCCACGAAGGCGCTCTTGCTGCGGTTGGCGCTATCGGCAGGATGAAAATCGAGAAGACTCAGCCTTGCCGTGCCTTGGTCGAACAGCACTGGCACCAGGTTGGGCTGAACGCCGAAGCGCGACGCAATTTGTTTTTCCGCGGCCTGAAGGGCAGAGGCGTCATGGGAAAGCTGCACGTCGAGTGATAGCAAGCCGCCGCTCTGAGAAGACCCGCGGAAACGCAGCAACTGGGCGCGGGGCATGCCGTCTTCGGCGACCACCTGGACCGTTCCCGGCAGGTAATGAAAGGTAGAAGCTGACGCATGATCCCGATAGAAAGTCATCGGGCCGATTGCGACGGAGTCGTCAAGCAGGAGCACTGGGGGTTCTCTCTATCTTCACTTAGTGACAGGAATCTCTACTTCGTGACAGGAAAATGGAAACATGCAGCTCTGTGCCAGGCGCCGTCGCGCTCAAACGTCCATGCCAGCAGGGAATGCCATGCGCCAAAGCGGCGGGCGCCACACGATCGAACAGCCGCCATGGTCAACTCATAGGCCTCGCGTTCTCCATCGGGCATATCGCGGGTCCATAGGCGGACGATCGTCTCATCGTCGGGAAGCGAGAGATACGAGGCATGTAGGGTGATTGCGTGGACCTCTCCCTCCTTGGAGAGAAAGCTGGCACCAAAGGAGCCCGGGCCGGACAAACGTGGATAAGGCTGGAAATCGACGCTAGGGGCGCCTGCGCTCATGCCAGCCAGGCACATGCTGGCAAACTCCCGCCATTGGCACAAGCCCGTATACATAAAGTAATTTTCCGTGGCTCCTTGGTACAAGGCGGCCAGATATGGATCTAGCTGACCGCTCAATCTTTCATGAACATGAAACGGAAGCACCGGGGGCTGCACTACCTGATGGTACGCCTTGATGACGAGTTGACCTTCGTCGTTGGTGCGCAGGCCCACAAACTGCGGCGGACCCCAGGGATGATGGTCAAGCCCAAAGGCTGCCAGGAATTTAGATTTTTCATCGGGCAAAGAGAACGTGATTCGGGCGCCGTAGCGGGCCAGAGGGGTGCCTGCTACGACGTCAAAGGGGTAGGCGCCCAGCGTGCAAGCTTTTTCCAAAGCCGCTTCGAAGACTGATGCTCCAGGTCTTCCAAAGCTGAGGCAGCGAGCCAAGAGAGCCCAATCGATCTTGGCTCCAGGAAATTCTGTGCCGCTCGCTCGTTCCACAAGTCCCGCCATCTTGAACTTTTCAGCCGAGGGGAGACTGTCATGCTCACGTTGACCAATTCTATGAATATTGAAGGGTACACCATCTTTCAGGACGACGGCAATCCGGTATCATCACCCGGCTCGCGCGCTCCCAAAGTGCCCTTCAAGTACTATGTGCTGCCTAACAAGCCCGACATCGCCAAAGACGACAAGGGCAAGCGCCAGTTTTCTCTGATCGTCTATCGTCAGGACGAAAGACGTATTTCCCCGGATGCTACCAATAAGGACATGGGTGGGGGCATTCTTACGTTTACGGTAGAACTCGGCGTCCCTGACGCGGACCTGAAAAAGATCACGAGCAAACTGCGCGAGGTCACCTTTGGCGAGTCTGCCGCTGATCCGACCCAGGATGTGTTTGTGGACCTGGTTCCCTTCCTGGATGGAACAGTGTCCGTGGCCGTGGCCGGCGAAAGCACGGGTGACGCCTCGAACGAATTTGTCAAGAATGCGGTGGGAACCGGCAAGGTAAGCGGCATCGGGAACAACCGCAAGGCGGTCATGGTCAAACTCACGCAGGAAGGGGCATCGCTGATGTCCCAGCTCGAAAAGGTGCGGACCTTGCCGATCAACGTCCAGTACGATCTGACCTTCGAGCACCGGTTACTCGGGGTCACCATGCACGTGTGGTGCGACATCACTTCCAGCTACACGCTCATCCAGGAAGTGTTCCACGATAAGGGTGAGGAATCAAGCGGCCTGTTTGGTTGGAACAAGAACGAGGTGAGAACCGATAAGGTTACGAGCGTTACCGAGACCCTGGCGCGGAATAAGACTCTCGGTGTGGAAGTGGTACCTGGCACCTCGCAGGTGACGCCGGACACGATAACGTCACTACAAAAGATGGGCATGGACATGGTCAACAAGGAGATTGAGAAGGCGATCGAGGCCAGCCCACCTTCTAAGGACATGGACCGCACCTATCTGACTCAGTACCTCTCGACTGTGAGCAATAGCCTGAATTTCACGATGGACAGCAAAATGGTGCTGGTGCAGAACTTTCGCCCCTCGTCCAACATCTCCAACATTTTTCAGGAGGGCAGGCTTGAGGACATGGTGGCTTTCATCGATTTGCGCGATGGATTCTTCAATTTCCTCAAAGTTCCCGTGCGTGTGAACGCTGATTTCAAGACACTACCGCTGGATAGCGTCACGGTCACGGTGGTTTACAACCGCGAAAAGTTTGGGGGCGGTGATCGCGAGCAAGTACGGCAGTCGTTCAATTTCAAGGACGGATCAGCCATCCAGACCTTCCTGGCCTATGCCAACACACTGGCCGAGATCACGTACGACTGGGACGCAGTTGTCCATTATCGAGGCAGCGATCAGACCTTCAGCATGAGTCAGAGCCGCGTGAAGGACGATTTTCTCGTCGTGGATGTCGGCACGCTCGGCATGATCCAGGTCGACTTGGGCTTGGGTCTGGTCAACCTCGACAGTTTTCCGGCCGCCAACATCAGCTTCCGCTATAACTCGGAATCGCTGAACAAGACGATCGAGGCCGAATTCAAGCTTGATAAGACCGAACAGACTGCGCTGTGGGCCGAGCCGGTCCATGAGAACCCGTCGAAAGGATACGAATACAAAGTTGACTGGCTGCGGAAAGACGGCGAGATCATGCCGGGCAAGTGGACCAAGTCGACAGCCTCAAGGCTCCGGCTGGATGCCCCAGTACCCGAGCAGTTGAAGGTTTCCGTAATGTGCAGCGGCAATTTCAAGGACGGCGGAGACCAACTCAGCCAGATTGGCGTGAGCCTCCGCTACAGCGATCCCGACAATCACTACACCCAGGAAGGCGAGCTCGTCTTTACCGACGACAAGGTCATGCAGAGCTGGACGGTCGACCTTCGCAACCCGGATCTTCGCGCCTATCAATATCGCTATGACATGGTTTATCGCGATGGGCTGGTGAAGCAAATTCCTGAAGACGGCGGCTGGCTTGACGGCCAACCCGGTTTCATCACAGTCGGCGAGCACTATTTGATCAAAGTCGATGTCTTCCCGGCGCTGCTGACATATTCGGATAACTCCAAAATGGTCCAGGTGGATTTCAGCTACAGCGATCCGGACAACAACATTGACGTCCACGACAGCTTGATCTTCTCGTCGCAGGATTCAAGCAAGAAGACTTGGCGGGTGCGCGGCGTGCCGGGCAGCCCCAAGAATTACACCTATCAGATCAGGTATTACTCATCGACAGGTGCAGTTACCGCGCCTCCGCCGGTGACGCAGGCCGCGGAAGTTATCGTCGTGCCGCCGCTGCCGATCGCGACGCCCGCGAAGGTCTAGGCCGTGCTCGACCTGTCAGTATCTACGCGATCTGTCGCGGGCATCGATCTGGCGAGAGATACCGAGGACCCGCTACGGTTCTATGTACTTCCGTCCGCGCCACGTTTATCGAGTGCCAACGGCAGTCCTGACGTGCAACTCTTACGCCTGGTCCAGAATGGAGAGCTGCAAGGAGGGAATCTTCGGCTGGGGCTCGATCTCCAGCAGCCACAAGCGGCGTTGGATCAGGCACGGTCTGCTCTGGAAGACGAACTGAAGCGCACCCCTGTAGTTCTCACACCGGTGCCGATCGTCGACGCTTCCGCGGAAGTGCATTTCGTCGGCAAAGAGCCCACAGCAGCGGGCGGCTTATCAGCACTCCTCCGTCGGGCGTATGGACGGACAGCCGCTTCGTTTGAAGCGCCTCACGCGGCGAACTTTTCCATTTCGCTCAGTCCGGAAGGCGTGCAGCTGGTCGAAGCTGCCATGCGATCCGGCGCAGCGCCGGTGGGCGCGAGCTATTGGTTGCGCATGGAAGGCCTGTGGCCCGCGCAGCGCATCCTCGCGCGGATTGACTGGGGGCGCGTCTACGATCATTACTCCATGCAGGCGCGCGAAGGATACCTGCTTTATGACAGCGACATCCAGAAGATCACCGAACACCTGATCGAGAGCCGCGTCATCACCATCCAGGTAGTACGGGGAATCGCAGAACCGGCAGACAGCAAGAATGATGACGGCACGCAAGAGGCGTTGCAATGGATCCAGCGTGAACTGGTGGAGCGTTTCTGTGAACCGGTGTTACCGCTGAACCGTGAACCTGCGCACGCCTCTCTGGGCACTTTAGGAGAGATGTTTGGCGTTGGCTCTGCCTTCGCATTCAAACAGCTCAAACAGATTGAACGCGCGACAGAAGAAATTGATCTTCAACAGAAGCGGGTGATTTCGCGCACCATCACACCGCAGGCACATCTGGCCGACTTGCTTGCCGGTAGCGATCCTGCCGACCACATTGCCGATGCCGGCCTGAACCATCCATTTTTTCAACGCATGGTGTTGAATGTGCGATCGGCGCAAACCTTGCCGAGTCTCCATTTGAAAGAAGCCATTGTGCAGGTTGATTACGGTAGCGCGCAGCAGGCCCTGCGCCTTACTCCGGATTCACCCCAGTCCGCATTCTCCGCGTGGGCGGATTCAGCGCCGGATCGAACCTGGAAGGCCCACGCCGAAGTCACCTTTGCTGACGATTCGCCGGTTGACCCGGGGCAACACTATACCGTGGAGGCCGGCAGCGGTCAGAGCCGCGAGCTGACTCTTGATCTCAAGCAGATGTTGGGTCTGGCTCGCTGCGTCGTACGCCCGCCCGTGGACGATCGCGTGGCATTGGGCGATCTGCAGGTGAAGCATTCTCGCGGCGCAGAAAAAGTTGGCGAAACGCAACTGTCTCTCCCGCCAAAAGGTCCTGAGCAGGTTGTATGGTTTCGTGACTGCCGTCCCGGCGACCAGTTGCAGGCCGCGTTGCGGTACTTGCTTGCTGACGGGCGAATCATCTCTGTGCCCCAGTTTCCGATTGATACCGAAATCGTGCAGTTGCCACAGGCATTCCCTGGTGTACTCACCGTGCAGATGATCTCCGACGATGATTGGAACGGTTTGGACCGCGTGACGGTCGCAATACAGAAAAACTCGACCGCTCCGGCAGGAACCTTGGTTTTCGACAAGCCCGGCAAAGTCGTGACCGTAAATTTGGACATGCCGGACCCGGTTGACCGGTCGTTTCGTTATCGCGTTACCCGCACGCTCGCGACAGGGGTCGAAGAGAACGATGACTGGGTGGAAGCCGATGTTGCAGTTGTGGTTGTGGGAAAAATTGCCGCGAACCGCCTGGTCGTGGACGTGGTGCCTCTGGGGCCGGAGTTGCCGCAAGCCGGCATTCGCCTTCTTCAAGTCGAACTGTCGTACGTGGACTCGGAAAACCAGGTCAGGGAACAGGCGACGATGGAGATCGCGGCTAAAGCGGAGCGGCAACGATGGGAGATTGCGATCAAGAATCCGCAGCGGCGTTCGTACGAGTACCGCACGACTCTGTTCCCGCTGGCCGGCGGTCCTCCCGTGGTTGGACACTGGACAACCGCCAGCGACCGCATCCTTGCGGTCCCCATCACGCCCACAAGTTAACGAAGGAGAAGTCGTATGCTCAGCCTGCTTGATCCTGTGGAATTTGAAAATACATTTATCTTTCGCGATGACGTCGACTCGCGGAAGTTCTATCCGCTGCCCGATGAGCCCGTCATCCTGTCCGACGAGCATGGCAATCCCGAATTTCTCTTCATCAAGTACATGAAGAATCTCGACGAAACTGCTGATGCTGATAAGGATCTTGGCGGAGGCATCCTCCAGTTCCGTACCACGCTTACCATGCAGCCGGAGAGACGGGAGAAAATCCTCAGCCATTTGCGCGAGCAGCTCGAGCAGGAAAAGGCCGCAGGCAGAAAGCCCTTCGGCCATCCGATCGACAGCACTGAGCCGCTCCTGGCGGAACCGTTGTGGACTAGTGGCAAAGTGAGCCTGGCGACTTTTAAAGTCAGCGATACCGGAATCGTCCGCTACGCCAGTGAAGGTGCCCCAGTCGACCTGGCCGGCGGCCTGGGCGCTTCCGTCAGCCTGCAACTGGATGATAAAGGCGCGGAGATTTTCTGGAGTGCCTACAAAGACGGGAAAGTTCCCATCATGGTCACGTACCAGCTCAAGTACAGAGCGCGAATCTCCGCGACCATGACCATCCATGCCGATCGCCAACTCATACAACAGAAGATTCTCGACCAGGCGCGCCCCTACATATTGATGAAAGCGCCCTTCATTCGCTACGTGCCTTTGGCTACGGCGCAACCGTTTACCATGTCGCAACTGGCGGCCTTGCGCAAGACACATGGTGCAACGGTCATGCCCATGGTTCCCAGGCAGCAGATTCAGGACACGATCCACCAGTCCATCGTGAAGAATGACATCAAAGTCACCATCACCAGCGATGAAGGCAGCAACGCGCAGGGATCGTCCGATGCTGCGCGCGATGCCATGTTCAAACTGGCCACGCAGATGCTCAGCGATCGCGTGGTTCCGGCGCTATTTGGCGAAAACAACTCCCAACCCGGGGCCAGCAGCGCCGATCAATCGAATCCCAATGTTGACTTGGTGCAGGTGCAAGAGGCTGCGGCCGGAGGCAACATCTCCTTCGACCTGAGTTTTGACCATCAAGCCACCAAGGACGACTGCGAAGTCAACCCTAACGGTCCCATCCAGTTGTTGATCGCCAACGACAAGGTCCGAGAGAGCTGCTTCAAAGAGCTACGCCTCACGGATGGATTCTTCCACGCCATGAACGTCACCGCATGCACCAACGGCGTCAATTTCAAGGAGGATGGCGTGGAGACCGTACATGTCTTCTTGAAGTACTCGCAGAAGGACGACTCCGATCCGGCCGCGCCCACGATTGTCCGCACGAAAGACGATCTCCTCAAATCCGAGCAGGACGCCATTCATTGGCGGTTTGACATGGCCCGCAACGCCGATGGCGCGCCCAAGAAAACATACAACTACATGACCGAGGTGTTTTATCGCGAAGGTCCGCCTAGCCGCTCAGAATGGACGCCAAGCACGGCGGACAAGCTGCTGATCACTCCGCGCACCATGGGCGCGTTGCGCGTGGAGCTGCAACTGACGGCGCCGGAGGCCGAGGTCAGTTCGGCCAAAGTTCTTTTGCAGCACAAGGCACAAAACGGTTCGGTGTTCAAGGAAACGCTGGAGCTGACTCCGAAAGACGCGAAGAAAACGTGGTTTCAATACACGGGCGATCTGGCCGGCAATGACGCCGACATTAATCCGCCGGAATATACGTATCAGGTGATCTACCGCGTTGTCGGCGGGGGTGAGATCACCATGCCGCTGGCGCGAAGCAATGCCAAGACCTTGGAGATCCCACGCCCGTTCGCGAAGACACTGAAATTCACGTTATTGCCACAAGGATCGTTCGATGGCGTGCGCGATATCAGCGGTGATTTCAGGTACCAGGATGAACAGCACAACTACAGGTTCATCCAGTCCTTCCAGTTAACCAGCTTGAGCTCGTCTGTTGCCATCAGCGTGCCGGTGCTGGAGGGCGGCCCGGAGAAGGCGCACTGGCAGGCCCGCGTCAACCGTTCCGACGGCTCCAGCGTGGATTTGGGCTCCGGTGACGCCGCCGAAGGGAATGTTTTCATCGGCAGAGGCAATGTTTTGAAGGTGGAGTTCAACACCGACCAAGTGGACTTCGACAAGCAAATTCAGCTGGCGGTTGTGGTGATGAGGTATAGCGATCCCACCAACAACATCTCGGAACATAAGACATTTACTTTCTCGAAGACCACCAAGGCGCAGCAATCGTGGATCGTGAATCGCGCGGCTGGAGGACCGTCAAAATACGACGCCGACATCCGGTTCATCGCGTACGACAGGTCCAAGAACCGCGAAATCAAGTTCAACCAGATTGACGATGACCTCTTGCTGCTCGATCCGGCGGCGGTTCAACCGTAACACCAGGTATTTAGGAGGAACGATATGCCCAGCGCGCCCAAACCAGCTACGCCGCCCGTAGGGGCCATGAATGCCCTGCGCTTTCAGCAGACGCGAGTGGTGAACCTCACAAACCTGGTGATGGTACATGTGCCGCAGTTTGCCCAGGACCAGAGCGATCTCTTGCATCGCGATCAGACTGCCACGGTGCACACTCTCGACCAGAAACAATGGGTCACCCTGGCGGGGTGGCTGGATGCGGAACACGCTGTCGTGCAGTGCCGTCGTTCAGGGTTGACGGTAAAGGTCAACCGTAAAGACAAAATGACTGCGTCGTTGCTGCCGTTGGGCGATGGATTCCCCAAGGCGTCCCTGCTTTACACAGTCAAAGGCGCCACGCCACAACAGAAGGAGAAAAAGCTGGAAACGAATCTGAATGTGGATTCCGGCTCGTTGGTCATGGCATTGAGGTTTACGAGCAGCGATGTTTACGACGAAGTATTTTCCGCCATGACCGCCCAGCCCGCGGACATCCGAATAGAGATTTCGTTCGCCCACTCATACCAGGTGCAGTCTTCTGCGTCGTCTGCGCAGCCTCCGGTGAAGACGCAGGCTGCAGCTATGAGTATGTCGCCGCATTATGCCAAGGTCGCCTATGCGGCTAAGCCCGCCGCGGCGGGGAAGGCGTCGCCGGCGAAACCGGGACCAGCGAAGCCTGCACCGAAGCCCGCTCCGGCCCCGGCCCATCCCGTTCCCACCGCGCAGCGCGTGAGCCGCGTCGACACACGAAGAATCATTGTTCCCCCTCCGCCGCCTCCAGCGAACACGACGGCCACATTTCGCAGCGACACCTTGAGCGGACAAAAGATCACGATTCCTGCGGCCCATGCGCAGACCGAGACCGACGTCTTCCCGGACTTGAGCAAGCAAGCCACGGGCGGCTGGGGTCAGTTCGACGTCCCGGGGCATCGGACACTCCACTATCAGGACTCGCCCCGCTCTGACACCTTCTTCTACCTGCCGACGACTTTCAAGCTCGGATGTTATTCAGATCAGTCTGCGGGCCCGGAAGCCAGCCGCCTTCCATTGCGCGTGGAGCTGTATTCCGACAAGGACAAAGTAGAGAGAATCAAGGCCACGCTGGTTGCCTTGCCGTGTGTCGAAGATGCCGAGCGCCAGGCGCTGCGGGATTATCTGTGCCGTACTGTGCTGCAAGGACAGCAACCCTTCGTTAACCTGACGCTGAAGAGCGGTTTGAAGTCAAAGTTTCTCGGAGATTTTGCCGCCGGGTCGGCAACCGGACAACAAATCCTGCCTGCCGACATCGCGTTTCAGGAATCCGAAGTCATTCCCGATCAGCGTCTCGTTCTGCATTTTGATATGCCGGCCTCGAGCTACGCGATCTTTTGCGAGATCATGAAGTTCGGTATCTTTGGCCAGGTCCAGGTCTCCGACAGCGAGAAAGGAATGGAGTCGGTCATTGACGTCCGGCTACAGCTGCAAGATCTGGTGACCAACCAGCTGGTGATCGAAAACACACCTCCCGCGGCGCCCAAAGCGGATGGAGCAGCTCCCCAGGTTTCAGCACCGACGGCTTCAACACCGCCGCCCGCCACCGGCTCGTTAAAATTGCAGAACCTCCTGGACTTCCCGGTTCAAGTATCCTCCTTAACCGTAAACTATCTCGACGTCGGCAAGAGTTCCCACCAGATCTTCAGCGCTGAGAGCGCGAGTCTGCCTCTACCATCCGGGCAATTGCCCGCGAAGTCCGACCCCGCCAGTACAGTTACCTTTACCACCAAGCCGCAGCAGCTCACAGTGTGGGACGAGACCGTGGTCGAGACCGGCCAGATCAAAGTCCAAGGAGGGACTCCGGAGGAATGGCTGGCACGCGTAAACCGCGATCCGTCGCTGCAGGCGCACACTTATAACTTGCAACTCCAGTTGGTGGTGTCGCCGGCGATTCGCGACAAGGTGCAATTGGTGCGTCTCAAACTGTTCAAAGCTGGTGATCCGAAAGTCCGCACCTCGCTGGACCTGCTTCCCACCGCGCCTCCGCCGGTGCTGCGTGTGACTATGACCATGGAAGAGCTGATGGG
>DATFQZ010000061.1:0-10056 GCA_035263765.1 Candidatus Angelobacter sp. | reverse complement strand
GACCTGGGTCGCGTTGACAACTTCCAGGGCAGCGCTGCCGGCTGTGGGATGGGCCGCCAGCTCTTGTTTGAGCCGTTCTTCCGGTCCCACCAGCAACACCCGGACTCCGGGATAATGACGAACCGCCAGCAACGCCCCTTCAATCTCAGGTCTGGGCGCCCGGTCTGACCCCATGGCATCGAGAGCGATGATGGTTTCCACAGGAGTATGCGCTTACTTGGTTTCCTTGACTTCCATCACTTCCCGGCCTTTGTAATAGCCGCATTTCGGACACGCGCGGTGCGGCAGTTTGTGTTCGTGGCAATTCGGGCACTCGGCCAGAGACGCGCTGGTCAAGTAATCGTGGGCGCGGCGACGCGAAGTGCGAGCTTTGGAGTGCCGCCGTTTTGGGTTTGGCATTTGGGTCTCAACCTTCCTGGGGCCGAGGGTTCCCCCACACGGCGCACCATTGTATCTCTGTTCTTTGAATTTGTTGCTTATCTTTCCAGCTTCTTGCGGATGTCTTCCAGCGCCGTCCAGCGCGGATCCGACACGGCCCCGGCGCATTCGCAGGTTTCGGTATTCAGGTTGCGCCCGCAGTGCGGGCACAAACCCTTGCAACCTTCACTGCAGATCTGTTTCGCCGGCAGCGCCAACAGGACTTGCTCTTTCAGAGCGTCTTCGAGAAGCAACCCCTCGCCGTGATAATAACCAATCTCAGTTTCCGCCCGGCTGATGGAGGCTTCCTCGCTGCGAGTGTCAACGCCCTGCGGGCGGTAGATCAGGTCAAACTCTTCCGCCACCGTATTTGCAACCGGTTCCAGGCAGCGCGCACACCGGCTCTCGATTTCAGCGGAGATTTTGCCGACCAGCCGAATGTCTTCTACCACCTGGTGGGCGCCGCGACTCTCTCTCACCAGCTCAGCGCGTCCAGAAGCCAGCAACGGGGTCTTGAGCTCCAGGTCCTCGCCCAGATCCAGCGCTCCGGGCGCAACGGCCTCGTCGAATTCCACTTTTCGGAGCTCAAGGTCCTTTAGTCTTATGAACATAGAGGTGCTCCGGAAATCTGGATTCGAGTAGAACCACCTGGTGGAGGCTTACGCGGGAGACAAAGATAGGATAAAGGCGGCAGGAAGAGAGTGTCAACCGTGCCGCACCGATAGGCCTCAGCAGCGCAGCCGCCTTCGGCTGCGCAAGCTTTGCATCCACAGTCAATTAGGAATCGCTCTAGAGGTCGCGGATGCTCTCGGTGCCGGTATGCCGTCCCCGGCGAATGTCGGCGGCTTTTTCGCGAAGGCGGCTGACGGTGTCCTGCACGCGTCCCCGGCCCTGCTCGATGAGATCTTGGGCGGAGTCGGCTAGATCGCCGGCGCGCTGGGAGATGCGGTTACGGGCTTCTTCGCCGGTCAGTGGCGCGAAAAGCAGGCCGATGCCGACGCCAATACCCAGTCCTGCCAGAAAGGATTTCATTTTTGTACTCCTCAAGAAAACCGTGGTGTAAAGAGAAGAAGATGCCAACGTACGCGCCGGGGTGGGCCACGGGAAAAAGCTGACGAACTTTTTGTGCCCAGGCGTCCAGCGGCTACTTCACGCTGGCCAGGCGCGCGGCAGCTATCTGTCCGGCCGCGTTGCCCGGGTTCTCTTGCTGGATCTGCTTGTAGAGGGCCTGGGCTTGCTGTGGATCGGTGCTCTCGTACATCTCCGCGATGGCCAATTGCGCTTGCACCTTGGAGACCGTATCAGCTGGATGCTCCTGCAAGTCCCTGTAGATTCGGGCGGCGTCGCTCTGGCGGCCGGTGTCACGATAGAGCTGCGCTAAGGCCATCTTGGCCAGTGCCGCAACACTCTTGTCGCGCGACTCGGACACGGACTTCAATGTCTTTTCGGCTTGAGCGCTGTCTCCGGCCTGCGCGGCAGTCACGCCTTCCATGTAGCGGGCGATTCTGGCTGCTTTCGGATAAGGAAGCTTGTCATACTGGTCTGCCGTGGCCTTGAACTCTTTGCCTGCGGCCTTGGCGCGATCGGCGACCGTGGCGAAGCCGTCGTTTGCCTCGCCGGCAGGCGTTCCGGGAGCGCGCAGCGGCGTGGAAAAGGTGCGCATAGCGACGCCCAGGGCGGCATTGGCTTTCTCGCTCTGCCGGTCTTGCCAGGTGGTGAAGCCGAAATACCCTGCGATCGCGATCAATGCCAAGCCAATTCCCCAAGCCAGAGCGCGCCGATGCCCGGCGGTCCATTCTGCGGCATCCTTGGCGGTTTCAGCAAATCTATCTTGTTTCAGTTGACGGCGGGTGTAACCTTGCACGCTTAAGACCTTCTTGGTGGGATAAGTACCTATGAATCCTTGAGTTTAGCAGGATGAAAGAAGGTCGTCAAACGGCTCTCAAAGAAAAGTGACATTACTGTTCTTTAGGTCCCGGCCAGTCGCTTACAGTTCGCGGCCAGCGTGCGCCGGATCGCGATTCGCAAAGATCGACTCGTTCCGGCAAAGGCGATTGTGCGAAAAAATTATTCCCGCGAGAACGCTTGTTGCCGGATTGAATTTAACCAAACCAATCTACGCTGAATCCAGATTTCCAGCATCCAAGCGTTCGAACTGGAGCCGGCGAACGCAAGGAAACGAACGTTTCAGTTTCACAAGTCTCGAGCCATGCGATAGCAAGGTGCTATGAAGGCTGAAAGAAGTGAGGGGATAGCATATGCATCCGAACCGTTGGAGTTCAATTCCAAGAACGATTTCGTTAGCCGGCGTGCTTGGACTAGTTGGGCTGCCGGTCCAGGCACAGCTAATCGATAACACCCAGGCGCCCAATGTAGCCAAGGGAGGAATCAACAAGTCATTGCAGGAGGAAATCGGAGCCGGGCGCGGCGACGCCATGACGCCGGGTTCCTCGATCTTTATCATCAGGCGCGACCCGTTCCGGTCAGTCCGCCGCGGCCGCCAGATTTTTCAAAGGAAGTTCACACGCCTGCAAGGCCAGGGGCCCAATGAGGGCGATGGCGTGGGCAACATTGACATCGACATTGGGATCGGCGCCGGACTCGCCGACAGTTGCGCGCTTTGTCACGGGCGTCCGCGAGGATCGGCAGGCGCCGGCGGAAACGTGGTGACGCGCCCTGACAGCCGCGATGCTCCGCACCTTTTTGGCTTGGGCCTGAGAGAAATGTTGGCGGACGAAATTACCGCCGATCTTCGTAGCATTCGCGACAAGGCTGTTGCCGCCGCCAAGCATTTCCACGGCACAGTGACCCTGCCTCTGGTGAGCAAGGGAATAAAGTTCGGACGCATCACCGCCTTTAACGACGGCACACTCGATACTTCCCAAGTTGAGGGCGTCGACCCTGATCTTCGCGTCAAGCCGTTCTTTGCCGAAGGCAGCACGATTTCCATGCGCGAATTCATCGTCGGCGCGCTGCATAACGAGATGGGACTGGAGACCAACGATCCTGACTTGGCTGTCGCCAGCGCCGGCGGCAAGGTAGTGACTCCGGCGGGAATGGTTCTGGATGGCTCCAAAGACAAGATCAGCGGTCCGTCACCAGCAGACGCACTGACCGGTCACTTCGAAATCGATCCTGCTGTGGTGGACCACCTTGAGTTCTACCTTTTGAACTACTTTAAGCCTGCGGTGCTCAAGCAGGATGAGACCACGGAGCGTGGGCGGCGAATCTTCGACCGCATCGGCTGCGCTTCCTGCCATGTACGCGATCTGCTAATTGAACACGACCGCCGCGTGGCCGATGTCGAGACTGTCTTCGATCCCGTGCACGGCATCTTCAATCGCTTGTTCGCCACCGCTACCCCTTTAGTACAGTCGGTCAACGACGGCAGCGGCTTCCCACCGCTGCTTCTGCCGCAAGGAAAGCCGTTTCTGGTCAAAAACATCTTCACGGACTTCAAGCGGCACGATCTGGGCGTGAATTTCTACGAGCGCAACTACGATGGCACGCTCCAGACCAAGTTCCTGACCCGGGCGTTGTGGGGAGTAGCATCGACAGGACCTTATGGCCACGACGGAAGGAGCATCTCGCTGGATGAAGTCATCCTGCGGCACGGAGGAGAGGCCAAGGGTTCGCGCAACCGGTATGCTTCGCTAGAGCCCGAGGAGTCGGAGGCGGTGCTCAAATTCCTCGGCACGCTGGTGCTGTTTCCGCCTGACGACACCGCGTCCAACCTGGACCCGGGCAACCGCAACACTCCAAATTTTCCGCAGTTCGGGCATGGAAGCATCAAGCTGACGGTCCTGTTTAACAACCCGGGTGACCCGGAATAGCCGCGGTCACGATTTGGAGAAGTGAGCGGGAGCGGAAGGGATGCGCTCCCGCGGACTTGAAGGCTGCGGGCTGTGGCCATGGGTCATTCTCCGAAGGCCCTCTGGCGCGAGGAATCACGAACGCCCAGACGAGATTGCAACTGTTTGCGGTAACGCCGGCTCAAGGGAAGTGCGGTTCCGGTGTCGAGCAGGATCTCGTAATCCCCGTCGCGGTTCAGCTTCAAACCTCGCACCCGATCGAGGTTCACAATAGCCGACCTATGAACGCGGCAAAACACCTTTTGGTCCAGGCCGTGATCGAGTTCTGACATGGTACGGCGCAACAAATGCGTCTTCTGTCCCACGTGCAAGCACGCGTAGTAGTCCGCAGCTTCAATCCAATCGATGTCAGAGATCTTCACGAACGAGACATGTCCACCGCTCTTGATGGCCAGCCGGTCCGTTTTCACCGGCGAGTCCTGGCCGCGCGCAATCCGCTGCTTGGCACGGCCCAGCGCCCGGTCGAATCGGGCGTTATCGAACGGTTTCAGCAAGTAATCGAGTGCGCCGGCCTCGAAGGCCCGCAGCGCATACTCATCGTAGGCTGTTACAAAGACGATGGCCGGAGGCAGATCTCCGCCCAGCAATTCAAGTACGTCAAACCCGTCGCATTCCGGCATTTGGACGTCAAGGAACACCAGGTCCGGTTTGTTTCGGCGGATCTCCTCCACTGCTTCAGCGCCTGATCCGCATTCGCGGATAGTTGAAATCTCGGGGTCGAGACGCAAGAGCACGGTAAGATTGCTGCGCGCCAGCGGTTCATCATCCACAACCAGCGCGCGTATCGTGGCGAGACGTTCTTCTGGTGGCACGAATCACTCCTCGCGGAAAGGCAAGGAAACCGACACTTGGACGCCGCCTGGCTCCTGGTTTCGCATGTTGAACTGGAACGAATCTCCGTAGAGGCTTCGCAAGCGGGTCCGCATATTGGCGAGCCCGATCCCGGACTCCGTTTCTTCACCGTCCGCGCGGAGGGCGGGGCCGTCGTTATAAACGCTTAAAGTCAGCATCCCGTTCGATCGAGACGCCGCAATCCGGATTGTCCCTTCCTGCGCCCGTTTCGCGATGCCGTGTTTGATGGCATTTTCGACCAGCGGCTGCAGGACCAGGCTGGGGACCCTCGCGGGCAGGAAATCCTGCGGAATATCCAAGATGATCTGAAGACGGTCCGCGAACCGCACCTTCTGAATGTCCAGATACCTTTGCAGAAACTCTAGTTCCTCTCCCAGCGGGACCACTTGCCGGTCCGGATCCTTGACCACACGGCGCAGAAAATCACTCAGCCCTGCGATCATGCTGACAGCAGCATCATTTCTTTTCTCACGGACCAGTCCGGCGATAGCATTGAGCGTGTTGAAGAGGAAGTGCGGTTCGATTTGACGCCGCAGGGCCTCCAGTCGCGCTTTCGAAAGCTGCTCGTTGAGACGGGCAGTCTCAGTTTGTTGACGTGCCAATCGCTCTCGCGACTCAAGAACATAGCTGACGGCCAGGATCATGGAGTACAGGAACAAAGAAGAAACCAACCCGCTCATGAGCTTGTAATACCAGAGCTGCGTGAACGGCGGCGGAGAGTTTCCATAGGGTTTGAGTAACTCATCCAACGCGGCATCCCATGCGGCGGCCACCAGGGTAATCGTCGCCCAGGCGGCCACATGGGCTAGCCAGGTGGAGAAAGCCCGCATCCGTACCGGCGGATATCGCCGGCCAACATGCACGACCAGTGGCGTTGCAGCCGCCCACACCGCCCAGGAGAGAAAAAGACTTACAAACATGGCACTCCAGGCGTGGTGCATGCCTTCGGTGCGCATGGCGAAAACGGTTTGGCTGGCATCGAACAACCCGACGCCGAGCCACAAGGACGCAATCCAGAACCATCGCGGAAGTGCAGCACGGGTCTGCATACTGCGAATCGTATCCTACCGCCCCGGCTGAAAAGCAAAAAATGCAGCCAATCGCCCAGGCTATGCAGCGAACGATCTGGCGCTCCAGGACGCCCCGCAGCATAATCGCCCGCATGATCAACGCAAGAGTCATCCTCCTCGCCGTGACGTTTTTGATGTCTGTGCTCTGGACGCCATACTTCGGGCAAAACGCGAAGCCCCAGGCTTCAGGCCCCGAATACACCAGTGACGGTCAGCTCAAGCTTCCCGAACAGTATCGGGAGTGGGTGTACCTGACCACGGGCTTCGACATGAGCTACAGCCCCAACGCCATGCAGATGGGCCACCACATGTTTGACAATGTCTTCGTCAGTCCTGAGGCGTACAAGGTTTTTGTGGAGACCGGAACCTGGCCTGACAAGACCATGATGGTTCTCGAAGGCCGCGCTGCGGTCGGAAAGGGCTCGATTAACCAGGCGGGCAACTATCAGTCAACAGAGATCCATGGCTTGGAAGTGCACGTGAAAGACGCGCGTTTTCCGGGCCAATGGGCTTTCTTTATGTTTATGGATGGCAAGACTGCCAAAATGATCCCGCAGACCGAGAGTTGCTACAGCTGCCATTCCGACCACGGGGCTGTGGACACTACGTTTGTCCAGTTCTATCCGACTCTGCTGCCGGTCGCCAAGAGCAAAGGTACCTTGGCTGCCGCATACCTTAAAGAGGTGGCGGCGCAGAAGTAACTCTCGACTTCGGCGCCTGCGCCTGAAATATTCGGGATCGCACGAACAAGACAGCCCAGGAATATGGTGTGCTTTCCCTGCTCAAGTCTCAGGGGGGATGGAAGACAGCGAACCTTCCAAGGTTTTCGGGCTACGATGTGCCGGTGGCGGCCAGCTCACTCTTTTTTTTCTTCTGAGCTTCAGATGCCGCAAGATTTGGCTCGAAGCATCGCCGACAGCGGGCTTCGTACATGCCTTCCGCACCGACCACGATCAAGTCTTCGCTGCCGATCAGGCGTTGCGTGTGTTTGGCGGGATTGCCGCATTGCATGCAGATTGCCAGCGTCTTGGTGATCTCATCGGCCACAGCCAGAAGTTCGGGCATGGGATGAAAGGGACGGCCAAGGTAATCGGTGTCGAGCCCGGCGATAATCACGCGCTTGCCCATATCCGCCCAGCGCACCACAAGCTCCACCATGGCATCGCCAAGAAACTGGGCTTCGTCAATGCCGATGACTTCGGTCCGGACGTCGAGCTTGGCGGCGACTTCGGCGGCACTGCTTACAGCGTCAGAATGGATGCGGGTGTCGTTGTGGGAGACGATGTGGTCGCTCGAGTAGCGCTGGTCGATGATGGGCTTGAAAATCTGCACGCGCTGGCGGGCGATCTCCGCGCGCCGCAGACGCCGGATCAGTTCTTCGCTCTTGCCGCTGAACATAGGGCCGCAAACCACCTCGACCCAGCCTAAATTGCCCCGCATCGCGTTCATCTATCGTCCCCCCGAAGATTCGAGATTGGTGGCTTGGCGGCTTTGCGTGGCTGCCGCGTGGCCGGTCACGAAGTCGCGAAAGCTGCCGAAGTCTGTAAACACTTCCGATGCGCACGCCAGGAGCCAGCCGCTGATCTCCTCCACCGGTACTCCGCAAATCATGTAAACCGGAATGCCCAGGCGGTGGGCGAAGGTCAACTCGCCTTGCGTGCCTGCGCCACGCCCGGCGTAGCGGTCCCAGTAACACACGATCGCGTCGCAGCGCCGCTCGATGAAATCCAGGTCATAAGCAATGATCTTGCGCACCGTTTGCTGAAAACGCGGCAGGTCCTTTGACTTCCACGCGCGGAACTCCCGCATTTCGGTCTCGGTCAGGTTCTTTTTCTCGTCTTCCGCCGGGTCGTAGACTTCATGTCCCAGCGACTTGAGCAGCGGCGTGATCTCGGCGCGCCAGCCTTTGCCCAGATCCGGGGAATACTCGATGGAACCCGCGAGATAGAAGAGCATGTCGTTTCAGGATTGTCAGTGATTCGAGCGCGTGGCGTCAACGCGGAAGTGCGAGGAATTGGAGCGAGTTTTCCACCGGATTTGCACAGAAGTAATTTGGCCGCAGATTTGCGCAGAGGAACGCAGATAAAGGCCTAGCCGCGAATCACCCAAAGGAACGCGAATCAAGAGAGGGCGAATCCGTTTCTCTTGAACTAATTCGTGTTCATTTTCTGTTGAACTAATTCGTGTTCATTCGCGTTGATTCGCGGCTAATTTTTGATCTGCGTTTTTCTGCGGCAATCTGCAGCTAATTTCCTTCATTAACGTCATTTGCTGACTTGGCGTAGAGATTCGCCGGCTTGTCCTTCCACTGTACGAGGCGCTCGAAGCCCATGCCGATTCGCAAAGCCACTCGCTCCGACGCGAGGTTGTCGGGGTGAATCAGCGAGATGATCCGGCGAAGTTGAAGATTATCGAACCCGTGCTTCAAGGCCGCAACCGCTGCCTCAGTGGCATAGCCATGACCCCAATGGGCCCGCGCGAAGGTCCAGCCGAGTTCCGGTTCGGAAATTCCCTCATACTCTTCGATCATCATTCCGCAACGGCCAATGAATTCGCCGGTCTCACGCAAGACAACTGCCCACTTCGCGAAGCCCGGCGACTGGTAGGCAGCAATCCAGTCACGCAACACGTTGCGCGTCTGTTCGGGTGTCCTAAGGCCGATAAATCGGTACACCTCCGGATCGAGATGCATAGCCGTCAGAGGCTCAAGATCGTCCATCGTGAACTCGCGGAGCAGGAGACGATCGGTCTGGCAGATGAGTCGGGGAGTGCTCACAGGAAGTAGGTTATCAAAATGTTCTGCGGCCTTGACTCTCAACAATTCACAGCCGGGGGCAGCGGTGCGCTTGTGACGATCGTAAATCGTGTGGCACCGGCGCCCTCGCCGGTGAAAATAACAACCCACAGCCGAGGGCGGCTGTGCCACAAGTGAGTCGTAGGTGTGCTACATTCGTCTCGCCATGAAATATCTTTGTTTCGTTCTTCTTTCCTGTTTGTTGCCAGCAGCGACGCCGGTCCTGAGCCATTCGCAAACACCAACACCAACGCCGGCGAAGCCGCAGGCTGCCGCTTCTCCGCAGGCCCGGCCGCAAGACGTCGACAGTATGGACCACATTATCGCGGCGGTGTATGACGTGATCTCCGGCCCGGCAGGAAGCCCGCGCGATTGGGACCGTTTCCGTTCGCTCTTCTATAACGGCGCGCGGTTGATCCCTACCCGGCGCGGCCAGGACGGGAAAGTGGTCGCCAACAGCGTGACGCCGGACGAATACATCGGGCGAGCCCAGCCCTTTTTTGAGAAAGAAGGCTTCTTTGAATCTTCCGTGGCCAACCGAGTCGAGAGCTGGGACCGCATTGCCCACGTGTGGAGCACCTACGAATCACGCCATGCGAAGGGCGAAAAACCATTCGCGCGCGGCATCAATAGCTTTCAATTGCTGTTCGACGGAACCCGCTGGTGGGTAGTGACGATTTATTGGGAAGGTGAAGAGGCTGCACATCCGCTGCCGGATAAGTATTTGAGTAATTAGCCGCAGATTTGCGCAGATCAACGCAAATCAAAAGCTTAGCCGCGAATGCACGCGAAAGAGAGAATCAGTAAGGCGCGTTAGACGACCGGGTTGTGAGTGTAATGGCGATTTTTCGCCAATTATCAATCCTGAAGTGGCCGTGGCGGTGTCATTAGTTCCATACGCTCGTCAAACGGACGAGGATAATCGCGAGTAATGTCATCTGGATTGACGCAGGTTGATCGATTCGTGACGAAGCCAAAACAATATGCAGTAATGCTCATCTTGAGCTTTTTGTTGAGTCCCCAACTCTATTCCCAAAACCATCAGCCGCAC
>DATFQZ010000060.1:0-3216 GCA_035263765.1 Candidatus Angelobacter sp. | reverse complement strand
TAGGATAAAAGTCCGTGGATTTCTGCGGCAGCACGTCACCGGCAAACGCGATTTCACTTACCTGCTCAATCCGTGGCGGGTTCATCAGGAACGCTACGTTGGCGCCCTGGCGCACCCGCGAGATTGCTTCAAAAGCATCGCGTTCGTAGACGATGTGCTCCTGGTTGCGAATGGCTTCTTCGGAAATGCCGAGCGCGCGCTCCAGCAGGACCTTGTGCAACTGCACGACGTCGAGATCGCGCTGCGGGGCCGGAACTTCGCTGAGAGCATCGTGCATCGGGCGCTTCTTGGCCCGCAACAGGTATGGGCCCTGGCGCGTGACGGCGACGAACGCAGTCCCCGCCTCGCCGGCTTCTTCCAACAGTGTGGTGGCGCTGCGGCTCTCGGAACGCAGGTCAATGCGGTCAATCGTGAAGAACGGTTTCGCGGCATCGAGCATCTTTTCCCGGTCGTACGTGGGCAGGCCTTGCACCACGCGATGCGTGGGAAGAATGACCAAGCCACGGCTCTCCATACGCACGAATGTCATCATTACGAATTCGTGGGTGGAATCAGCGCCGGCGCCGGCCCCTCGCGCGCGGAGCTCGTCGCGATATGCCAGCGCCGTTTCATAGCGATGGTGGCCATCGGCAATCAGCAGCCGCTTATCGCGGAACTGATCCTGAATTGCCGCGATGAACGTCGGATCGGAGATCTTCCACACGCGATGCAGGACTTCGTACTCGTCGAGCACGGAGATTTCCGGTTCCTCATCGGCGGTCTTCTTGAGCAAATGCTCGATCTCCGCCCTGGGGTCGCTGTACAGCATGAAGATCTGGCCAAAATGAGCTTTGGCCGCGCGCAAAAGGTTCAGGCGGTCTTCCCGCGGTTTCAACAACGTCCGTTCATGGGGATAAACAACGTGATCGGCGTACTGGTGGAGGCGTCCGAGCGCAATCAGGCCGTGGCGCTCGGCCAGCTCGCGTCTCCCGGGCACGTTGAACGTCTGTGAATACAGATAGATGGAGGGCTCGGCATCCTGCTTGAGAATTCCCCCTGACCGCCAGTCATGGAGGTATTCCGCAGCGCGGGTGTACACGTTGAAGGTGGAGCTGTCGGTGTCCTGTCGCCTGCCGAGAATGATTCGCACTAAGTTGTGCGGGCTCAGCTCGTAATAGCGAGCTTGCATCGCCTCAGTGATCTTGTCGTACGGCTGTGTGACCACGTCGCCCAGCTTTACCTGGTGCGGGTCATAGCGAAGCGCTCTGAAAGGAAAGATTTCTGCCATCGTGAGAAAGGGCCTATGGCATTTTACCAAGGCAGGGGAAACCTGAGCCCGGCTGACCCCCATCCAACAATCTAAGCGCAACGGAAGGGGGGCAGCCGTAGCACTTAGGTTTCTTGCAAAACATCCGGGCCGCTGTGATAACATCGGCCAAAATGAGGTCCCATATGGCCCGCTATGCACGGTGCGGGTGGAGTGTACCCCGTTCCTTCGGATCCATGGTTCGGTCGGCGTTCAGCCCGCTCAGGGCAACTAAGAAAACGCTGGTCCTTGCGCTCGTGTTGAGCCTCTTCGGTTTAGCCAAAGCACAGGATGTGAATGTCGCGATAGAGCCGAAGCCCACTCCCACTCCTGACGCGACGAAAGTTTTCCCGCCGGAGGATCCAGCCGCCAAGATGCCCGGGGTGGTTACAGACCCCGGCATCAAAATGAACCATGGCAAGCCTATTACAGTCGACGTCGACCTGGTCCTGGTCAACGTAACCGTAACCGACGACTGGAACCGCATCGTGACCGGGCTGGATAAAGAGAACTTCACGGTCCTCGAGGGCAACGAGTTGCAGCAGGTAAGACATTTCTCCAGCGAAGACGCTCCGCTTTCATTGGGCGTGATTTTTGACATGAGCGGCAGCATGTCCGACAAGATCACAAAGGCGCGCGAAGCCGTGATCGAGTTCATGAAGACGGCGAATCCTCAGGACGAGTTCTTCATGATCACCTTCAACGATCGTCCGGAACTTCGGGCCGACTTCACCAAGTCGGTCGAGGAAGTCCAGGGCAAGCTGGTTTATACCGTTCCTGAAGGACGTACGGCCCTGCTGGATGCCATCTATATGGGCATCTCCAAGATGAAGGACGCCCGCAATTCAAAGAAGGCGCTGCTCATCATCTCCGACGGCGGCGACAACCACAGCCGCTACACCGAGCGCGAGATCAAGTCGATGGTGAAAGAGGCCGATGTCCAGATCTATTCGATCGGCATTTTTACGGCCGGGGCTACCCAGCCTGAGGAAATCGCCGGCCCGGCCCTGCTGACTGAGATCAGCGATGTTACCGGCGGCCGCATGTTTACCCTGAACAATCCCAACGAACTGGCCGATGTAGCCACCAAAATTGGAATCGAGCTGCGCAACCAATATGTGCTGGGATATCGTCCAAGCAACAAGACTAAAGACGGTCACTGGCGCAAGATCAAGGTGAAGCTCATTCCACCAAAAGGTCTGCCGCATCTGAATGTTTACGCCAAGACGGGATACTATGCTCCTGCGCGGTAAAACGGTTGTTGGGCTTGCTTCCAATTCCTTGCTTGTAGCTGCGATGTTCACCTATGGGCCCAATCTGATTCCGGCCCAGCAAAGCCAGCCGCAAGGTCCAGTGAAGATCCAAGCCACGCCCTTGCCCAAGGATATCGATCCATCGGATCCTGCGCTGCCGGTCTGGCTCCGTCCGGCAAGCCCACACGCGGCAGCGGCAGCCGCCTCCACTCCCGCCCCCAATGCCGTTCCCGAGGCGACCCCGGCCGGCAAGCCGCCGCAACCGGCGCCGGAAGGCACCCTGGGCGAGGTAACGAAGAACAGCAGCGGCGGTTTTGTTCTGCGTGTCCGTTCCGATGAAGTTACGCTGCAAGCGACGGTGGTCGATCCCAAGAGCCGGCTGATTACCAACCTGGGCAGGGACAGTTTCACCGTCTACGAAGACAACCAGCAGCAGCAGATCACGTCGTTCCGGCGCGAGGATATTCCAGTCTCGATCGGCATCGTGGTCGATAACTCGGGTTCCATGCGCACCAAGCGCAACGCGGTAACCAAGGCTGTGCTGAATTTGGTGCAAGCCAGCAACCCCAAAGACGAGGTGTTCATCGTCAATTTCAACGACGAGCCATACCTCGATCAGGACTTCACCAATAACGTCAGCTTGATGCGCGAAGCCCTAGACCGCGTGGATTCGCGCAG
>DATFQZ010000059.1:0-12465 GCA_035263765.1 Candidatus Angelobacter sp. | reverse complement strand
GATTACGGCTTCCGCGCCGTCATCGCACCTTCCTTCGCCGATATCTTCGCCAACAATTGCGTCAAGAATGGAATTCTCACCGTGGCTCTGCGCCGCTCCGAGATCGCCGCGCTCAAGGCCCGCGACCAGACCGGCTATTTTCACCTCACCGTGGATCTCGTCAAGTGCAAGGTCGTCGGGCATGAGGGCTTCCTCGCGGAGTTTGCCATTGAGCCTTTCCGCCGCACCTGTCTGCTGGAGGGGTTGGATGAAATTGGCATGACCCTGAAGCACGAGGCGGAGATCGCAGAGTTTGAACGGCGGCGGAATGGAAGAACGACCGCTTAGGGCGTGAAGAATTGTTCGCTTGCTGTGGCGGATTTCGGAATACCCCTCTTCGTTCGACGTCGCGTCAATCTGTCATCTCGACCGGAGCGCCACGTATCACACTGTTGTCAGAACAATTTTGGGCGCGGAGTGGAGAGATCCCGAAGATGTTTGTGCCACCACGCAGATTCAGGGAGTTCTTCCCGGAGTGCCGATATCTTGTCTTTGGAGCACGTGAAGGATTCTGAGGCCAAGTTTGAGGCCGTCGCGAAGCTTCTCAGGGAAAGAGAACTGGGTAGAACTCCCTGAGTCAGCATGGCCAGGGACAATGTCTCGGGATTTCTCGACTGCGCGCTCCTGATTCTTCTCGAGGGAGAACATCTCGTGGCGCTGCGCTCGAAATGACAGGACGCAATGATTGTGTTGGCGCCTACCTTCCGTCTATCCTTGTTCCCATGAAGACATCGCAGCGGCAACCGGCCTTGGAGATCCAAGGTTACAGGCCCGGTAAGCAGGCGTTGCTGGTCTTCTTTGAGACCGACTGTCCTACCTGCCAGCTGGCTCTGCCCTATCTCAACGGGCTCGCAGGCGGCGGAGTCCAAATCATCGGCTTCTCGCAGGATGACGATGCCCGCACACGCGAGTTTGTGCGGCAGATGGCCATCACCTATCCCGTGATGCTGGATCGTGGGCTCCAGCTCTCCCGTGCTTACGATCCACGGTCCGTGCCCGCGATCTTTCTGCTCGACGAGCACGGCTCGGTGGCGAAATCGCTGGTGGGCTTTGACAAGGATGGTCTCAACGAACTGGCGGCTCTCCTGGGACATGCGCCGATCGCGCCCGCGGACGACGGCGCACCGGCCTGGAAGCCAGGCTGCGGCTCGCGCCACCTCGACCCGCATAGCGAAGACCCGCACAGCGAAGAAGCCGCATCCGGCGGCGGCGAATCCGCGCCGATTCTCCGGCGGGTCGCCCAGCCAGCGCAACGCATCACGCTGGGCGACGGCGAAGACCTGGTGGAGTTTTGCTATCACGAATTCGGCGACGCCTTGCCGGTCGTTCCCCCGACATCAGAGAAAGTTGCCGCCATGCTGAAACCTTCATCGCTTAGCCCGGAGAGTGTTGTAGCGCGGGTCCCGCCTTGCTACGGGGAAGCCACGGTGGAGAAGATCGCCGCTAACGCGGTGATGGCCGGCTGCCGTCCGGAGATATTGCGCGTCTTGCTGCCCCTGGTGCGCGCCGTGTGTGACGAACGCTTCAACGCCCATGGCGTCCAGGCCACCACACACTTTGCAGCGCCGCTGATCATGATCAACGGGCCGGTACGAGATGAGCTCGGCTTCTGGTCGCGGCAGAACGTGTTCAGCAACGTCGCTCGCGCGAACAGTACGCTAGGACGCGCTCTCCAGTTGATTCTGCTGAACATTGGCGGCGGCCGCCCTGACGGCATCGACATGTCGGCACTCGGCAACTCCGGCAAGTTTTCCTTCTGCATCGCGGAGAACGAAGAAGAAAGCCCGTGGGAGCCGTTCCACGTGGACCGCGGACTGCAGCGCGGAGAGAGCGCGCTGAGCCTGTTTGCCGCCGAGCCGCCGCGCGGCGTGAGCGAGCATACCGCACAGCGCGGGGAGACCGTTCTGCGCGCCGTCTGCCAGGCGTTGGCCACGGTCTGGAGCTATCGCTTGTGCGGCAGAAATGAAGCCGTGGTTGTCCTGTGTCCCGAGCACGTGAAGACACTGCATCGCGATGGTTTTACCAAACCGGCGGTGCGACAGTTCCTCTTTGAGAACACCGGCATTCCTATTCGTTATTACACCCCAGCCGACGGCGGTGAAGGTACGCAGCTCGTCTCCCAGTACCGCGAAATTACCATTCTGGGCGAGCGCTGCTATCAGAAGTTCAGCTCGCCGGAAGCAATCCATATTTTTGTGTCCGGCGGGACCGCGGGAAAATTCTCGGCGGTCCTGGGGAGCTGGGCCACAGGGCCCGCTGGCAGCCAGATGGTTACCTATCCCATTCCCGACAGATAAAGGAGAATCGGCTCATGCCTGTCACACTTGTCCATCCCGGAAATGAAAAGACGCCGCAAGCGGCAGCGCCCCCGGCTCGGCTGCAGTCGCTCGCCGGGAAGAAGATCGGCTTGCTCGACATCAGCAAGCCCGGTGGCAGCTTCTTTCTCGATCGTCTGGAAGAACTGATGCTTACGCGATACCAGGCGGGGAGAGTGATGCGCGTCAAGAAGCCCACGTACACCAAGAACGCACCACCGCAGGTGATCGAGCAGTTACGCGGCATGGATGCGGTGATCGAAGCCCTGGCCGATTGAGGATCGTGCACCACGTGCAGTTTGCACGATGCGATCCATCTGGAGAATCTAGGTGTTCCCGCTGTCCCGGTGGCGACCACGGAGTTCACTGCTCCCGCGCGCATCCAGGCCGGAGCTCTAGGCCGCGCAGGGTTCGATGCGGTCTATGTGCCCCACCCCATTCAGGATCAGTCGCCGCAGCAGATCGCCGCGCGCGCGGATGCCGCAGCCGAAGAAATTGTGAAGAGACTGACGGGAAACTAGAGCTGCCCTACGGCTTCAGCCGTGCGCGAAATGCCGGCGTAACCAGCGCCTGCTCCAAGGTAGGTTCGTTCCAGTTTGCCAGGAGTTTTGCTAAGCTGTCCGAACGCTCTTGGTTCCCAGTCCTTTGCCAGGCCAGCACAAGTGACTTCATGGAAATGGGGTTGCGATTATCCTCTTCGAGATTGGAAATGGCTTCCTTGTACCGGCGCTGTTTGACCAACACATTACCACTCGCGGCCGAATAAGCAATCTGGATGACTTGATCGTGACTGACTTCAGACATCGTGCGCAGCTGATTCAGGACTGAAGCCGCCAAGGCGCTCTTTCCAGATCCTGCGGCGAGAATTGCCCGGTCGCGCAATATCAAAGCCAACTCCTGCTGCTGTGATGATTTCGGCAGGGGGTGATTTTCTGCGAGCACAGATTCGGCCTTCTTGAGCAGCATCATGCCCGCGTCATTGTTGGGTTGATAGGCCGCCATCATGCGATACGCTTCCGCCTCGGGTACAGCCAAGTTTTCTTTGTGTGCCTGAGCCGCGACCGCTTTCAATGCGGCGTCGGCCTTGGCTAAATTCCTCTCGCGCACGTAGGTGATAGCCGACTGCAGGCTCCAGGTCATTGCCTCTGTCCGCGAGGTAGCGTGTTGGATGGCGAGGGCGTACTCAGTCCGGGCGCGAGGCTCGTCTCCCATCAGCGCGTAGGTATCGGCGACGCCGAGCTGCGAGAAGACGAACGTTGGATCGATCTTGAGAGACGCATGGTAGTGTTCGAGCGCCTCATCGAAATGGCCGGCCATGCGCAGAATTTCCGCGTAGCTATCCTGGGGATTGGATTCGTTCGGCAACAGCGCGATATAGCGCTTCATCATGGCAAAAGCCTTGTCGAAATCGCGGACCCGCGCGTAGCAATAAGAGAGCTCGTTCATCGGCGGAGCGAAATCCGGGTTGAGCTTGATGGCGTGCTCAAACATGGGAATGGCCCGGCGAATCTCCTGCTGGTTTTCCACCCATACCGCACTCAGCCAGGCAAGAAACTTGTCGTTTGGGTATTGCGCCAGCACCTCATTCATATTCTGTATAGCGGGAATCATCTTGCCTTCGCTGGAATTGGTCAGCCAGTCGATGACCAGTTTTTCCCCGGAACTGACCTTATCCTTTGCGCCGTTGGCCTGGTTGCGGGCCGCTACCTGCTCGGCGGGGTCCACGGTCGGATCCACCGAGTTAAATGAGATAAGGATGTTGGCCATCGCAAAATCGGGATCCATCTTCACGGCGCTGCGAAAATCCCGCATGGCTTCGGGGCCGTGCAGATTCTCGAGCTTAACCAGCGCTCCTTCAAACAACCGGCGCGCCTCCGGTGATTTGGTGGTAATGGGAAGATTCCCTGTTGGCTCCGGCCGGCCGGCTGCAAACACGAGCGTGGTGAAACTAACGATAAGGGCGACGTAAACCATGCGACCCAGGAAAGGACGACAGGAAGACCGCATCCAATGCTTCATTTGGTTAAAGAGGCTAATGCAACTCCAACGTTGTCACCAAGTTACAGAAGTAATTGCGACAGATGAGGACGCAGCCGCAGAATCCGCGATCCTTACGCTTGCGGCGAGGATGCCAATCCGTTATAGTGCCTCTATGCTTACCTCTTTCGCCAACCGGGCGCATGCTGCATACCCGCTCCCGCGTGTCTTACTGGGCAGAGGGGAAGCTATGAACGTTTAGAACGATTTAAACCGCCATCATAGAAAAGCCCGCTGCCTGAACCAGGCAGCGGGTTTTGCTTTTGGCGGAAAAATCAGCAGCAAGATAGAAAGGAAGAATGACATGAGTTCTTCGGCGACAACAGTTAAGAACAAAGAAGTCAGCGCCGGTGCGGCAAAGAGGATTGCCGTCATCGGCTGCGGCAAGATGGGCAGCATCCTGCTCCAGGCGTTTTTGGAGCGCAAGCTGGTGAGCCCGGATGAAGTCGCGGCCACCGTGCAGCATGAAGAAAAGTCGCGGACGCTTTCTGGGGGCTTGGCCACCGTCGCGTTGGACGCCGACAATCGCAGCGCGGTCACCAACACGCCCGTGGTGCTGCTGTGCGTGAAGCCGCAAGCATTGCCGCAAGTGCTCGAAGAGATCGCGCCGGTTATTGCTACGAAGACGCTCGTGATCTCGATTGCAGCTTCGACCACGGTGCGGTTCATTGAGCAGAAACTCGGCAAAGGTGTGCCCGTGATTCGCGCCATGCCCAACACGCCGGCCACGGTGGGCGCAGCGATGACCGCGTTGTGCGCCGGCTCCGCGGCGAGTCCTGAGCATCTTGAGACTGCAAAGAGCTTGTTTGAGAGCGTCGGCCGCGTGGTGGTGGTGGACGAGAAACACATGGATGCCATCACCGCGCTCTCCGCAAGCGGCCCGGCGTTTGCCTTCGTGATCCTGGAGTCGTTGGCCGAAGCCGGCGTCAAAGTGGGATTGCCACGGGAGCTGGCCACCACTCTCGCAGCGCAGACGCTCTTTGGCTCGGCCAAGCTCGCGCTGGAGACGGGACATCATCCCGCGCTGCTCAAGGATGCAGTGACCACGCCGGCCGGATGCACCATCGAAGGCTTGATGGAGCTGGAGCGCGGAGGTCTGCGCGTGACGTTGATGAACGCGGTCGTCCAGACCACGAAGCGGGCGAGGGAGCTGATGGGAGGATAGCTGCTAGCTCCTAGCCCACTAGCTGCTAGCCTTTACTCCTATCGCTTAGAAGTCTTGGCTAGTGGCCAGTAGCTAGGGGCTAGTGGCTGCTAAGCGGCTCCGGTTCCGCCACACCATCGGCGCGTGGGTCAGAGCCTGCAGAGTTCATCCCGGTCTTCGCGTTGTGCATCACGGCCTGGCCCCTGCCCATCAGCGCCGTGTATTCCTTGCGTACCATCAGGTTGTGCCCCTTCGCACGCAGCGCCTGCAAGATGTCCGGCTTGACGCGAGACTCGATGACAATATCGCAAGTCACGGTGTTGCCGGCCACGGTAAAGCGTGGGGCTTCCACAGCGCCCTGCAGGTTCATGCCGTAGTCCACAAAGTTCGAGACAAATTGCGCATGCGCCAGCGGTTGATTGGCGCCGCCCATGATGCCAAAGCCGATGCGCACGTCGCCGCGCTCCATGAACGCAGGAATGATGGTGTGGAACGGCCGCTTGCGCGGTTGCAGAACGTTGGGATGTTTGGGATCGAGTGCAAAGAGCGCTCCGCGATTCTGGAGCGCGAATCCCATTCCTTCGACCACAATGCCGGAGCCGAAGCCTGAGTAGTTGCTCTGAATCAGCGAAGCGATGTTGCCCTCTTTGTCGACGACAGCCAGGTAGGTAGTATCGCTGGTCGAAGGGCTTCCAGGTCCGGGATTGCAATTGGCTTTGTTAGGGTCAATCTGCTTGGCTCGCTGGGCCGCGTAGTCTTTCGAAAGCAATCCTGCCACTGGCACTTTGGCGAACTTTGGGTCGGCGTTGTAGCGGTAGAGATCGGCGTAAGCCAGCTTCATGGCTTCAATCTTCTTGTGCAGTTCGACCGTACCCTGAGGACCGCCGGCATCCGGTTGAAACGTGCCCATGATGTTCAGCATCTCCAAGGCAGCCATGCCTTGAACGTTGGGTGGAAGCTCGTAGATCTTCCAGCCTCGATAGTCGATGGAGATGGGCTCGACCCATTCCGCGGAAAAATCGGCCAGGTCCTCCAATTGCATGGTCCCGCCGAATGCTGTAGAAGTCTTGACGATGGCTTGCGCAATCTCACCCTTGTAAAAAGCATCGCGGCCTTGATCGGCGATCAAACGCAAAGCCTTGGCTACGTCAGGATTCGAAAACTTTGCTCCGAGCTGTGGCGCGTCTCCGCCGGGCAGAAAGACGCGGCGCGCTTCCTCAGTCTTTTGCATCTTGGCTTGGTCGGTCACCCAGTAGTCATGGATGATCTCCGTCACCGCGTATCCGTTTTCCGCGTAGAAGATCGCCGGCGAGAACAAATCCTTCCAAGGCAGGCGGCCAAAACGCTTGTGAGCCTGGTTCCAGCCATCCACCGCGCCGGGAACGGTGACGCTGTGAATGCCATCGCGCGGCATGGCTGTGATTCCTTGTTTGGCCAGGAACTCGATGGAGAGATTCCGCGGGGCCCAGCCGCTTGCGTTTAATCCGTAAAGTTTGCCGGCCTTCGCGTCCCAGTAGATCAGGAAAAGATCTCCACCGATCCCGTTCATCATGGGCTCTGTGACGCCCAGGACGGCATTGGCCGTAATGGCGGCATCCATGGCGGATCCGCCCTTGGCCAGTGTTTGCGCTCCCGCCTGCGAAGCCAGATAGTGGCTGGTGGCAACAATGCCGCGGTCCGTCATCACCACGGAACGGCCATAGGAGCGGTCTTGTGCGGTCATATTCAGGGCCATCCCGGCAATCAGAATGGAGAGCACACTCAGCGAGCGTAACATTCCCACCTCAGGTTTTGCTGCCGCTTTCAGCGGAGAATTATAGCTTGTCGCTGACTCCAAACAGCTAGAGGATCTCGCCTTCGGCTATCATCCTTCTGCTCCGGCTGCCCGCGGCTCGGCGCCCTCAGACCTTATAAAGCCATGAAGTTAAAGATAAGCTGGTTTAGGGAATACTGCGATCCGAAACCACGGTAAAGGCAGCTTTTGAGCGCTCGCATCGCGCTCAACCGTGCATCTCGAGCGCCACTCTCTCCCTGTGTCATGTTGAGGGGAGCGCCTCGAACAAAGCCGAGGGCCTCTGTGGACCTGGAGCGCGGAGCCGAAACATCCCGAGGATTGGTCCCCCGACATGCCGCGGCAGGGAATTCTCTGCTACGCCTGATCCCTCTTATCTGTGGTTCTCCCAAGGCCCATCGAGGGCAAACGGTCCGCTTTCCGCGGCAATGGCACAGAGTACGCATTCCTCAAGAAAACTCCCTGTAGCTTGCAAGGCCGGGGTGAGAGCGTCGGGATGTTTCGACTCCGCGCCACTGAGCACCGCTGTCGTAGGGTTCGTCGCGGCGCTCCGCTCAACATGACACAGGGAGGAGGCCAGGGTCTTCTTGAAGTCCTTGTCGGCTTACACCATTTCCTAAACCGGCCTAGTGCGAAGGTTTCTCTCTTCTCCAACTGAAGCGACGGCCAACGATAGCTTTAACGATCAGGTGATCCGTGGAGCGCGTGAGTCCCCAACCCACACCGAAGTTCAGCTCCCACTCAGGGGCAATGTTTAGATCCAGGGAAGGGAAGATTTGCTGTTGCTGGTCGGACAGTGGATCCAAGTCTCCGATCGGACCCAGCGCGCCGTAGTATTCCACGCCGCCACTGATGGCTTTGGAGAAGTCATAGGACACCTTGGCGTTCGGTGAAAACCCCCAGCCCTGGTTGGCGTTGAGCCCGTGCAGCGACTTATCGATGGTTGGGTTGAAGGAGAGATACCAGGGGCCCACCTTCTTGTCGATGATGGGGCGCATCTCCCAGGTCCAAGTGTCTTCAGAGAATTGGCGGCGCTGGTAGCCGACTTCGTTGGAGAGGCTAAGCCCCACCGGCCATCGCCATTTTTCGGGTATGCGAAAGCGGGGCCGAATGTGGTCGCCGACCCAATCCCAGCCCTCGCCGGAGCGGCTGCTGGTAAAGATGTAGAAGCCCGTCTCAAACCAGTCGTTCCATCCTTGCGTGATCTCAACGGTTTCGTGGAGCGCATGGTTGGTCGGCAGTACACCGTTCACAGTCGTCTTGCTGCCCTGCACGGTGAAATTGCTATGAATCTCCACCATGGTGCTGCGAGGTTCAACCAGGTCTACACCGTAAACTTGGATTTCGTAGTTGTCTTGTCCGTGCAGCTGGGTTCCCAGCGCGATCAGGGCAAGCAAGAAAAAATAGCAGCGAAGCATCCCGGCTATTCAACCATACTCCGGGAGAAACTGCACGGATCGCCGACATCGCCGTCACGCGCGTGATCGCCGTGATCGGCCCCCGGGAACCTACCACGGAGACACGGAGGCACGGAGAAGCCCACAGGGGAGACTCTGCGAAGCGACAGATTTGAGGGGATAAGGTAAGGGCTCAGCCGCCGAGCGCGCTGAGCCCGCTGCAACAGGAGCAGAAGCAATGATAGCCGGAGCGAAAATCTGTGGCGGTGTGGAGCGAAGCGACAGATTTGAGGGGATAAGGTAAGGGCTCAGCCGACGAGCGCGCTGAGCCCGCTGCAACAGGAGCAGAAGCTGATTGCCGGAGCGAAAATCTGTGGCGGTGTGGAGCGCAGCGACAGATTTGAGGGGATGAGGTAAGGGCTCAGCCGCCGAGCGCGCTGAGCCCGCTGCAACAGGAGCAGAAGCAATGATAGCCGGAGCGAAAATCTGTAGCGGTGTGGAGCGAAGCGACAAAATAAAAAGAGCCGCTTGGGCGGCCCTTTTTATAACCTCTTCCTTACATCTCGAGTTAAGCGGCTTTCATAGCCCGCTTACGTTCCGCCCAGCGCTTTTTCATCATTTCTGAAATACGCCGCTTGGCGGCCGCGCTCAAACGTCTGCGGCCACGCCTTCCGACAGCCCCGGCACGGCGGCCATGTAAACCCCGCAGAGCCGAGATAGCTTGGTCTAGTCGTTCCCTTTCTGCCTCTAACTCCGAAATGATCTGTTGCGTATCCATATAGCTCCTTCCCGGTGAGAAATGCTATCAGCGGGTAGTGTTCTTCGCAATCACAAAAATGACTTTCCTATAACAATCTGCCATCTACTATGCTGGATAGTAGTTGCGAACGAAGCTGCATTTAGCATAGCTAAATGTCACATTTCCTTAAATTCCTTTTGTGTTGCGTTGTTATTCCTCGGATAAAAGTGTTTCAGTAGCGATCACGCTGAGCCGCCTCGGGCGAATGCCATTAAGGGAAATCTTAGAATCTAAGAACGTGCATTTTCGTTAAGGATTCCGGGCTTTTTGTGAGAGGCGCATTTTCGAACTCGGATTCAAAGACATACGCCCGGGGAAAAATGGAGGTGCGAAGGGAGGCAAGAACTGCGATGGCTCCTATTGCCGCGTCCTATGAGCGCCATCCATGGATGGATGGGAGCTCAGCTAGGAAAATGGAAACGGGCATCATACTTGAAGGGTATAGCCACGCCATTCCTAGTAGCTGGGCGGAAATGCCAAATACGAAGGGTAGCGATGACTCTCTGATCGATGTCAGGGCCTATGCCTTGAAGTAGCTTTTCTTCCACCACATTGCCATGCTCGTCAATGGTGAGCTCTACCACCACGTCGCCGTCCTTGCCGCCGGGTAGCTCCCAGCGTGAAATCCTGGGAGGGGCAAAGCTAATGGCAAAGCCCGGCCTGACCTCATCACCTTCCGCGGGACCGTCGAGAGCCGAGCCCTCTCGTGATCCAGCCTCTACGACGTCAGACGGCTTCGGTTTGTCCAGCTGGTTCGAGCGCTTGCGCAATTTCGAAGCAAGCTTCTTCCGTTCAGGTGTGGGTGTGGGACGAGATACTGCCAAAGGTGACTGCAGCGCGGGAGAAGGCGCACTCTTTGGCCAAGTAAGGACCACGGCAACCGGGGTGGCCGTGCCGCCTTGGCCGCGGGCCAGAAACACAGGCTTAACAAAGATCGGAGCCACACGCCAGAACAAAGCCATCAAGAAAATGCCATGAATTGCTAGTGAGACCAGCAGCGACAGACTCCAGCGACGCCGTTCCGGCCGGTGAGTAGCCGGCCCCGATGGCCCGTCAACTTCGGTTTGGAAGAGAATCGCCACAGCCGTATGTCTCTTAGACGCTGAATATCATTCTAACGTCACCCAAAGGATATCGGGTGATCGGGTCATCGGGTGATCAGGTGATCGGAACGATGACAGCGGAGGAGAAGCCCTCTAGCGGTGAGGAGCGGAGCGACAGATTTGAGGGGGCAAGGTAAGGGCTCAGCCGACGTGCGCGCTGAGCCCGCTGCAACAGGAGCAGAAGGCTGATTGCCGAAGAAAAGGTCTCTAGCGGTGTGGAGCGCGGCGACAGGAATCTTAGTGAGAACACTTCGCGGCGAGGCCCGAGGGCCGCCGAGGTGATGGCCGAAGGAAGACTGTCCAGCGGTGTGGAGCGCAGCGACATAAACATTGGAGGCGCGGGTCGGAATCGAACCGACGCATAAAGGTTTTGCAGACCTCTCCCTTACCACTTGGGTACCGCGCCTTAAATAGCAAACGCCCACGCTGAGATCCTTCGACTTCGCGCCTGACGGCGCCTCGCTCAGGATTTCGCCTGCCGGCTCCCGCTTCGCTCACGCCCGCAAAGCGGCTCAACTTGGGTACCGCGCCCGCTCAGTAACTTGAATTCTTGCTCCGGACAGCATAAACCCTCGCAGGGCGAGGGAGATGCTTCCAGCAAAGACTTTTTGGAGCGGGAGACGGGAGTTGAACCCGCGACTTCGACCTTGGCAAGGTCGCACTCTACCACTGAGTTACTCCCGCTCAACAAGGCCAGAAACGATTATATCGGTATGAAAATGAAGGGTCAAACAAAGGCATGGGGTGATCGGGTGATCGCGTGATCTGCCGGAATCCCTCTTGTACGTGACTTGTGATGGGGTTAGCTGCAGTCCGCCCTATGGCAGTGCGGATTGCGGATCGCTTTTCCGATCACCCGATGACCCGATCACCCGATGAACTATCTCCCTGCCCACTGTGGGTCGTCTTCGGCACGCACGATGTGGCCATCGCGCATGTGGATGATGCGGTCGCCGATCTGCGCGGCTTCGGGGTTGTGGGTGATCATCAGGATCGTCTGGCCGAACTTCTGATTGGCCTCGCGCAGCATTTTCAGAACGATTTCGGAGTTTTGGGAATCAAGATTGCCGGTAGGCTCGTCGGCCAGCACGATGGCAGGACGGTTGATGAGGGCGCGGGCCAGCGCCACACGCTGCTGCTCGCCACCCGACATCTCCGCGGGACGATGGTCAAGCCGCTCGGCCACACCCAGCATCTGGGTGACTTGGTCAAAAAAGTGCGGATCGTTTCCGTTGCGGCCGGAAATCACCCGGGCGATATCGATGTTGTCGCGGGCGGTGAGGGTGGGCAGCAGGTTGAACTTCTGGAAGACGAAACCGATCTTCCGCTTGCGCATCTCGGTCCGCTGAGCGTCGGAAAGCTGGGCGAAATCCGCTCCATCAATAACGACGCGCCCAGACGTTGCCCGGGTCAACCCTCCGAGAATGTAAAACAGCGTTGATTTACCGCTGCCGGAAGGGCCCACGATGCTCACAAACTCTCCCGGTTCGGCACACAGGTCGACCCCACGCAAGGCGGGCACATCGACCTTGCCGATGCGGTAAACCTTGGTCACATTTTCCGCTTGGATGATGGATGCCACGGGACATTTTGATCTTATCAGAGCGAGACCCCGCAGCAAGCGGCAAGCAGCGGCAAAGAACGAAAAAGCGTTCAGCCGGCGGCCGGCATCCTTTGCGCGGGTATCACCACGGTGACCGCCCGCTTCGGCCCACGCTTCTTCACCAGCAGGAGGCGGATGCGTTCCAGCAGCTCCGCGGCCGCATACATGCCCTTGGGAAGAAAAACATCGGCCCGCGTGTCCTTCTCGTAGGCCCGAACTCTTCCTGAAAAGAGGAT
>DATFQZ010000058.1:0-6858 GCA_035263765.1 Candidatus Angelobacter sp. | reverse complement strand
ACATCGTCTTTCCGTCTGCGGTCACTACGATACCGCAGGGACAGGAGAGGGGGTTCACGCCGTTGGCGCGAGCCGCACAACATTGCGCGCCGGTAAATCCACCGAAAAGGCCATTTGCGCCGAAGGGTGGAACGGAGAACGAGCCCGTCCTGCAGCCAAAGCGGGTGAAATGGTCCGTGGTGCCCGTAGCCAGCGCCGATTGCAGAGGAGGAATGGTGGAAACGCAAGAGCTGGCGTTGTTCCCCGCCTGGGCAACGCTGTTGGCTCCGTCAATGGTAGCGATGGCGACATTCTTGATGGTATCCACCACCACCACGTCGAGGCCGATGCGATCAGAGACGTAGAACAAATGGTTGACCGGGTCTACCACGCTGATGTCGAACGACACAAAGGGTCCGCCCGGCGTGCCGGTCGGATTATGCTCCGGCACGGGTATGACGTTGATCAGCGCGAAGGCGCCATTCTTGGTGGTACCGCAGGTGGGACATCCTGACGGTGACGAACACGCAGTCACCAGCACAAATAATAGAGCGAGAAGAAACAGCGGAGTTCTGAAGCGCATCGATTTTCTCCTTGCGGCAATTCCTGTAGGCCGCGGTCCAGCAACACACCTGCTTAGAACCTGAATTGGAGCCGCTGCAGCACGACATAAAAGTTTTGTGGCAACACGCCACTGTTGATGCTGACCTGCTGCAGCCGGTCAACGCTGAAGTTGGCCTGGTACTTGATCCAATAATTCCAGTACCAGTTGACACCGACGGTGAAAGCGTCGGTGCTGTTATTAAACGTAGTGACGAATCCTGGCGTAATGGGATCAATGCTGAAGAGGTCCGCACCCGGCGCTTTGGTTCGGATCTTGTCATAGCGGAAAGCCACTTCCCAGGCGCCCAATCCCAGTCCTCCGGAAGGAGCAGCTTCGGGGCCAAGCAGGGCATTTTTCACCTTGGGCGCGGTGTTCCAGGCTTTGGACTCACCGGTAATCAAGTACGTGCCCTGGATGTATCCGGCCTTCGCCCGCACTCCCGGCAGATCGAGAAAGCCCAGACCGCCGGGTGTCGCGGAACCGATCCCCTGACGCTCCTGGAGCAACTGGTTGTATTCGCCGGCCAGGCTCCAGGACTTATGCGACCAGTAGAATTCGCCTTCATACCGCTCTACGGGTCCGTTGACCCGGAACGACGGGAAGAAAGTGAAGGCGGCGTCAGGCGTCACGGCCGTGAAGCTCACCTCATTCGAAAGACCTCGCGTCTTTCCGTATCCGATGGATCCACCGAAGGCTAGTCCCTGGAACAAACTGTCTTTCTTGTTCTTCCAAAGATTGAGGCGCAGCCGGCCGATAATATCCGGCCAGTTTTGCGTGTTGTTCGCTACAAATCCTCTCTCATTGAAAACTCCCGTCCAGTACTGCACCACGCCTCCTTTGATGTCACCGTGCACGTCGGCGCCGGGACTACGGAAGGCTGAGGCGGCTGAAGGGTAGAGCAGTGAGGCTAGCGATCGCTCGATGAAATCGAGGTTGGTCGCCGCTGCCATTTGTTCCTGTGCCCAGGGCACTTTGAACTGCCCCGCCTGCACTTGGACCTCGGGCACAGGCTTAACGTTGAGGTATGCGTCGCGCAAGGTCACGGTTGTGGATGCCACGTCAGCTAAAAGTGCGAAATCATAGTACTTGCCATAGTTGCCTTGGAACCCAAAACGCGCACGCCGAATCACGAACGTGTTCGCCGGGGCTCCGTCGCCGTTGTAGGCGCGATAGTCAGTTTGCAAGTAGCCGTACGGCTGCAGTTGGAACTTGCCGTCGGCGCTGCGGATAAAGAAGTGCTCCCCGGTCCACCCCGCGGTGATCGGCGGGCCGCTCTCTTTCTTGTCAGCAGGTTTTTGAGTCGCTTGTGCTCCGCCCTGAACCAGCGTGGTGTTCACCACCTGGGGCTCGGCGCCGGCCGGCGCGGCAACGGTGCGGTCTCCCTCAGCTGAGGCCGGTGCGGATTGCTGAGATTTGGCGTCTACTAGCTGCTGAACCATCGCTTTTAGTTGCTCGATGGTTTGCCGCTGTTCCAACACTTCCTGTCGCAACTGCTCGACTTCCTGCTTGGTGGCGTTGCCGGAAGCGGAATCGGCCGGCTTACCGACGGACTCGGCAGTCTGAGCGCCGGCGAACAACCCCGGCATGATCAGAAGCGATATAAGCAGAAGGCGTTTCATGAGCGAGTACATGGTTTTTCCTTTCCCATGGATGATTTGCGAAGCAAAGAAGAAGGCGGCCTCTCCCGTCGTTGCGGGAAAGACCTGGACGTCGCCTTGAAACAACCAAAAACATAGGCCACTCTGGTTCGAAAACCAGACCATTTCCTTCTTGGGGCCCTGCGGCCGGCGGGGTCCCGAGAAACGTTCACTTGGGATGAGCCCTGATAGACCAGCCGATACAACGCAGACGAAAAAGATGCGGAACAGCTCAAACAAATGGGTTGGACAGATGCGCGTGAACGCGCTCGGCTAAAAGCGCTGCGGTGGAGGCCGGCGATCGAGGTTGAACCAAACTTGCTCCGGTGAAGGAGCAGCCTCAGCCAGAAGGTGCGCCATTTGCCCCACAGCGATCCCCGGGTGGGATGGCAGTACTAGTTCAGAGAGCAAGCGAGCGCCGTTCGAGTCGTCAGAGGATACACTTCTTTTCGATTTGCTGGTCTCGCAAAGAGCCGGGCTGCTGTTCAAATCGTCGCTTATCGAAATAACGGGGAACAGGAAGCAGAGGATGCAGAGCAGCGCGGCAAAAGCAGCAAAATTGCTGCTCCTGCGCTTGTTGGAAAGCGCAGGGATTCCCCAGAGCAGGAAAGAAACGACTGCCAGAACCAACCAGACGAGATTGAGTGCAAGTTCCACGTCAGGGTTCCAGGCGTGGGAGGATATACGAGCCTAGACAGTAAAGCAACTCATTTTTGGTTGGCCGAGGAAGGTCCGCCTGTTCAACCAGCGCGCTATGTGGCTGGCCGGTTCGCGGGTCCCGGTTCTCCCACTGTTCTGAATGGCAACTGCGAGCTGTCTGGTGTCGGGAGTCGCCGTCTGAGGCGGTCGGCTAGTTTTGTTCTCCGATGAACTCCCGCACCCTTGCACCGGAAGTGGTGCAACCCCAGAATCTTTGCAGAGTTCGGGGGTTGAAAGTACTTGACGGGGGGCATAGACTGACTATAATTCTGGTCCGGTTAACGGACCACTTCTTAGCAGAGGCGAAAAATTTGCAGTCTGTCGTCAAGCCCGAATTTGAGGCGATCCGAAAGCAGCGGGTTCACGAGGAAGTCGCCAAGCAGATTGAGCAAGTCATCCTGAAAAAGCTGAATCCTGGCGACAAACTTCCCGCCGAGCGTGAACTGGCGGAGATGTTAGGCGTGAGCCGCAGCTCCATTCGCGACGCCATTCGTCGCCTGGAGATGGTCGGGCTGGTAGAGCCACGACAGGGCGCAGGCACGGTGGTGCGGGAAGTGTCGCACGAAGCGTTGGTCAGCCCGCTGACCAACGTGATTGCGCACAAGCGGCAGCTGGTGGGCGAGCTGCTGGATTTCCGCAAGATGCTGGAACCGCCGATGGCGGCGCGCGCAGCCACGCACGGATCGGCGGAGGAAATCCGCCGGATGGAAGAGATCCTGCGCCGGCAAGACGCGAAAGTGCGAGGCGGCCAGCTGGCGGTGGAAGAGGATTCGGAGTTTCACTACGCCATTGCCTTGGCGTCTGGCAATAGCGTGGTAGTGAAAGTGATGGACGTAGTGATGGACCTTTTGCGGGAGACGCGGTCGCGGTCCCTGCAGTCTGCGGGACGGCCGCAGAAGTCGCTGGCCGGGCACCGCAAGATTCTTTCCGCCATCAAACGGCATGACGGCGTAACCGCGGAGGCGGCTATGCTCCAGCACTTGAACGAGGTTGAAGAGATGGTGTTCGGCAAGCTCTAACAGAAAAACGGAGGCTTTTCCTATGGGCCGGTTGTTTGCTATTGAAATTATCTATCGTGGGATTTACCAGAAGACCCTGGCCAAGAACATCAGCCGCTCCATCGTGCTGGCGGCGCACAAGGAGGGCAAGCCCGGCATTTCCTTTGGCCGCTATGGCGACAGCCCGGAGCGCAACGGCATCCCCGCCAAGAATTTCGCCATCGTTGCAACCGACGATATCACGCTCGAAGAAGGCATGGCCAAGTACGAGCCCAAGGAAGTGGACATCACCATTTCGGTGGACGACACGCTGTGCAAGGGCGTGGAATCCTGGGCATGGTACGGATTGCAGCCCGTCAATCGCCTGCTCAAGCCTGGCGGTACGCTGATCGTAACCTCCCGGGAAACCCCGGAAACGGTTATCGGCATGTGTCACAGAAAGGACCAACCGTACAATCTGGCCATTCTCAAGGGTATCCCCAGCTTCTCCGGTTTGTGGGTTTATAAAGATGACCACACCGACGTCCGCATCCTGGGAATGATTTCCAAGATCCTGCCTGAGCTCTTCAGCCTGAAATCAGTCCAGGCCACCATCATGGATGAATGGAAAGACCAGGTGAAGACGGCTTCGGCGGCCAAGGCTCACGAAACGACGTCGCTGGTCTCCGTCCAGCCGAACCAGGGGAATCCGGAAACACCGTACAAGTTCGACTTGCCCAAGTGGCATGAGATGGGCGAAGGCATTGCCATCCCCAGCATTCCCCAAGGTAAGGCGGTTGAAGATCCAACCACGCGTGCTGAAGGCGGTTACCGTCCGGACCGCAACCCCACGTTCAAGAAGTACACGACTCGCACGATGCGCCCGGTGGTAAATTTCGACACCTGTATCAAATGCACGCTGTGCTGGCTGCAGTGCCCGGACTCCTGTTTTGACGTGACGCCGGAAGGCCTGTACGACGCCAACATGCAAGCCTGCTGCGGTTGCGGCGTGTGCGAGGCCGTTTGCCCCGTGAAGGAATGCGTCACCATGGTCAACGAGACCGAATTCAAAGACAACGCAAGCCAGTGGGAAGCCTGGAGAAATGACAAGAAAGGTTACGAAGCCTGGCTGCAAGACAAGATCAAATCGCGCGGAGAGCGGTCGCACGGTTTCCGTTACGTCGGCCAGTACGAAGAGCAAGTACCGGAAATGTTGGAGATCGCCCGCAAGGGATAACTAAGGATTGGGAAGGGAGTTAACCATGGCGCAGATGGCCGCAGTTGTAGACGAGCAACACGGAAAACAGACTGAAGAGACAGCGTTAATCACCGGCAGCGAAGCCATTGCCGTGGCTTGCAAGCTGGCCGATGTCGACGTGGTCACCGCTTATCCGATCCGGCCTTATGACACGGTCATGCAGTACGTGTGCAAGCTGGTGGCCAACGGCGAGCTGGACTGCGAATACATCGTGGCGGAAGGCGAGCATTCCCAGTTCGAAATCGTGAAACACGCTTCGGCCTGCGGCGCCCGCGTTTTCTGCGGCTCCAGCGGCGTAGGCTGGATGTACGCTATGGAAGCGCTCACGGTCACGCCGGCGTTGCGCATCCCCATGGTGGCCATGGTGGGCAACCGCGCGCTTGACGATCCTGGCGCGTTCGGCGTGGAACACAACGACGCGCTTGCCGTACGCGATCTGGGCTGGCAACTGGTGTGGGTCGACAGCGCCCAGGAAGCCTTGGATACCGCGCTGATCGCTTACCGCGTGGCCGAGGACCGCAGGATATTCCTGCCGTGCGCCATCAGTTGCGACGGAGCATTTCTCACTCACTCCCAGGCACTCGTAAAGATTCCGAGTCAGGAAAAGGTGAACCAATTCCTGCCGCGCTACGACCGCAAAGAACTGTTGCTGCATCCTGACAATCCCATCACCGTGGCCCCGCAGGGCAATGAGGACTGGGTGATGGAAATCCGGCGCCAGAACTACGCGGCCATGGAGCGCAGCTACAGCGTGCTCAAGGAAGCGTACGCCGACTTCGAGCGTATTTTCGGCCGTTCTTACGGCAACCCGTTCTTCGAGGAATACATGACGGCGGACGCCGACGTGGTCCTGATGGGCATGGGCACACTCTCCACGCCGGTGAAGGTGGCCATTCGCAAGATGCGCGACGCCGGCAAGAAAGTCGGGTTCGTGCGCATCCGTTGGTTCCGTCCGTTTGCCGCCGAAGAGCTGGCCAAGTGCCTGAGCCGCTTTAAGGCTGTGGGCGTGATCGACCGCGACTACTCGTTCGGTTCGCCTTACAACAGCGGCGTGGTCACCAACGAAGTGCGCACTGCGCTGTACTCATCGCCAGGCGCGAAGCCGCCGGTTTTGGGATTTATCGCCGGTCTCGGTGGACGCGAAGTCACGGTCCCCGACGTGGAAAAGGTCACGGAGTCGGTTTATCAGGCGGCCGCCGGGAAACAGCAGCCGCTTACGCAGTGGATTGGTCTACGTGAATAAGCCACTGCACGAATAACTTTTTCGCTGATGCGCTCATGCGCATCAGAAAGGATAAGAGGCACCCATGTCATCTTTTGTACAGATTGATCCTACGCAGAAGCTTGATCCTTTCAAGTCCGTCAAGAAACTGCCGCTCGAAGAATTTTTCACGTCCGGACACCGGACGTGCCAGGGGTGCGAGTCGGCGCTGCTGATGAAGCTCATGGCCAAGGCCGCCGGTCCACGGACGATCGTGCTCGGCAGCACCGGGTGCATGTACGTGGCCAACACCACGTATTACAGCACGTCCTGGGTAGTGCCATGGATGCATACCCAGCTGGGCAGCAGCGGCTCGGCCGCGCTCGGCGCCGCAGCGGCGCTGAAGGCGCTGATGCGCAAAGGCAAGATGAAGCAGGAACCGATTAACGTCATTGCCTTCTGTGGCGATGGCGGCGGAGCCGACATGGGCGTGGGTGCGATCT
>DATFQZ010000057.1:0-3666 GCA_035263765.1 Candidatus Angelobacter sp. | reverse complement strand
CCCGTCCAGGAGGGCGATCTCGATGTCACGTGGGAACTGCAGCCGCAACCAGTGAAGTTCACCGCCTTCGGCGCCAAATTCGAAGACGCCACCTACCAGCAGAACGGCCATGTGCAGGCTGATTTTGGGCTCGACACTCCGTTTCTCTATGAGGCCATCGAGTTCACGGAATCGGTGGAGCGGCGCGTGAAGGCCAACGTGCACAAGCTGGTGACCTTCACCACTGCGGTCGAAAAGAATTGCGGCATCAGCGGCCGCGTGCTGTGGTCGGAATCAGAAGATAACCTGGCGCAGAAGCTGATTGAGAGACTACAGAAAGTTCAGTAGCTCTCTGAAATCCCGAGCGGAGCGAGGGGTCCCTACCCTCTGCGAAGGCACTTCGGGCGCGATCTTCTGTTAGTCCGGCTTTGGTTGATTGGCCTCATGAGGTTGACCCCATGAAACGAATCTGACTATAGGGATCCCTCACCGCTTCGCGATTCGGGATTTCAGATGCAACTACCTTCTCCGTCCGCCTCCGCGACCTCCCGACCGCATGCCGCCAGAGCGCGCCCCACCGCTGGAACGCTGCGATCTCTGGAACTGTTGGGTCTGCGCTTGCCCTCGCTGGCGCGATTGCGCGGCGCTGTTGAGTCCCTGCTGGGTGTCGCGCGAGATGTTGGTCCTCTGCTGTCCCCCTGATCGCTCTTGAATGTTCTGCGAGGCTTGCGCACGGTCACCCTGGGGAAGCTGGCTGGCCCCTTGTCCGCTCGTGCGGTCCTGGACTCTTTGCGAGGCCTGACTGCGGTCGCCCTGGGGAAGCTGGCCCGCTCGGTCTTGGGCACGCTGCGAGGCCTGTTCCCGGGCGTTCGAATTCACCTGGTTCCACTGGCCGTTGTTGTATTGACTCCAGCTCCCGTTGGAGTTTTTGCGGTAGACATTTCCGTCGTTGCCGGCATAGACGTTGTCGCGGGACTTGACCGCGCGCCCATTCTCTCCACCTACACCAACAGCCGAGCCGGCCGACGATCGCACTCCACCCAGGGTTCCTTGATCTGTGCTGACGTGTCCGGTACGGGCCCACTGGTCGCCGCGCACCGCCGCCGAGCCTCCCCATTGCGCATAAGCGTTGCTGCTTTGCCGGGTGACGCCTCGGGCCCCGGTCGAGGGATTGTAAGCAGAACCGACAGACCTTGATCCGTAGGCGCCTTGCGCCGTGCCGGCCCGGCTGTAAGTTCCCGTATTCGAGTTGTACCTCGCGGTGGCACCTGCCGCACCGTAGGGACCATAAGCTGCGCGGCTTGCGCCGTAAGTGCCGTACCCGTAACCCCCATAATACCCACCATAATAGCCACGATAGCCCACGCCGTAGCTGTAGGGGTAAGCCCGGTAGATAGGCACCCCACCGCCCCAGTAAACATAAGGCGGATAGTAGTAGCCCGTCCCGTAAGCCAACACGGCGCCCGTGGCCATGCCGACCGCAAACATCCCCAGATATCCCCCGGTGTAGCTCGACTCCACCGTGGTTTCTGTTGGGTTGGTCTGCGTCACGTAGGTCACGTTATAGACCGGCGAGCTGGGCGGAATGCTGTAGACCTCCTTGGGGACCGAGTCCGCCGTCTTCCATGGACCTGTGGGCGTGGTGGACATGAACCACACACCCTGAAACACCAGATAGTAAAGATCACCGACCTTGATCACCTTGTCTTCGGTGTTCGTGGCGTATTGGAGCGAAGTGCCTTCAATCGGCTTGAACTGTGGGCTTCCATCATAAGCCACGTTGACTTTAGCTTCCGCTTCAGCCTTGTTGATGATGGCAGTGGTTGGGATCTGCGCCAGCATCACGGCATCGGCGGCCTCTACGGTGCCGGGCACTGACGCCAGCACATGGGCCTTCGGTGAATTGCGCGGAATCTTGGCAAAATCCTCTGGCAGGCTGTCGCTCGCGAACGTCCATGGTCCGCCCAGAGCTTTCGCGCGGAACCAGCGGCCGGACAACAGGACGTAGAAGTCTTTCTGCGTCTGCTTGTCGTAGAGGAAGACGTCGTTGTCTGTATTCGTCACGTAGAACAGGTTCGTCTTTGGAATCTTGGTATACACGGCAGTGCCACGAGTAAGAATTAATTCAGCCGGGCCGTCGTTGAAGAAGATTTTTGGTACGGTGCCGGATGGGGGTGGTGGCGGCACCATCTTCTTGACGTCCTCCCAGTTCTGCTTCTCAGGCAGCTTGGACATATCCTTGGGAAGGGTTTGAGTTACCGTCCAGGGGCCGCTCACGTCCGGGGCTGTCAGCCACTGCCGTTCGACGAGCAGGTAGTACTTCTTCTCAGACTTGTCGAAGAACAGATTCCAATTCGTGTTCACCACAAATTCCAACTCCGTCTTCTCGATCGGCGAGAGCACTGGTTTACCGTCCACCATCAGCAGGACGGCCGGGGTGGCGCTGAAGAAGATCTTGGGCGGATCGTTGTCCAAGGCCACGGTGCGAACTTGCGTTTTGCCCTTATCCAGATCGGCTAACAGGCGATCAACAGAAATGGGCTCACCATTTTCAGGGACCAGCTTCTTGAACAACTCTTCCAGGGGCTTTGCGGCTTGGGGATCGAGAGAAGGAAAGCGGACGCTCTTGACGTCGAGGTCATTGATATACGCAGTTCGCGTCTCTTTGTCCACTTTGGTGTCGGCCTGCAGGGAAGCTACACCCATCACCTCTTTGCCGCCCGCGGGCGTGAGCGCAAAAGCCATCCGTCCGGATAATTTCTTGTAATCTTTCCACTCGTCAATCTGCGGCTGGTAGTAAATCAGCTTGGCGCCGTCCTTCTCAATCATGCGTGGCCAGCCAACGTCTTGCGGGGCGGGTGCCGAGGGCTGGTTCGCAGATGGTCCGCTTACGGCCGGCGGCGCCTGCTGGCTTGGCACACTCTGAACCTGCGCACCAGAACAAAGCTGCGCGCCGGCAAAGAACAACGTGCAGCATATAAGAGTATTCCTAAGGATTAAATCCAGACACTTCCGCATATTTTCCCCTCACGATTCGCGACGAGCGGCAGCGCACTTGTGAACTTCTCTTTTCTTAGATTAGCGACGGGAGACGGCGGACGGCATTGGGGAAACTACGGTAGGGACCCCGAAGATCTTGGGGGGATGCAAAAATGAAATTCGCGGCTGGAGGGATCCAGCCGCGAACAGAAATGTACGCTGGCGAGCTGCTTACTTCGTCCGCCCGCCTTCGCCCTTCAGCTTGTCTGACGCTGCGGCTTGTGCCGCGGCCAGGCGCGCCGTCAGCACGCGGAAGGGAGAGCAGGAAACATACGTCAGTCCGATCCGGTGGCAGTAAGCCACGGACTCAGGATCGCCGCCATGCTCGCCACAGATACCCAGCTCAAGGTCAGGCCGCGTCTTGCGGCCTCGGGCCACACCCAGTTCCACCAGGTAGCCGACGCCTTTCTGGTCAATGCTCGAAAACGGATCGTTCTTGAGAATGCCGCGCTCGACGTAAGCGGGAAGGAAGGTGCCGATATCGTCGCGCGAGAAACCGTACGTGGTTTGCGTCAGGTCATTGGTGCCGAAGCTGAAAAACTCGGCGTCCTTGGCGATTTCGTCGGCCACAACGCAGGCACGGGGCAGCTCGATCATCGTACCCACGTGGTAATGCACGCTGGTCCCCTTTTCTTTGAACACCTGCGC